>JAZJZB010000046.1:0-43774 GCA_040390085.1 Pseudomonadota bacterium | reverse complement strand
GATCAGCCGGCGGAAGCCGCCGCTCGTGTCGCCGAAGGCGAGCGTCAGGCCGGTGACGATGATGATGATCACCGCGATGATCTTGGCGACCGGTCCTTCGATGGACTGCAGGATCTGATTGAGCGGTTGCTCCCACGGCATGGACGAGCCGGAGGCGTGGGCGGCCGGCGCGAACGCAACGCTGAAAAGCGCGAGACTGACCGCCGTTGTGAGGCGGCGACGTAGGGCCAAGGACCGGCGGATCATGCGGGATCTCCTGAGGGGGGCTGGGTTGCGGGGGTTACGTGGTAGTCGCCGTCGGGACGGAGGCCCTCGATCCGGGCGAGTTCGGCCAGGCGGCGATTGGACCCGCGGCCGCTCAGCACCGCGACCAGATCGATCGTCTCGGCGATCAGGGCGCGCGGGACGGTGACGACGGCTTCCTGGATGAGCTGCTCGAGGCGGCGTAGCGCGCCTAGCGCGGTGCCGGCGTGGATTGTGCCGACGCCGCCAGGGTGGCCGGTGCCCCAGGCCTTCAAGAGGTCGAGCGCCTCGGACCCGCGCACCTCACCGATGGGGATACGGTCTGGTCGCAGGCGCAGCGACGAGCGGACCAGCTCAGAGAGGGTGGCGACGCCATCCTTGGTGCGCATCGCGACCAGGTTTGGGGCCGCGCATTGCAGCTCGCGCGTGTCCTCGATCAGGACGACGCGGTCGGCGGTCTTTGAGATCTCGGCGAGCAAGGCGTTGGTGAGCGTGGTCTTGCCGGTCGAGGTGCCGCCGGCCACGAGGATGTTGCGCCGATCGGCCACGGCGCGACGAAGGACGTCGGCCTGATCCGCCGACATGATCGCGGACGCGACGTAGTCCTGCAGCGTAAAGACCGCGACGGCGGGCTTGCGGATCGCGAAGGCCGGCGCCGCCACGACGGGGGGCAACAGCCCCTCGAACCGCTCTCCGGTTTCGGGCAGCTCGGCTGAGACGCGTGGTGCGCCGGCATGAACCTCGGCGCCGACGTGATGCGCCACCAGGCGCACGATACGCTCGCCGTCGGCGGCGGACAGGCACTCTCCCGTATCAGACAGCCCCTCGGACAGGCGGTCGATCCAGAGCCGCCCGTCGGGGTTGAGCATCACCTCGACGACTGTGGGGTCTTCCAGGAATCCGGCGATGGCGGGGCCGAGCGCGGTGCGCAACATGCGCGCGCCGCGTAAGCTCGCCTCGGATCGCTGGTGAGAAGCCGCCATGTCGTCCCCGTTCGTGAAGGGACCGCGGACGAGCGGCCCTGGATCGGGGATGAGTAGAAGAGGCAGAAATGTGGGCGCGGCAACAAGGGAATGCGTTCGTAGAACCGTAGCGTAGAAATACAGGTAAAGGGCGGACCTGCGGAATAGCTTGCGATCCTTCGCCGGTCAGCGTGCCCAACTTTGGAGATCGTCCAATGGCGCTAAAGAGATATCTCGAATGTGCTGTAGCTCTCGAACCCCGTACTCAATCACTTCCGCGATCATATCGCAGAGAGCTTCTGGGCACTCGCATGGCCAGGATCGCTTGTAAGAAAGACCGTCTGCCATTGGGTGCGAATACGTCGGAATCGGATAGATCGCGCGCAGTACCAAGCGACCTTACGTCGCCCGCGGACGCGCGACTGACATCCTTCTCAATTTCGAAGTCGACGATGTTGACACCGTGCATGGCCAGGTTGTTGCCGACGGGATCCCTATGCTCCTGTCCTTGCGCGATGAGGACTTCGGCCAGCGCCACTTCATCACTAGCGACCCCAACGGGGGTGCTGATCGACATCATCAAGCCGATCCCGGCCAGCGCGGAGTTCGCAGCCAGCTATGTTACCGGGGATTCGCCGAGGTAGCGAAATCGACCGCAGACAAAGCCTTGCGGACCTCCAGGCTGCCGGGAACGCGACGGAAGCCAATCGAGGCGTTGAGCCGAAGCGCCGCAGTATTGGCGTCGAGGTTCGTTGTCCGCATCGTCGTGATGCCCGACATTTGCGCCGCAGCGATCAGGCGCAGCTTGAGCGCGAGGCCGACATGCCTGCCGCGCCAGTCGGGCAACACGCCAGTGAAGTAGGAATAGATCTCCTGGCCCAAAGCGTGGCCGATGGTGAGGCCGACGGGTCTGCCGTTAAACCCGGCAACAACGACCCATTCCGGTCGCGAGGCCGGAGTCTCGCGCAGTACCGAAAAACAGCGCGCCAACGTCCATGACGGGAGGTCTCGCATGTCGGGCGCATCGGCGATGAGGGTCTGCAACAGCATCGCCACCGCCTTCCACTGCGCCTCACTGGCTCCGGTCATGTCCGAGAGCGTCACCCCCGCGCGCACTGCCGACTGACCGTCGAAGGTCCGAAGGTCGAGCAGACTGTCGCAACGCAGCGCGTGGCGCTGAAACCCGCGTGCCTCGGCCCAGGCCTGCGGACCGGATGCTGCCTCAGGTATCGTGGCGACAAGCCCCCGAAAACCGCGCCCGATGGCTTCGCTCTCCACAAGGCCGAGCATGGTGCTGCCTCTCCCCCGGCCGCGATGATCGGGATCGACAGTGACCTGCACGGCAAGATGATCAGATAGCGCATAGGGCGAGTTGGCGATCTGCCCGAGGGCAACGGCCCGGTCATTGTCGTAACCAAGCCAGCGCAGACGCAGATCGCCCGCCGGCCATCGTGCCTCGCGGTCCAGGAACTCGGGCAGGCTGATCGGCGTGAGCCGAAGCAGGTTCATCAGGCGCAATGCGTCTTCGGCACGATCCATCGTGAAGGGCACGATCCTCACCTTGGCGTCTCCGCAGGTATCTCAACGCCATCGACGAAGATCCGTCCGCTTGGGGCAAGCGCCGCGCGAATTCGCGGCCAGGCGCGAGCGCCGGCCGCGGGATGACGGCCGTCGAGCGCGCCGACGCGGACCGCCACGACAAGATCGAACGGCGCCTCGCCGGGTCCCATCACGAAATCCTCGGCCGCCACCGTTCGGAATGACAGACGGCCGGCAGCGACCTGCTCCTTGGAGCCTGCGATCGCCTGCGCGATGGCCCGGTCTGACCGGTCGATCCCGAGCACATACCCGCTGCCGATCGCCGACGACATGGCGCGCGTCAGCGCTCCGGGACCGCATCCCACCTCGAGCACGCGTATACAGGGCGAGAGAGGCAGGGCTTCGAGGATTGCCTTCAGACGTAGGGACAGCCGTTCAGTCACTTTTCTCCTCCGGACAGGCTCGGTGGCTTCGACGGGTTTGGTGCGACGACGTCGTCCGTGTCGTTTGGTTTCATCATGACCTTCGCTCCGCCGGATGGAAGACACCTTTCCATATGGCTAGGTATCTTGACGAGCACTGTGCCAAGTCAATAGATAGCCATATGGCTAACCTTGATTCGATTTTCCACGGACTCGCTGATCCCACCCGCCGTGCGGTGATCGCCCGGCTGGCAGCCGGCCCCGCGCCTGTCTCTGAGCTTGCCGCGCCGCATGACATGGCGCTGCCGAGCTTCCTCAAGCACCTGAAGGTGCTGGAGGCGGGCGGATGGATTGAATCCGACAAGGCCGGCCGCATCCGCACCTGTCGGCTCAAGGCTGAAACGGCGAAAGCCGCCGAAGGCTGGCTGGGCCAGCAGCGGTCACTTTGGGAGGCGCGTCTCGACCGCCTCGATGCATTTCTAGCGAATCTACCCGGTGAAGGAGAAAATAGTGACGCATGATGCCAAACTCGATCTCGTGCTGGAGCGGACGGTCAGGGCCACACCCGCCCAGCTCTGGCGCGCGTGGACGGAGCCCGACCTGCTCAAGCAATGGTTCGCACCGAAACCTTGGACGGTAGCGCGCGTCGCGATCGACCCCCGCGCCGGGGGAATCTTCTCGGTCGTGATGGCGTCGCCGGACGGCGCCGAAATGGATGAAACGCCAGGCTGCGTGCTGCTGGCAGAGCCTCGGAAGCGTATGGTATGGACCGATGCGGTCGGGCCCGAGTTCCGTCCGAATTCCGAAACCTTCATGACCGCCGACATCACGATGGAGGCGGTGGAAGGCGGCACCCGCTATCGGGCACTGGTGCGCCACAAGTCAGACGCAGACCGTCAGAAGCATGAGGAGATGGGCTTCCATGATGGCTGGGGCACGTGCCTCAACCAGCTCGAAGCCTTGGCCGGAGGGCTCTGATGGCGGGCAACCCGATCAAGCACGGAAGCTTCACCATCGAACGGAATTACTCTGCGCTGCCGGCCAAGGTTTTCGCGGCGTTCGCGCAGGCCGACGCGCGGCGCAAGTGGCTGGTCTTCGCCGACGGCTGGACCATCCATGAGTATCGGCCAGCCGAACCGACCGTGGCAGGCGCCGTTGAGTTCACCCGGTTCAGCCCCCGGGGAGCGGACTTCGTCCTCACGAACGCCACGACCTGGCTGCACGTAGATGAGGGCAACACGCTCATCTACGCCTACCACATGACATTGGAGGGGACGCCGCTGTCCTCTTCGCTCGTCACCATCAGCTTCAACTCCGATGGCGCCGGTACGCGTTTGGAGCTGACCGAACAGGGCGCCTACTTCGACGGCGACATCGCCGGCCGGGAAGCAGGTACGAGAGCGCTCCTCGATGAAGTGGAGAAGGTGCTTTGAAAGGAGGATCGCTGAACAGCCCGACGCAATCAGCGAACGGAGTGGTCGAATGATGCGTGCCAGCGATGAGGTCACGCTGGCCGGGATCATGACCGAAGCGGCGCAGCGTAAGGGGCTGCCCTTGATCGTCGCGGTTGATGGCAGAAGTGGTGTCGGCAAATCGACGTTGGCGAGGACGCTCGCCGAGCGGGTCGAGGCCTGCGTGATCGAGGGCGACGACTTTTATGCGGGCGGGATCGAGCTTCGGGCGGATAGCGCCGTAGCGCGCGCAGCGGCCTGCATCGATTGGACGAGACAACGATCGGTGCTCCAAGGCCTTGCGGCCGGCCGGGAGGCATGTTGGCGCGCCTTCGACTGGGACGCTTTCGATGGACGGCTGCGCGATGAGCCGACGTGGATCGGCCCAAGGCCGATCGTGATCCTGGAAGGGGTCTATGCGGCGCGTCCGGAACTGGCCGACCTGCTCGATCTGCGCGTCGCGCTCTTGGCGCCGGACGATGTGCGCTTGGCGCGGTTGGCCGCTCGGGAAGGAGCGATCGGACCTTGGGAGCGGCAGTGGCATGAAGCTGAGGATTTCTACTTCAAGAGCGTGATGCCCCCTGACGCGTTTGACGTGGCCATTAATCTCACCCCCTGAGCCCGAGCGTCGCAAACCTGGTCGCGTAGCCGAGGTGGTCCCGGCACCGATCAATTGCCGCCTGCAGGAACGTCCTCCGAGATTTCCTGTCGCAGCTTCGGCCCCTTGGCGAGTCGCCGGCCGAGGGCCGCGACGAACGCATCGTAGCGCTCGCCGGCCTGTGCGCGGGCGGCGGCTTGGGCCGGCTCAGGCAAGGGTGGATTGGTCGTGAGCCAGAAGCGCACGAAGACCGCCAGTGTCTCGACCGAGATACCGAGGTCGCGTTCCATGCGCGTCATGCGCCGATCGAGTTGATCGAGCCGCTTCGTCGTGGCCGCCTCCTGCCGCTCGGCGGCGTCGGGAGACAGGAAGGACGCGATGGCCGCCTCCGCGACGAGAGAGCGCGAATGATCCCGGCGCGCGGCATAATCCGCCAGCGCCTTCATGACCTCCCGGTCGAGGTAGACGGACAAGCGCTGTTTTTTCGAGCTTGATGCCATCGCCGCCTCTCACAGCTCCATGCCGTCGTTGGGATCAAGCGACACTTGCCGGGCCACACCCTGCACGAGCCGGTTCATCCGGCTGATCCGGGCGCTGTCGTCTTCGGCGTCATCATCGAGATCTGCCGCAAACTCGTTCTCGATCGGGACCTTCTTCTCGACCGCTTGGGCGTGGCTCAATTCGGGCTGGTGGCGGCGCTCCGATCCCGTCGGATCCTCACCGTCAGTCCCGCCCTGCTCGACGGCTGGTTCGGTTTGCGGTGACCGCGGCAACGGCAAGGCGCTCCAATCGTCGGGATTTGCCTCAGGCGACTTCGCCAAAGAGGGCGGTGGCAGGATGCGCTCCTGGAAGCGCCGGTCCTCGAAATAGCGCGCCTTTTTTGCGCGGATCGGCGGCGTCCCAGCCACCATGACGATCTCATCGGCCGGTGGGAGCTGCATCACCTCGCCGGGGGTGAGCAGCGGCCGCGCCGTCTCCGAGCGCGAGACCATAAGGTGGCCGAGCCAGGGCGAGAGGCGGTGCCCGGCATAGTTCTTCATCGCGCGCATCTCGGTCGCGGTTCCGAGCGCATCGGAAACCCGCTTGGCGGTACGCTCGTCGTTTGTCGCGAAGCTGACCCGGACATGGCAGTTGTCGAGGATCGAGTTGTTCGGCCCGTAAGCCTTCTCGATCTGGTTCAGCGACTGCGCGATCAGGAAGCTCTTCAGGCCGTAGCCGGCCATGAAAGCCAAGGCGCTTTCGAAGAAGTCCAGGCGTCCGAGCGCGGGAAACTCATCGAGCATCAGGAGCAGCCGGTGGCGTCCGCCTTTGGCCTGCAGGTCCTCGGTCAGCCGTCGGCCGACCTGGTTGAGGATCAGGCGGATCAGCGGCTTGGTGCGCGCGATGTCGGAGGGCGGCACCACCAGATAAAGCGTGGTGGGTCGTTTCCCCCCAATGATATCCGTAATGCACCAGTCGCAACGGCGCGTGACTGCGGCGACGACGGGATCGCGGTAGAGGCCGAGGAACGACATCGCGGTAGAGAGCACGCCTGACCGTTCGTTGTCCGATTTGTTGAGCAGCTCGCGCGCGGCGCTGGCGATGACCGGGTGGGGACCGGCCTCGCCGAGATGCGCGGTCTTCATCATGGCGGCCAGTGTCGATTCGATCGGTCGCTTCGGGTCGGAAAGGAAAGCGGCGACACCGGCCAGCGTCTTGTCGGCTTCGGCGTAGAGGACATGGAGGATGGCGCCGACGAGGAGCGCGTGGCTGGTCTTCTCCCAATGGTTCCGTTTCTCCAGGCTCCCTTCCGGATCGACCAGGATGTCGGCGATGTTCTGGACGTCGCGTACCTCCCACTCGCCGCGGCGGACCTCGAGCAGAGGATTGTAAGCGGCCGACTGCGCATTGGTGGGATCGAACAGCAGCACCCGGCCGTGCCGGGCGCGAAAGCCCGCAGTGAGCTGCCAGTTCTCACCCTTGATGTCGTGGACGATCGCGGAGCCCGGCCAGGTCAGAAGCGACGGAACGACGAGGCCGACTCCTTTGCCGGACCGGGTCGGAGCAAAGCAGAGCACATGCTCGGGTCCATCATGACGGAGATAGGCGCGGTCGAGCTTGCCGAGCACTACGCCATCGGGTCCGAGTAACCCGGCGGACCTCACCTCGTCCGGGCGTGCCCATCGCGCCGAGCCGTAGGTCTCGACGTTCTTGGCCTCGCGTGCCCGCCACACCGACATGCCGATCGCGACCGCTATCGAAATGAAGCCACCCGATGCGGCGATATAGGCGCCTTCGACGAAGATCGGCGGCGCATAGGCATCGTAGAAATACCACCACCAGAAGAAGGCCGGTGGGTAGTAGATGGGCCAGCCGAACAGCTCGAACCAGGGT
The DNA here is from genome assembly GCA_040390085.1 of Pseudomonadota bacterium. Taxonomy (GTDB): domain Bacteria; phylum Pseudomonadota; class Alphaproteobacteria; order Sphingomonadales; family Sphingomonadaceae; genus Sphingomicrobium. The sequence goes on along the minus strand of JAZJZB010000046.1, from coordinate 36,186 downwards.
GAGCCGAGCTGCGGCTGGAAGCCGAGCCGCCAAGCCGTCCATTGCGTCGCCGCCCATGTGGTCAGGACCACGATCAGCAAGACGGTGAGGATCTGACCCCATAGGATTTTCGTGGCAGACAAGCAGATTTCCTCGACGGTGACTGCATCGAGGTCAGTGCTTGGCCGGCCAGATTGCAAGACGCGTTTTCGGGGATCGCATTGCCGGCAACCTTGGCGCGCGAATACAGGTCTTGGCGTAGAAAGTTTCATTGTCCGAGACCGGCGCCCGCATGACACCTGACCCCGTATTGCGCTGGGGCAGGCATTTCTCGCCATCGGCCGGTTCGCGATGATCGCCTGGGGCCGGACTTCTAGCCCGTGCCAAAGGCGACGCTACGGATAGGCAGCTTTTGCCATATCGGCGACGGGCGGCTGACTGACTATGCGGGCGAACCCCAAGGTGAGCATTTGAACGGCGCGCTCAGCAGCTGACTCCCTGTGGAGTCCGGAATGTCGGCCTTTGCGACAAGAACCGATTGAACCGGAGGCTAGAAATAAGGCCCGTTGCTCAGGCGCTGGGAGATCCACCATATGTTGCCTGCGGGATCTCTGATGCCCCCTTGCAGATCTCCATAAGGCATGTCGGCCGTATCCATGATCTTGTCGGCGCCAGCTCCCAATGCTTTGTCCATCGCTGCATCGGCATCGTCGACGTAAAGGTAAAAGGCAGCTGAGCTCGCTGGAAAATCCTCGGACGCTTCGCTGATCATGATCGTCGCGGTCTCGAATCTCATCTGGCAATTGGCGATGCGGCCGTCGGGAGCGATGCTTCTACCGATTTCGCGCGCGCCGAATGCGGCCTCGAGGAAGCGTACATAATCCTCGCCTCCATCTACAAAAATGTACGGCGTCACCACCGCGAAACCTTCTGGAACGGGCATGTCACTCTTCCTTTGGGTGCGAAATACGATGTCTAGCTCAGCCTTTAAGGTCAACGCGGAAGCCTACGTTTGGCGGAAACGTCATCACCGCGGTCGAACGCTGGCAGTGTGCCAGCCTGTAGCGACGCCATCCAGGTGGCGGGCACGCTCGTCGGCCAGGCCACGTTGGCCCCCTGTCCAACGATGGGGTCTCGGCTTCCTGTAAACTATTCCAAAACGCAACTCCAACTATAGGCCGAGGCCCCGCTTGCGGCCGAAGCTCCAGTCGACGCCGCCGTCGCCGCGCGAGACGCCGGAAACATGCTGACCGAGCTGCCTTTCCAGCGAGGGGGACCAAGGCACGAGCTGGAAGCCGAGCCCGTCGTCGATCATCGCGAACCGGCCCGAGGCGAGCGTGAAGCGCTGTCGGTAGCTGCCGGCGACATACTCGCCGGCCGCGGCGCGGGTCAGCGGCCGGCCGATTTCGGTCGTCAACTGTTTCGCGAGGGCGTTCAACTCACGCTGGCGGAGCGTCTCGATCAGCCCGGGTCGGAAGCTGACGCCGCGAGCCTGGCGTTCGGCAAGACCTTGCCCGATCAAATGTTCGGCGCGTGCGTCCATCGCGTGGCGAACCTCCGCGCCGAAACCGGCACCGCCGAGCGCGACCGGCTCGCGCGCGATCGCCTGCCGGTCCAGCCAGGTGGCGCCGCTCGCGGTAATCTGTTGTTCGATCGCCAGGTCCGAGCGGACCGCCAACGCGACCCGTCGCTGACCCCGCGCGTCGTCGAATTTGCGGAGTTCGACGATCGAGCCCGGCGCACTGTCGCCGGCGGCGTCGAGGTCGGCGAGTCTGACGTGGTGCGTGCGGCCATCGACGCCGTCGATCACGGCGAAGGCTGTGCCCTTCAGCTCGTCGTCGAGGCCGCGGGCGACCAGCCGGCCGACGACGGGATCGTCGAGGCTCTCGCCGGCCAACACGTAGCTCGCCGTGCCGCGCTCGATGCCGCGCTCCGAAAGCCCACGATGGATGCGCTTGATGATGTCGCCGCGCTCGCCGAGCTCGCGCAGCGTCGCCTCGGCCTTCTCTGATACCGACCACTGGCCGGGGCCGATCTGGTCGGCGAGTCCCAGTGACTCCAGCTTGCGCAGCCGTCCGACCTTGAGGGCATGGAATTCATCGGGCTGGCGGTCTGGATGCGGTGCGAGGTCGATGACGCCGGTCCGGTAGGTGTCGCGGGCGAGCTGGCGATCGAGATTGGTCCAGCGCTCTGCTTCGATCTGGCGTTCGAGCGTGCGGCGGATCTCCTGATCGGTCCGGACGCCGAGCTCCTGGGTGATCAGGTCGCGCGCGCGATCGCGCATGCCTTCCTTGATGTAGTCCCGCGCGATGACAAGATTTTCGCCGTCGTCGCGCACGCCGCGGAGGATCAGGTGGACGTGCGGATGTTCGGTATTCCAGTGCGCGACGCCGACCCAGTCGAGCCCGGTCCCGAGATCCTTCTCCATCTGGCCGACGAGCTCGCGAGTAAAGCCTTTGAGGTCGGACATCTCGACGGCGTCGTCGGGCGAGACGATGAAGCGGAAATGATGGCGGTCCTCCTCGCACCGTGCCGAGAAGGCCTTGGGATCGGCGTCGTCGATTTCGGGGCCGAACAGCCGGGCCTTCTCTCCATCCCGGGTGACGCCTTCGCGGCGCAGATAGCTCAAGTGGGTGGCGAGCGGCGCGCCTCGTCCCGTGTGGCGCACGACGCGCGCCTTGATCACGGCGCCGCGCGACCGGGCGGTGATGAAGCGATTGGCCTGGACCGAGGCGCGCTGGCCGCGGCCGAAGCGCGAGCGATGGCCGGGTCCGATCGCGCCCTTGCGTGAGACCGATCCGCCTGCGCGCTGGGCGGCGGCCAGCGCCTGGGCGATGAAGGGTCGCGCCCGGTGCGCGCTGGTCGAGCGGATGCGGCCCGGCCGGATGCGGAACTCGTCCTCGCCGCTCATTGTGCCCAGTTCGCACATCGCGCGATCGCGCTGATCTGCCGAGGAAAATACCGAAGTCGCAGGCTGCGCCTCTCATGCGCACATCGCGAATTTGCCGCATAAGTCCCTGAAAAAGCACGACCGACCCGAAGCGCACATCGCGCCCCTTTATCCTGCCATCGTGCGGTTGTGTTGCCTGCTTCTCCTCCCGAAGGTCGCCAGAAGACGCCGGGGCACGCTAGACTGCGATATCGGCTTGGTGCGGTCATCGCGGGCCTCGACTATCGGGTCGTGCGACGAACAGGCCGGTGGACTGCGGCGCCATCGCTAGCGTTTCCTGCACTGGAGCGGGCAGCGGAGCCTCGCCCGAACGGCGTTCAGTTTGCGCCGGATCGGCAGCTGTCGTGCTGCCGCTGTGCGCGATGAACAGCGGCGCCCGCGTCCATGCGAGTGGATCGGCGGCCGCCACTATGGCGGGGCCGGCGATCTCTCCGCCGCCAATGACGGGCGCGAGCGCCGCCACATAGGCCCGCGTTTCAGCCGGCAAGGCTCGGCCGCTCGCCAGGTATTCGTCGTAGCGGCCGGGACCCGCATTGTAGGCCGCGAGGAAGCCGGGCGAGCCGTAGCGGTCGTGCATCTCGCGCAGATAGGCGGCCCCCGCCAGGATGTTCTCGCGGGGATCATAGGGGTCGTTCCCGAGCCCGTGACGGGTGCGCAAATCGGCCCATGTCGCGGGCATGATCTGCATCAATCCCATCGCGCCCGCAGGAGAGATCGCGCGCACCTCGCCGGCGCTTTCGACACGCATGACGGCGCGGAGCCAGCTCTCCGGAACGCCGAAGCGCTGCGCCGCTTCGGTGACGAAGGCGGCGAACGGATCGGCTGGAACCGAGCGGACGATCTGCGGCGTCTGGCCGAGTGCGGCTGCGGGCGGGCCGAGCTGGATTAGCAGACCGGAAAGGAGAAGCGGTGAGAGACGCCGGGCGGCGTGTAACCGCCCGGTGTCGGTGGATGGCTCAAGCGAGCGGCGAAACCTCCACATCGGCTCAGTCCTGCTCGTTGCGCTTGGGCGGACGGCTCCAGTTCAGGCCCCAAGCCGATATGTCGTCGCCCGACTGGAACAGGTTGGCGCGCATCGGACGGGCGAGCGTGGGATCGTCGAGCAGCAGCGAGACGTAGTCGCCGGCCTTCTCGCCGGTGCGTTTCCACGCAGCGCCGACCTCCGGGCCGTCCTCATCGCCGAGATGGATGCGGAAGTCCGGCGCATTCTCGGCGTCGGACGGATCGGCCGGGAGGAGGACGAGTGCAGCATCCAGCGTGAGCGTTCGGATGTGGCCGGAATAGCCGGACTTGGTGCGGGTGAATTGACCGATCAGCGCCATGGAAAGGCTCCTTCTGCTGGTGGTGGGGGAGAGGATCGGCGCGCGGTCATCGTGTTGGCGCGCGCCATTCGAAACGGCCGCTGCCGTCTTCGTCGGTCCACACCGGCATCGCGCGGCCGATGATCGTGCCCGTGGGAAGCGGACCGAAGTAGCGGCCGTCGAGGCTGTCCTCGACGGACCAGTTCATGAGGAAGATTTCGCCCGCCGCGATACGGCGGCAGCCCTGCCAGATCGGCAGTTCGCGACCGAGCCGGTCGCGCGCCAGCGCGTCTCCCATCGGCACGCCGTCGACGCTGACCTGCGCGCCGGCGCGGCAAACCCGTTGTCCGGGAAGGCCGGCGACGCGCTTCAGGAGTGGCACGCCGCGGGGCAGATAGCCACGCCCGGCGAGGAAGGACGCGAGCGGTTCCGGGGCGTCCACGGCCACGAGGTCCGTGACCTCAAGACGGGGCGAGCGCTCGATCGCATAGAGCCCGATCGGCGTGCTGCCGGAGGCATTCCAGATCAGCCTCGGCGTGATCGGCAGCACCGACAGCCCGCCGATCAACATAACGGTCAGACCCGTTGTCATGACATAGCCGAGACGGGTCATGGTGCGACGCTCCGGCGCAGGCGGAACGCCAGGTGGCGCGCGGACGTATAGGTCCGCGGCTCCAAACCGGCGGCCAGCCGGTTGTGGACATGTCGCCAGTAATCCGGCGCGGCGTCGGCGGGATCGAGGCCGCGGTGCTCGACGGCGTCGATGGTCTGCAGCACGCGCTCGACCTTTGGCCATCCATCCACCGTCAGCAGGATGTCCGCGCCAGGACGCACCGATGGCAGCGTCTGAAAGGCCTCGGCGTGCTCCACCGCGCGCCCAATGGCGATGTTGGAGAGGATCGTGCCGAAGTCGTTGGCCGCCCACCGGACCAAGGCAAACGTGCTTCCGGGTGGGAAGCTGACGACCCGTCGGCGGCGATCGAGAATCTGTTCACGCGCCTGCCGGCCGAACCGGATCCAGTCCTCCTGCCGCTTCTCGAGCCAGGTCAGCTCGACGTGGGTGAGCGGGTCGGATGCGGCGTCGGCGGAGCTCTTGTCGCGCCTCGCGGGGCTGGCGTCGGGGGCGATCATTGATCACCTCCTTGGTTCTCGGGATACTCACGCGCGAGCAGCGCGCGCAGCATGTCGGCGACGGTTTGCGCACGCTGGAACGCGGCGATCTTGATCCGTCCGCGCAGCTCCGGCGTGACGTCGATGGTTAGCCGGGCCGTGAAGGCGGCGGCATCGCCGCTTCGCGGCCGTTGCGGGTCGCAGGCCTTGATCCAGCTGTCCGGATCAGCGGGACGCTTGGCGAAGGCACGCTTCGACGACCGCTCGGTCACCATGTGATCCTCCCGATTTCGGCGCAGAGGGCGGTGATCTCGCGCGCCGCTCGGCTTTGCCCGTCGACCTCCGAGACGAGCCGTCCGGATTGAGCGGTGTCGGCGAAGGCGACGCGCTGGCCGATGGTGGAAGCCAGCAGCGGCGGATCGTGGTCGGCGAGCGTCTCGGCGGTGTCGCGGGCGATGACGGTGCGCGCGGCGCAGCGGTTGAGCACGAAGCGTGCGGCGAGCTGCGGGCGGTAGATGCGCGCCTCGCCGAGCAGGGCGGACGCCCAGCCGTCGAACGGCGATGGTTGCACCGGGATCAGGATCAGATCGGCGGCGAGCAAGGCCGATCGCATCAGCCCGGCGACGCGCGGCGGGCCGTCGATGACGATGTGATCGGCGTCCTGCGCCAGCTCGGGCGCTTCACGGTGGAGCGTGTCTCGCGCCAGGCCGACGACGCCGAACAGGCGCGGCAAGCGCTCACGGGCGCGCTGCTGCGACCAATCGAGCGCGGAGCCTTGCGGGTCAGCGTCAATCAGGGTGACGCGCCGACCCTGGCGCGCCCACTCGCCGGCGAGATGCAGAGCGAGCGTTGTCTTGCCCACGCCGCCCTTCTGATTGAGGAGCGCGACGATCATGACGCGCCCCGGAGCAGGGCCTGCCGGTTATCCGCAGGCGTGCAAAACCGCGGTCGCGTTAGAAAGATTCCGAAGGAATCTAGGTTAGATAAGTTACGGGGGCCGCAAGCTACTGAACCGAAGACTGGAATCGACGATTCCGGTCCCCGATAGCACGAGGATCGGGTCCCCGATGGCACGATAGGGGCGGTCCCCAATAGCACGAGACGATTCACAGCTTATCCCCAAGGCGCGTTGTCGGCCGACGGTGGCGCCGCGGCATCCCGAGCGCGTCGGGATCGGTTGCGACGAAGGACAGGATTTCGGGGCCGTCGGCGCACGGCTCGATGCGTAGGCGATAGCCGGGCAGCGGCTGACGGCGGACGATGTCGCGCAGGTCGTAGGCGAAGTGCTTGAGCGGCGAGAGGCTGCCCGACTTGGCGTGGAGGTGCGCGAAGTCGAAGCTCCAGCCGTGTTCCTGGCGGCCGCCATGCTTGCGGACGAGCCTGTAGAGCCAGCGCTCAAGGCCTCCGGTGAGGCCGAAATAGGCGCGGTCGATGGTCAGCACGAGCGCGTCGTCGAGCACCGCGGCGTAGAACCAGTCGGGCACGATCAGTTCGAGGCCGAGGGGCCGCCCGCGCGCGTCGGCCTTCTCCTTCCACTCGTTGATCCAGGAGAAGCGGTGCATCCGCCGCTCGCTGGGCTGGCGGATCGAAGTTGCGATCGTGGTCGACTGCAGCCGGTCGAGGGCCGCCTTCAGCCGGTCATAGTCGCGCAGAGACACGCCGCGACCGATGAAGTTCAAGATCCCGTAGGGCGTCGTGCCCATCAGCCGTGACGGCCGCAAGCCGGTGTCGCGCGCCTCGACGATCTGGCTCGCGGCCCAGATCAGCACGTCGGCGTCCCAGATGGTTGCCATGCCGTGCTCCGGCACGGCTTCGACCCGGATGACAACGGGGCCCGCCTTGAAGTTGATCGGCGCCAGGCGCTTCGACTTGGCGAGCGAGAAGAACGGATAGGCCATGAGGTCTTGGGTATCCCTGGGTGCGAGGTCGCCGGGCAGCGCCCGGAAGAGATCGAGCTGCTCGCGTTCGTGGCGTGGACGAGGCGGCGACATCCGGGGATGTTTCAGCGGGCCTGACGACTGGCGCGGACCAACGCCGCGGGTTCATGGCGCTTGGCGGGGAGGACGCTCCCGCGCGGGTCGGACGTGGAGGTGACGGCGCCGCGATCGGCCCAGGCCTGCAGGTCGTCGACCGCGTAAACGACACGGCCGCCGAGCTTGCGGTAGGCGGGGCCGGTGCCGTAGGTCCGGTGCTTTTCCAGGGTGCGGCCGGACAGACCGAGAAATCGCGCGGCTTCGGGTGTGCGGAGATAGCGCGGCGGCAAGCCGGCTGCGTTGGCGGACATGATCGAGCCTCCGGGTCGTTCGTTGAGGCCGCTGGCGAGCAGCGGCGAGCGAAGGCCACGGTGGCGAAGAGTTGTCGCGCGGGGGGATGGCGAAGATGGGTGGGCTTAAATCGCACCCCTTTTGGTGCGCAGCCTCAGGTACGGCGTCGGCTGCGCAGCAGCTTGCGATAGCCGCCGGCGATCAGCGCGGCGCCGTCCTTGACGAGGTCGATGGTGCTATCTCGGAGGGCGGAGGTCTTCCATGCGGCCGCGCCGACCCGCGACGCACCGTAGATCGCGGCGGCGATCTCGCGATAACTTGCGCCGTTCATGTGCCCGTCAACCGCTTGCAGCATATAACGCAGCCGGCGTCGCTGCTGGGCGGTGAGGCGGCCGTCCGGCGGCACGGACCGTTTGTTGAGGGCGCGCCAGAGTCGCGTCACAGCTTCGATCCGGTCGAGGCCGTCCGCGCCGAGGGGGACGAGCGCCGCGAGGGGCTGGGTGGGAAGGGCAGCGTCGACAAGAAGGAGGCGGACGGCTTTCGGTCCGCGTCCGTAAACCAAGCTGAGCCCGTCGACGCCTGCATGGAAGTCGCCTAGCTCGCGGCCAGAAAGCGATCCTCCATCCAAACCCGGGATCGGTGGAACCGTTGTGACAATGACGCTGCCTGGATCAATCTCCGGCGCCCAGAACACCGTCGTCTCTGTGGCATTGAGGATCGGTGGGACGGGGAAATCGCAACCCCCATCGCAGGCGCACTCCCTCGGTGATGATCTGCAGGTCGGGGGCGGGCCGCTCGGTGTCAGCGTAATCGCGTTGATAATCGCGGTTGCGGCGCAGACATTCCCAGGCGAGGTCCGGGGCAATGAGTTGGTCGAGGAAATCGTAGCCGGGTGAAGTGCGCCACCCGGACGTGTCGGGCGTCATCGGTATCCTCCTGGTCGCACGCGTGCGGGACGGGGAAGAGACGATCCACGGTTGAGCGAGGCGCGGGAAGTCAGCGCGTCGGCAATGGGTGATGCCGCGGCGGCATCGCGCTCAGTGGTGGCCTTCACGGACGAGCTGGCGATAGCCGTGCTCGGTCATCCAGCGCGCGCGCGCCAGGTGGCTGTGGTGAACGCGTTGGGCTCGTTCGGGCTCGCGGTCCGGATCGATGCCGAACAGCAATGCGACCGCCTCCCGCCAATCGGCCCCATCGGTGTCGGCGTCGAGCAGGCGCAAATAGAGCTTCACGTGCGTACGGTCGTAGGGTGTCAGCGCCGGGCTCTCCGGCGGCTGGTCAAGAAACTCTTGCTGGGTCATGCGTTCCCCCCGCCGTGATGAGCGCCGCTGAATCAGCGGTTAACCATATCCACAATTCTGCGACATGCGAGGGGCGATGGGGGGCATCACCCGATGAACGCGCGGCATCACCGCAGGTCCGGCGCACCTCAAGTTGCTGAGCCGATCTTCGCACGGACAAGCATGACTCCTTCACCCTGGTCGGAGGTGAGGAGGACGATGCCGCTTCGTTCCAGGGCCCGACGGACCTGATCGCGCGTGCTTTCAAACACCTCGAGACCGTTGACGGATTCGAGGCGTTTGAGCGCGGTCAAAGAAACCTGGGCCTTGTCAGCGAGCGTCTCCTGGTTCCAACCGAGCAGCGCGCGTGCGGCCCGCGACTGTCGGGCGGTGATCATGCATGATCACCTCCCACCGACACGAACGTGCACGCCAGAACTACGACTTCTCTATTCGGATCAGGCCGCTAACACGGTCCAATCCCATATCCAATCGTCATTTACATACTATAGTTGATAAACTCAAAGTATGTAAATCACGATCCTCCTGCGCATGGATATGCGCAAATTGGTCGGCCGGAACTTCGCCCGTCTGCGTCGGGAGAAGGGCCTGACCCAGGAGGAGGTCGAAGCGCGTTCTGGGTTCAGTCAACAATACCTCAGCAGTCTGGAGCGCGGGCGGCGCAATCCGACCGTGATCACCCTTTTCGAGCTGGCCCAAGCCCTGGGCGTCAGCCATATCGAGCTCGTCCAACCGGACGGCGAAGGCTGATAGGCATACCCGTGAGGATCATGCTTCTCTTCGTGGTCGGCACAAAGCCGCCACAGGATGGGGTCAGAGGAGCGGCGGAACAATCTAAAATGCGGCATCGCGTTGGTAGGACCGACGCGGCCAAGTCGTATTTGCGAACTCGCCGTCCCTCGTCCCCTCGCGGGGAGCCCTTCGCACCCGGCCTGCGCCCGGCGCGAGATCGTTCAGGCCGTAGCCGCCGCAGGCGGCGTGCCCCAGTCGAACTCCGTACCATCGACCCACATGCGATGTAGGACGACACCAATGCGGCGCGCGAGGGCGACGATTGCTTTCTTGTGCCCGCGGCGCCGCGAGACGTGAGCGGCCCACGCCTTGAGCGCAGACCAGCGTTTGACGCGCGTGAGGAGAACCTGTGCTGCCTCGTAGAGCGCGCTTCGCATCATGGCATCGCCCCACTTGGAGATGCGACCGGTGCGGTCAACTTCACCCGATTGGTACTTTCGTGGCGTTAGGCCGAAATGCGCGCCCACGTCTCGCGATCGAGTGAATCGTGCTGGCACGTCGACAGTGGCGCGGAAGGTCAGTGCGACCACCGGGCCGACGCCGGGAACGGTCATGAGACGGCGCGAGAGTGCATCATCACGTGCAAGCCGGACCAACAGATTATCCAAGCGGCCGAACTCCTCGCGAAGAACCCGACGTGCATTGAGCAACGGATCGGCGATGACATGCAGATCGCTCTCGCTGAGCAATTCGCGGACTCGCGATTCGAACTCGCGTGCTGTGACCTTGCCGAGATGGTAGCCGAAGTTGCGGATGAGACCCCGGATCTCGTTCTCGACATCCTGGAGCTTGTTTCTCAGCAACTGGCGCGCCGTCAGGATTGTGCGTAGCCGCTGGCTGGTCGGCGTCTTGACGTGCACCGGCTTGAATAGACCGACGCGCATCATTTGGGCGATGCCGCGGGCGTCGTGACGATCGGTCTTATTGAGCTGTGCGGAGAGCGCCGCCTTCATATGACGGGTCTCGACGCAAACAACGGGAAGTCCCGCTGCCGCCAATCCCGCAAACAGATGCTGCGAGAGCATTCCGGCCTCGAGGCCGATGCGGGCGAGATGCAGATCGAGACCAAGAAGATGCGCTGAGATGGCGTCAGGGTCGACGTTCAGCTTGCGCTCGTGCGCCACGCGACCCTCGTCGTCGACCACGCACAAGTTCACGGAACGGGCGGATACATCAAGTCCAACGTAGTGCTTTGCTGTCATCACCGGAGTCCTCAGTTGAATGTCCGGTGATTTCTTTAGCGCTTCCGACGCGGCTTTTGGCAACTACGACCTTTCTAGTCGTCCTTCACGACGACAGTCGCAAGCAGGCCGTGCTCAGCCGGCGCAGCACGATAACTTGGCGACATCCTTGCCGAACGACAGCGCCGCGAGCTTCAGACCCTCGACAGTGGTGAGATACGGAAAAATGGTATCCACGAGGTCATCGACCGTGAGGCCCTGTCGGATTGCGATCGCCGCGGTCTGGATGCTGTCGGCGCCTTCCGGCGCAAGGATATGGGCGCCGAGTAGACGGCCGCTGCCGGCGTCGGCCACGAGCTTGATCAGCCCGCGGGTGTCACGAGCGGCAAGCGCGCGTGGCACCTGGTCAAGGCCGATCGTCGAGACACGAACGGTATGACCGGCCGCGCGCGCGGTGGCCTCGGTCAGCCCGACGCTCGCCACCTGGGGATCGGTGAACACGATGGCGGGCATGGCGCTGTTGTCGTAGCGCAGGCTGTCGCCATTGAAGGCGTTCCTGGCGGCGAGCTTGGCGCCGTAGGCAGCCATGTAGACGAACTGGTCGCGGCCGGTGACGTCGCCGGCGGCATAGACGCCAGTCTTGGTCGTGCGCATCCGGTCGTCGACTACGATGCCGCCCTTCGTCGAGACAGTGATCCCGTGCTCGGCCAGCCCAAGGCCTTCGATGTTGGGCGTGCGCCCCGTGGTGATCAGCACCTGATCGGCGTCGATCGCAATATCCTGGCCGTCGCGCGTGACCGTCAGTGACACACCGCCATCAATTTTACGGATCGCGCGGTAAGCGATGCCGGAGACAACGGTGATGCCTTCGTCCTCGAAATACCCCGTGAGCGCCGCGCTGATCTCGGGCTCGGCCTCTGGGAGCAGACGAGACCGGCAGACGAGAGTCACCTTAACGCCTGCACGAGCGAACATCTGCGCGAGCTCCGCGCCGATGTAGCCGCCGCCGATCACGAGAAGCGAGCTCGGCAGCTCCTCGAGCTCGAGCGCCGTTGTGCTGGTGAGATACGGCACGGTCACGAGGCCAGGAATGGCAGGCACTGCCGGCCGCGCGCCGGTCGCGATGATGATCTTGCCAGCGGCAATGCGCGCGCCGTCAACTTCGACACCGCCGTCGAGGAGGCGAGCTGGCCCGTCGCGATAGGCGATGCCGTTATACGCGGGGAGCAGATCGGCGTACTTGGCTTGGCGCAGTTCGGAAACGAGGGCGTCTTTCTGACGAACGGTTCCGCGCCAGTCGATCAGTTCGGCCGCCGCCGTGATGCCGGCAAAACGTGCCGCCACGCGAGCGTTGTGAAGCGTCTCGGCGGCGCGGATCAGGGTCTTTGACGGCACGCAGCCGATATTGACGCAGGTGCCGCCGATGGCGCCGCTGCCGATGAGCGCCACTTGCGCGCCCTGATCGGCGGCCGTGATCGAGGCCGAGAAGCCGGCAGAGCCGGCGCCGATCACGACGAGATCGTAAGCGCCTCCATTGCGACCGTTTGTGCGGAAGGGGCGGTTCGCGACTGATGGGCTGTTCGATTCCGGATCGGCAGGCGGTTGTTGTGTCACACCGAGCCCGGCGAGGCTCGGCCCGAACAGAGCGCGGCCGGCCTCCAGGCCTTCATCGATCGACAGCCGAAAACCTGGCTCGTCGGCGGAACGCTCGCGGCGCCAGGCGGAGAGATGCTCATCCGAGCAGAAAAAGGTGGTCGTCGCGCACAGCGAGTTCGCGGCGCATGCGTCTTCATAGCGAACGCTTTGCCACATGACGGCCGTCTGCGGCTCGACATCGGCCAGCACCCGCCCTCGGTCCCGTGTGGTGATCCGGATTGGCGCGCCGCAATGGCGGCAACTCGAGGCGATCGAGATGTCGCGATCGGTCATGGCGCCGATCCCAAGCGCGTCGACCGCGCACATAGCGTTGAGCGCGCGCCCGTCCAGCGTGACCTCATGGCCCCTGTCTTGGTCGGTGAACGGATAGGCGCCGACGATTCGTTCGCCGTCGAGAACGACCAGGTCGCGCCGGCGGAGCTCGTCGAGCAACGGCGGGACGGCGGCCTCACCGAGACCTGCAAGGTTCGCAATCGCGGCTACGGTCAGCGCTCGCCCGTGTTCGACGTAGAGCTGAAGCAGCGCAACGCGCACGCGATCCGTGGCGGGATCGTAGCCGCTCCAGCGATTGAGCACGTGGCCAGACCCGACCATGGCCAGCAAAGCGTCCCTCACTGCGGGCGACGTGACCGTCGACCAATCCGGGAACGTGACGCCCGGCCGCACCGCATAGCTGGGCAGAGTGTCGGGCGTAGGGATGACAGCTTCGTTTCGGGACGAGGAGGAGGCACAACAATCGTTCACGGCTTCACGCCTTCCTTGTGAATCGTCGTCTCGCAACGGGCGGCCTTTGCGTGGCGACGATGGAATATCCAAGCGATGAGGCCGAAGCTCGCAGCCATCAGCGGAAGCACTACAAGGCCCTTACCGGCTAGCCACGCGCCAAGGCCCGCAAAGGACAGGCCGACGGCAATGAGCGGCGCGGCGCAGCAGATCGCGACCAGGACGGCACCGGCCATGCCTACGCGGATTGCGGTGCGGTCACTCATCTTAGCTGCCCCGCTGCCTCAGATGGGCTGGATAGCCCGCGTTCATGCTGGCGACGGCGATGATGTCGGCGTTCGTCTTTGCGTCGTCGAAGGTCACGGTCGCTGTCTTTGCCTCGAAGGAGACGGTCACATTCGCGACGCCCGGGACTGCCGTCATCGAGGTCTTCACGATGTAAGGGCACGAGGCGCAGGTCATGTTGTCGACGGCAAACGTAACGGTGCGTTCGGCGGCGAACGCGGTCGATGCCGTCATCACCGAGGCGATTAGGGCAAGGACGCTCAAGCTCTTCTTCATGGGATGGTCTCCTCTTGGTGTCAGGCGAGCAGCAGCAGCGGGGCGACATAGTCAAAGGCAAAGGCGGCGATCACGAGCACAGTCGCGATCCAGAGCGCGAGCTGGACGAGACGGCTGGGGATGGGGCGCGCGCACGCGGCGCCAGCGGCGCAGGCGCGCCGCGGCTTCCAGTATACGAGGTAGAAACCGTATCCGAGGAGTCCCGCCGTTCCAGCGACGAAGAGCGGCTTGTACGGCGCGAGCGCCGTAAGGTTGCCGATCCAGGCGCCGCCGATGCCGAGGCTAAACAGGATGAGCGGAATTACGCAGCAGGACGACGCGGCGATCGCGCCGAGAATGCCGCCCAGAGCAACCAGACGCTGCCGTCCAGCCTCGGTCCGCTCCGACGATGCAAGAACTGTCGTGACGGGTGCCATATCTGCCGTTCCGGATCGCGGTGTAACCATGTCCGACCTCTCATTCCTTGCCGAAATCCTCATTGCGGCGTAGGATGCGGTCTGTAGTCACTACAGGGTCAAGGGGTATTTGCGATGCGCGATCACGCTGTAGTGAAGGGCCTGCAGCGAGCCGAACTCGCCCGGCGGACGGGCAGCAATCTGGAGACGGTCCGCTACTACGAGAAGGTCGGGCTGCTGCCTGAGCCGCCGCGCACGACGGCGGGCTACCGCAGCTATGACACGACGCACGAGCGGCGGCTTCGCTTCGTCCTGCGGGCGCGCGAACTCGGCTTCTCGCTGGATGAAATCCGCGAGCTGCTGCGGCTCGTCGATGAACGCGATCAACCTTGCGCGGAGGCGCGCGCCGTCGCTGCTGCCCATCTCGACGACGTGCGAGCGAAGATCGCCGATCTGAAACGGATGGAGCGGGTATTGAAGGACGTGGTCGCACAATGCGCCGACGGCACGCTGCCAGAATGTCCGCTGATAGAGACGTTATTTGGTGAAGCCGCTTGAACGCTTCGCCTATACGCTTTGCGGACTATGGAGCAACTAAAGCCGACCGCTAAACGCTCCGAATACCCCATCTATAATAGTCGTCCTTGTGTCGGAGCCGCCAGTGTTTTTCCGTTTCGGGGCAACTTTTCCGGGCGGAGCGGCCAACCTGATTCGGTCGCCTGATCCGTTGCTGATGTTTGGCCCAATTGATCAGATGAGCCGTATCGTCAGACCCCTAGGTATGAGCGCAAATCGACTGTGATCGGAGGGGGATCGAGCCGTCCGCCTCCACAAGCCCAAGGAGGATTCAGCGCACCAGAATGGCGGTGGGCGCGCGCAGAATTGCCGGTCGCCGCTGCTCCGGCGCCTTCGGATCTGCTTAGTTCACGACATAGGTTAGACCCTGGCGTCGGGCGTAGGCGACCGCGGATTCGAGGGTCGGAAACCGGAGTTCGACCTGCGTCAGCGGATCGTCACCACCCGTCCAACCCATCAAAGGCTCGATGAAGGGTGGGGTTTGCCGTTCGAAGCGGAGAATCCAATGCTTCGTGCGCGCCTTGCCCGAGGTCATGACCGAGCGCGAGGGGCGAAAGATCCGAGCGACGGCATCGGGAGGAAACACCGAGTCCGGGTTGTGCGCACGCGGCGCGCGGCGGCCGAGGTCGGTGCGACTTGTCTCGGACAGGGGCTGCGCGGGTTCTATTTCTTTCCAGACATAGCTCATGACCTGTCCCTCCCGCGTACGGCAAAGGAAAGGCCGGGGGCGACGACCCGGCTGGGTCTGCCCCTGGCCTCGTCAGGCTTACTGCGCCTGGGCGCCGCCGTTGATGGCGATGCGCTTGGCTTTGGACTGGGCCTTTTCGGACTTCGGCAGGGTGATGGTCAGCACGCCGTTCTTGAAGTCGGCAGCGACCTTTTCCTCCTCGACGTCGAAGCCGAGCCCGATGCGGCGCTCGAAGCGGCCATAGATCCGCTCGCTGAACTGCCGCGCCGCGTCTTCGGTGTGTGAGCGCTTTTCGCCGCGGAGCGTCAGGACGCCGTCCTCGATGAGGACCTCGACGTCCTTCTCCTCCAGGCCGGGGAGTTCTGCGGCGATACGCACGTCCTTCTCGGTCTCGGTCACCTCGACGCTTGGCCACGCCGGGGTGCGGCCGAAAAGACCGGGCGCGCCGAAGTCGCGGAAGGCCTCATCGAACAGGCGGTTCATGTCGCGATGGAGCGACAGGAACGGGCTCGGAGTCCCGCTCCGATAGGGGGTCGGGGTCTGATCGGTTTCCCGACCCCAGGGGATCAGATCACGCACGTTCATCGTCATGTCCTTTCTCAAAGCAACATGGTTGAATGAGGTGCGCCCGGAGCGCCGGACGCCCCTCGGAGCCGGACCTCAATCGAGCGTCCGGCGCGTCAGAAATTTGGGAATGGGGCGGCCGGAGGTCAAGAACCACACGGTCGTGGTTGGGCAACTTTTCGATGAAGAAACAGCTTCGTCGGGCTGATCGCGACCTTTGGGCGACGCGCAGTCCCAGACATCTGCAAGATCAGGCAAGCTTGTTTGAACCAAACCGGCTTTGTTAAGTTACAGGCTGCGATGGAGTCTTGCGCCAAAGGGGCTGGCCTTGTGACGAACTGAGGTCGTGCGACCCGGCCGCGCGCTCCAAGCGTGTTTGCACCGGGGAGCGTCGACCGTGGAAGACCGACCGCAACTGGATAGCTTGGCCGCGAGTGGCATCGCCGGTTTCGATTCTGTCGTGCATGGCGGGTTGGCGCGCGAACACATGTACCTGGTCGAGGGCACCCCGGGTTCCGGCAAGACCACGCTCGCGCTGCAGTTCCTCCTAGAAGGCGTCCGGTCGGGCGAGCGATGCCTCTACATCACGCTGTCGGAAACCGAGCGCGAGCTGCGCGCCACCGCACTCAGCCACAGCCTCGACCTGAATGGCTTGACCATCCTGGAGGTCGCGCCGCTGGAAGCCGATCCGGAGCAGCAGCAGGGCATCATCCACGCCGCCGAGGTCGAACTCGACCACACCGTCGGTTTGATCATCGACAAGGTGAAAGCGCTCCGGCCGGACCGCCTGGTCATCGATGCCCTGACCGAATTGCGTCTCCTCGCGCTCGACTCTTTAAGCTACCGCCGCCAGCTGCTGACCTTGAAGCGTTTCTTCGCGGATCAGCAATGCACCGTCCTGGCGCTCGATGATCTCACCGACAACGCGCAAGGTCTTCAGTTGCACAGCATCGTCCATGGCGTCGTCACCCTCGAGCAGCGGCGGATGCAATACGGCGTCTTCCGCCGCCGCATGTGCGTCGCCAAGCTGCGCGGTGTCGATTACCGCACCGGCTATCATGACTATGCAATCTGCAAGGGCGGTATTTTGGTGTACCCGAGCCTGATCGCGGCCGAGCATCGGACCGAGTTCACGGCAGATGTGCTGCGGAGCGATGTCGGGCCGCTCGATGAGATGCTCGGCGGAGGGCTTCAACGTGGGACCAGCACGCTCCTGATCGGTCCGTCGGGCGTCGGCAAGTCGTCGCTCGCGCTGCAATACACGATGGCGGCGGCGCGCCAGGAGCAGCGGGTGGCGTTCTTCGCTTTCGACGAGAACTACCGCACCGCCGAGGCGCGAGCCGCAGGGCTCGGCATGGAGATCGAGGCGGCGAGAGAGAGCGGAACGCTTGTCTGGGAGCAGATCAACCCGGTGACGCTGTCACCGGGCGAGTTCGTCGACAAGGTGAAGCGCAACGTCGAGGCGGGCGCGAAGCTGGTCGTGATCGACAGCCTCAACAGCTATATGGCGTCGATGCCGGAGGAGCAGGCGCTCATCCTGCATATGCACGAGCTGCTGGCGTATCTCGGGAATCAAGGGGTGGTCACTATCCTGATCATGGCCCAGCACGGCATGGTCGGCGACGTGGCGGCGCCGATCGATCTCAGCTTCCTCGCCGACGGCATCGTCCTGCTGCGTTACTTCGAGGCTGAAGGCGAGGTCCGCAAGGCGATATCAGTCTTGAAGAGCCGCAGCGGCCGGCACGAGACGACGATTCGCGAATATCGTCTGATATCTGGCGAGGGCGTCAGCGTCGGTCCGCCGATTCGTTCCTTCCGTGGGGTCCTGTCGGGCGCGCCCAGATTTGTCGGAAGTCCCGAGGCCCTTCCGGACGCCCGCGATGACGCAAATCCCGGGCGCTGAAGAACGTGACGAGCGCGTGCTGATCCTGGCGCCGTCGCGTCGGGACGGTCCCACGGTCGCGGCGATCTTGGAGCGAGCAGGACTTGCGACCCAGACCGTCGCCACGCTCGCCGATCTATGCCGGGGAGTGGACGAAGGGGCCGGGGCAGTGGTGGTCGTCGAGGAGGAGGTCTCGCCACCGACCGCGATGTCCATGCTGCAGGCTTGTCTTGCGCGGCAGCCCGCGTGGTCGGAGCCGCCGATCCTGGTGGTGACGGCCAGTGGCTCGCGCGGCAGCGCCGGGTTCGGCCGCGGCAGTGAACACTTCGCAGGCTTCGGCAATCTGGTGCTGCTGGAGCGGCCGCTTCGCTCTGCAACGCTGGTCAGCACCCTGCATTCGGCGCTCCGGGCGCGACGGCGGCAATATCAGGTGCGCGACCATTTGCGCGAGCGGGAGCGTGTCGAGGCGCGGTTGCGGGCGCAGGAGCAGGAATTGCGCGGCCTCAACGAAACGCTCGAAGAGCGCGTTCGCGAACGCACCGTGGAGCTGGAAGAGGCGAACCGCAGGCTGGCGGCGGAAATGGAGCAGCGGCAGGAGGCCGAGCGGGCGCTCCGGCAGGCGCAGAAGATGGAGGCGATCGGCCAGCTCACGGGCGGCGTCGCCCATGACTTCAACAATCTTCTGATGGTGGTCTCTGGCGGGCTGGACATGTTGGGGCGGGCTCCCGACCCGGAGCGCCGCGAGCGGATTGTCTCCGGCATGCGCCAGGCCGTCACGCGCGGCGCGTCGTTGACGCGCCAGATGCTTGCCTTCTCGCGACGCATGTCGTTGGCGCCCGAGGCGATCGACTTGCGTGCTCGCTTCGATGACATGCGCATCCTGATGGCAGGGGCTCTGCGCGAGGATATCGCGCTCGAGATCGAGCTTGCGGAAGACCTCTGGCCGGTGATGGCGGACCAGACGCAGCTCGAGCTTGCCATCCTCAACACGGTCGTCAACGCGCGGGATGCCATGTCGCAGGGCGGGACCGTGACGATCTTCGCTGGCAATGCGCGACTGGACGGCCGTGGCGAAAGTCGTCTGGCCGGCGAATTCGTGCGGATCGAAGTTCGTGACACCGGCATCGGAATAGCACCTGACATCTTGGATCGGATCTTCGATCCCTTCTTCACGACCAAAGAGGTCGGGAGCGGCACCGGGCTCGGCCTCAGCCAGGTCTACGGCTTCGCCAAGCAGTCGGGGGGACATGTGAAGGTGCGGAGCCGTCTCTGGGAGGGGACGAGGATCATCCTACACCTGCCGCGCGCCAGCAGCCTTCCGCTCGCGGCGGCTGTCGAGGCGAGTGCACCCGCAATACAGGTACCAGGCCCGAAGGGCGAGCGCCGGATTCTCCTAGTTGAAGACAATGACGAGGTCGCGGAGCTGGCCGGCCAGATGCTGGAGGGGCTCGGCTTCACGGTTCGCCGGGCGGAGAGCGCGCCGTCCGCGCTCGCGCAACTGGAGAACGGCCACGCCGCCGATCTGGTGTTCTCCGACGTGGTGATGCCGGGCGGCATGAGCGGCATTGAACTCGCCCGCGAACTCGCGCGCCGCCGTCCGGGCCTGCCCGTCGTGCTCACGAGCGGGTTTAGCGACGGCCAGCGGGATGGCGACGCAGAGGGCCTGAGATTGTTGCGGAAGCCCTATCGGCTCGACGAGCTGGAGGCGGCACTCGCGGCTGCCTTTGGAGCGCATCTCCCTTCCAGCTGAATCGATGGCCGTACGGCAAAGCCAAAGGTGCCGGAGAGCTGAAAGATCGCCCCGCCCGGTTTTGCCGGGCGGGGCATTCGCTGGGGCCTCAGTCGCCGTTGCGGCGGCTGGGGCGGGACCAGATGAGGCTGAAGCCTTCGCCTTCCTCGTCGTCGAAGAGGTTGGCGTAGATCGGAGCGGTGAAGCTCGGATCGTCCAGCTTGAGACCGAGATAGTCGCGGCCCTCGTTGGAGCGCTTCGACCAGGCGGCGCCGATCTCGGCGCGGCCGACGAAGACCCGGTGGCTGGGGGCGTTCTCGCCGCTGGCGCGGGCTTCGGGGACGATGCGGACGTTCTTGGTCTGGACGCTGAGGGTGACGATTTCGCCGGTGTACTCGTTCGAGCCGGTCTTCTTGAAGGTGCCGATGGTCGCCATGGGAAGTCTCCTTTGGATTTGCCTGTCGAGCCCGCACCATTGCGGCCTCGATGGTGATCGCCCGGCCGGAGGCAATCGACGGCGCACCCGCAGGGCTTCAGACAGCAAAGGAGGGACTTTCTTGGTGCGCGAGGAATGACGGCGCAGCCGGCAGGGGAAGAAAGTCTTGACGGCGCTGTTGCGCCTTAGGCGATTGAGGCGAAGCCGTCCTTCGGCCAGATACACCCATCGAAGAGGCCGTGTCGGTGCGCTCGCAACAGGCAATGGGTCAACGGAGACCTAGCGATCTGTCGCCGCCCGCAAAGCCCGGCTCCGGACAGATGGCGATCGTCATCAACTTGGCGTGCGTACGACGCTCGCGCGGTCCCCGAAGCCCGCTTCTGGGCGGGGACGCTGCTGCTCGCGTCTTCATCAATGCGTGCGTCCGCGCCGACCCCGTCGCAAGCCCTCGAACGGCGCGGCTCTCGGCTGGACTGGACGCTTCGAGCCACCCGCTCCCCGACCGTCCTCTGGTCGAGGAGGTGCGCTGAACCAGGGTCTGGTCCCGCCGCTGCATCCCTCAGATGGGTATTACGCCCCCGCGAGCCTCTCGCCCGACTGGGCGGGAGCTGCGGCAGCGATCCGGACCCAGGCCGTCACGCCGACGGCGACGGCTCCGATTGCGGAGAACAGCATCTGCCAAGTCTCCGAGGGCACCGCGTGTTTCACGATCCCGTGGACGGCGTGATAGCCGGCCAGCGCCGCAGGCGCTGCAAAGACCAGCCCGACGGCCAGCCGCAGCCAAGCCGGGCGGGTGATGGTGAAGAGGAATTGGCCGAGCCCGAGCGTCAGCCCGGCGGTTATGAGGCCGACCAGGATGCCGCCGGGCCAGCCTGCGCCCATCTCATAGGCCCAGCTGCCGGCGACGACGCCGGCAAACAGGGGCAGCGCGTAGATGGCGAGGGTGAAGAGCAGCCAGCACAAGATGCCGATGGTTGCGATGCTGAGGAGGATGCCGATAACCATGGTGGTGCTCCATGCAATAGCCTGCGGGTCGCGCCTTCCACCACCGCCACGGCGCAGATCGAAATATAGCCGAAAGAGAGCAAGCGCGGGAGCGGAAATCCGGCAGGATCTTCGCTCCGCGGAGCCGATCGTGCTTAGAGCGCGAAGGGATCTACTTCGTGGACGATAGCCGCGGCGTCGCCGTCATATTCGTTGGCGGGAACGACGGAGAGGCTGCCGTCACCGGCCTGGAAGATCACGATGGTGACCATCAGCGTCGTGGCGAGGCTGAAGGCGAAGGCGTGCGCTTGGTTGAGGGACATCGTTCCGGCTCCTGTCTGGAGGCGGGGGACCATCCCCCGCGTGACAGGCGCCCGATGTGTCCGGGCGAAGGCCGCAATCACCGCGCAGGCGAAGCCGCAGCGGCGGCATGCGCGCATAGCCGACCCTTTACGGGTTGATGGCGTCAGGCCCTCGGCCGGACCAAGGATCAGCGCAAGGACAAGGGGGCTGGTCCGACGTCTGGACCGGAGGCTTGGCTGGATTCTCCAGTACGACGCGCCTCGATCTTTATTGGTTGGTCAGGACATAGCCTCGCGGATCGCTGTTCGGCCGGCACCTGCCTCTCGACCCGTGACGAAGGGCTGCGGTTACCCCCGTCAGAAGCGGAGTTGAGGCTGGGCGCCAACGCCCATGGTCCCGGCCGTGGGCAGGCGGCTTGACGCTCGATATGCACCGACATACATATGCATCATGATGCAACAAAGCGTTTTCCAGACATTGGCCGACCCGACGCGGCTTCGTATCGTCGAAGCGCTAGCAGCCGGGGAACAGGCGGTGGGCGACCTCGTTCGTGCCGTGGACATCGATCAGTCCGGCGTTTCGCGGCACCTGAGAATCCTCGGGGAAGCGGGATTCGTCGTCATGAGGCCCGATGGGGCAAGGCGCCTCTACTCGCTCCGACCTGAGCCGTTCCATGCGATCGACGACTGGGTTCGAAGCTATCGCAGGCTTTGGGAGGGCCGGCTCGATCGTTTCGATGCAGCTCTGGCGCGACGGGGGAGCGCGCGGCAATCCGAGGGTGAGAAGTGATGGCGCACCGCAGCGAGCGGGCCGCGGGTCCCATCAGGTTCGAGCGGATCTATGACGCATCGATCGAGGACGTCTGGGCGCTTTGGACCACGAAAGAAGGGCTGGAGGAGTGGTTCGCACCCGAGGGAATGCGCGTCGAGATGACGGCCCTTCAGCTGCGGGTCGGCGGCGCCTTTGATTATGTGATGACCGCGGTGGGTGCCGAGCAGGTCGCCTACCTGGCAAACCTCGACATGCGGCAGACCGCGCGGGTGAGCGGTCGGCTCGTGGAGATAGTGCGCCACCGGCGACTGCGCATCCGCTTCGACATGGACTTCGTCCCCGGCGTCGAGACGTATCCGTATGACATGCTGGTCGAGATGAGCGTCGAAGCCGGGCGTGTCCGGATGGTCCTTACGGCGGATCGTCATCCGGACCCCGAGATGACAAGCGGCGCAATCCTTGGATTGACCAGCCAGCTGCAAAAATTCGACCTGGCTATCTCAGCAAGAGCAACAAAGGAGCAACGTCCATAGTGCGACCCCTTCTCTACTCCATCAACGTGACGATCGACGGTTGTGTCGACCATAGCGCCGGCTCTACGGACGCGGTGCTTCTGGAGGAGGCGCTGCGTGCAACACATCACCATGCCATAGCGAGCATGGGCCGCGCCGATGCGCTGCTCTTTGGTCGCGTCACCTACCAGATGATGGAGGAAGCGTGGCGGCTGGAGACGCGGACCTTGACAATGCCCGAGTGGACGGACCCGTTCGCACGGACCATTGATGCGATGAAGAAGTACGTCGTTTCCAGCACGCTCGGCGAGGTCGATTGGAACGCGGAGCTGGTCCGTGGCGATTTGGCCGAGGCCGTCCAGGCGCTTAAACAAGAACCCGGGAAGGCGGTGTTCACCGGTGGCGTCAGGCTCCCAATGGCGTTGGCGGAGCTGGGCCTGATCGACGAGTATGAGTTCGTGGTCCAGCCCATTATTGTGGGGCGTGGCCCCAGCTTGTTCGCCGGCCTCTCAAAGGTCATAGACTTGAAACTCGTCGATCGGATTGAGCTGAGCTCCGGCGCCGTGGCTCTGCGCTATGAGCCTAGAAGGTAGGTTGGACGCAGCTCGCAGGCCCCTTTGCTTCCAATCAGATGCACGCCAGGGGCAAATCGGAGTCTTGCGACCAATGGTTTAGGTGCCAGCTCCTTTGACGAGTGGCCATTACGTGGCTCCCCGGCCGGGTTGTCGCGGCAGGCACCCAAGGGGGCG
Source organism: Pseudomonadota bacterium (assembly GCA_040390085.1). Classification (GTDB taxonomy): domain Bacteria; phylum Pseudomonadota; class Alphaproteobacteria; order Sphingomonadales; family Sphingomonadaceae; genus Sphingomicrobium. The sequence goes on along the minus strand of JAZJZB010000046.1, from coordinate 12,779 downwards.
TTCGTGTTGTTAACTGGCTTTACGTAGCAAGCTGTATGGAGGCGCTGCATGGCTTACGAAGGCAGCTGTCACTGTGGGAAGGTAGCATTCCGAGTTAACGAAGACCTTCCAGCGAATGCGGTCAGGTGTAACTGTTCGCACTGTCGAAGGAAGGGGTTTTTGCTATCCTTTGTGCCATCAGGCAGTCTAATGATCCTTCAGGGAGAAGAGGTGCTTACGGATTATTTCTTCAATAAACATGCCATTGCTCACCGGTTCTGTTCGACATGTGGTTGTGAGGCGTTTGGTTATGGCAAGGGTCCAGATGGTGCTGATATTGCGTTCATTAACCTACGGTGCGTGCCTTCGATCGATCTCGATGCCCTGGTAATTCAAGACGTGGACGGTGCTAATCTTTAGATATGCCTGATCGCACCGTCCCATGGATGAGTCGAATGCTGAGAGCTCTTGCTACGCGGGCCGTTCCACATATTATTGGTTGATGGCGTCAATCGATCGGTCGGACCAAGGATCAGCGCAGCAAAGCGGGAGATGGTGGCCGGCGATGGGTGGTTCGATGGTTGTTCTGGATACGGGCCGGACTTCGCCCTTGTCATGAGCCCGCAGGAGAATGCAACAGTGCGCGGCCTGAAACGGAGCGGTCCTACGGCACCGAATTGAGACGCTCGGCCAGACGATCCAGGCCGCCGCGAATCATGCTCGCATACGGGGTGTCGGGCAGATCTGCGGTGGCGGCCATTCCTGCCGCGAGATGGCGCTGGCAAGCCGCTCTGTCTCCTAGGCGCAAATAATCGTCGCCGAGGTTGAGGTGCAACGACGGCATGAAAGCCGCAATAGATAGGCTGTCGTGATGTCCTTTGGCTTCGGCGTCGGTGCAGCGCAGCGCTGCAGCCAGCGCTCGCTGGTCCCATGCCAGCTCATCCTGCAGGTTGTCCTGCGCATCGGCCATGAAATGCGCCAGTGTGCACTCATGGAGGGGTCTTGGATCGCGCTCAATTTTATCCCAGATATCCACGAACGCTTGGCGCGCTTCGGCTCGTGCACCACCTTGTAAGGTCGTGATGGCTGCTTGGATCTCGGTCATGATAGGATCGTCGGACATTGGCAAATCCTAACAAAAATAGATGGTTTTGCGGAAGTCCGGGGCTAACTCGCCCCGGCTCCGAAGTGCCAAACCGGGATGCCGAGCTTCTTCGCCTTGTCGGCGAGGTTGTCCTGGATGCCCGTGCCGGGAAAACGCATGACCCCGATCGGCAGCACGTCCAGCATCTGATCGTTACGCTTGAAGGGCGCGGCCTTGGCGTGCCTGGTCCAGTCGGGCTTGAACGCCACCTGCGGCACCTTGCGATGGTCCGCCCAACGGGATGCGATGCGTTCGGCGCCCTTGGGCGAACCGCCGTGCAACAGCACCATGTCGGGGTGCTTGGCGTGGACCTGATCGAGCTTGGCCCAGATCAGACGGTGATCGTTGAAGTCCAGTCCGCCGGTGAAGGCGATCTTCGGGCCAGCCGGCAGCATGACCTGCGTCTCGGCCCGCTTCTTCGCCGCGAGGAAGTCACGGCTGTCGATCATCGCCGAGGTCAGGTGGCGGTGGTTGACCATCGATCCGCTGCGGGGTCTCCACGATGAGCGAGTTTGGCGCTCGAACTGCTCGGCGGCCTCGTCGCGCATCAGTTCGAAGGCGTCGCGCCGCTCGATCAGCGTCTGCCCTTCGGCAATGAGGCGTTCCAACTCGACCGACTTCACCTCGCTGCCGTCCTGCTCGCGCTGCGAGCGGCGCTGCGCCTGCTCGTTGTCGTCCAGTTCGCGCTCGATCCGCTGGGTGGCGCGGTGGAAGAGGTTGACCGTCGACCAGAGGAGGTCGTCGAGGTCCGGCTCGAGGCGGGTGTCTTCGAGCGTCGAGATCAGGGCGTCGAAGATGTCCGCGATGGCGCCTGCCACCTGGTTGCCATCGGGCAGTTCCCTCGGGTCGGGGTCGTCCGCGAAGGGACGGTAGCCATAGAGCTGAAGTTCGCTGAGGACATGGTCGGTGGGAGATGCGGCGTGGTCCGGTTCGTGGTCGTGATGCTCGCTCATGGGATGCTCCGTCGGTCGTGACCGCGACCCTCGCGGCCTTCATGGCGACGAAAGCTGGCGAGCGGACCGGACCTGCACCCGCAGCGAAGCGCAGGGCCGAAGCGTCAGCGGAGGATGGCGGAGGCCGGCTATTTTGTTTCGCGATGGAAAGCGGCCCAACGGGGCCGCGCCGGAAAATAGTCGGCTGCAGACATTGCCGGTCCGGCCCGGTTGCCGGCCGATCGCCCTCTCGAAGGCCGGGGCGCGGTCCTCCCCGACACGGGAAAGCATCTGAGCGAGGCGGAGAGCGGATTGCCTGCCACATCCCTTCTCGGCCTATGCCGCCAACTGCATAAAGCGCGCGACGTCCTGCGCCGCGATCTGCACCCGCAAGGCTGCCCGAAGGCTATCCTGGCCCAGGATGCGCAAGTCTTCGTTGAAGTCCTCAAGGCTCGGCGACAGCACGATCGCCTCGATGCCGACCGCATGCGCGCGTTCGGTCAAGGTCGCCATCGCGCCGTCGCCTGCCGGATCGTCGTCGCGCGCGATGTAGAGCCGGCGCAGCGTGTCCGGGAAGAGGAGGGCGGCAAGGTGCGCGGCAGAGAGCGCCGCCGCCACGGGCATGGCGGGCAGGACTTGCCTCAAAGAAAGCATGGTCTCAATGCCTTCGCCGGCCGCCATCACCTGGCCCGCCACGCCGAACCGTACGGCGTGTCCGAGGAGGTCGCCCATCGCCCGCCTCGGCGTGTCGATCGTCGCCTTGCCGTCTGCGCTCGAATCCATGCCAGGGGGCGCGAGATAGGTGCGGTGCGCCCCGGTGATCCTGCCGTTAAGGTCGGTGACGACCGCGATCATTGCCGGCCACGTCTGGGTCGGAGAATGCTCGTCGGGGCGATAGTAGCAGCGAGGGTGGAAGCGCAGCGACCCGCTTGCGTGCAAAGCCGTAATGCCGCGTTTGCGGAGATACGTTTCGGCGAGAGTGCCCGAGATCGGCTGCGACATGGCGACCAGCCGCCGTGCCGCCTCCGGCGATCCGGTCGGAGCGGCTGCCTGGCGCGAGGACCGCTGATCAGGGTGAGGCTCAGGATGCGGCAGGCTGAGGAAGCGCCGCGCCTCATCGGTGACGTCCTTGAAATCGATGAGGCCACAGCTTTCGCGGATCACGTCGAGCAGGTCGCCATGCTCGCCCGTGGCCGCGTCGGTCCATTTGCCGGCCGCGCCCTTGCCGGACTCGGAGCCTTTCAGCCGGACGAACATCGATCGGCCGGGCGTGTTGCGTGCGTCGCCGACCAGCCAGTAGCGGCCCTCGCGGCGTCCGGCGGAAAGGTAATGGCGGCAGACCGCTTCCGCCTGACGGCCGAGACGCTGCGCGAGGTCTGATGCGGTTTTCGGCATAAGGCGACCCCAGAAAAAGAAGGCCCGCCGTCGCCGGCGGGCCTGAGGTGGAGACGGGTTTGTTGACGAACGTTATTCGGCCGCGACGGCGTGGGGGACGTTGGCCTCGGCTTCCTCATCATCGTCGACGGGATCGAACTCGCCCATAGCCGTTTCGCCGCCGTCCTCCGCCGTCTCTTCGACGACATCGGTGTCGGCGGTCTCGACCGGGGCCGGCGCCGTGATTGCCGCGTCGCCGGCGTCGGCCGTCTCCGCAGCGACGGTGCCGATCGCCCGCCCAGGCGTGCGCAGCGGCTCCGGCAGCCAGCCCGAGCCCGCGAGGATCTGCGCGGCGGCCTCCGCCATGTCGCCCTTCTTCATATGCTCGATGCGGTCACCGGCCCGGTCGCCCTTCGCCTCGCGCACGGCGGCGAGGATGCGCGCCTTGGTGAGCCGGCCGAGGAAACCGTCCACGGTCGGGGTCCAGCCGGCGCCCGCCATGTCGAGATCGACCGCCTGCGCGAGCCGGTCGGCATGAAGGATCGCCCGCGGCCGGCGATTGTAGGGCTCGATCACGGCGTTGACCGACAGCGCGACGCAGTGCGCGAACAGCGCCTGCCGGCTGTCCGCATCGAAGCCGTCGAGCGCGTCCCAGAGCTCTTCCGGCTCCTTCGGGAGGGTGTTGGCCCAGGCCTGATGCCGCACATCGAGCGCGCGGGCCGACGGCGTATCGGCGAGCCCGGGCGCCTGAGCGGCGAAGCCGGCGCTCTTCAGGTCGAGCTCCAGGCAGGTGTCGAGCGCGTAGCGGTAGAACACGCGGATGCAGAGCGCGTGCAGCGCCGCCAGGAACGCCACGTCCGGGTTCTCGCCGAGCGCGTGGCGCAGCGCGATCGTGCGATGCGCGGTGAGTTCCGCCATCAGCCGGTCGGGAATGGGCTTCAGGCCCTCATCCTCCTCCGGCTCCTCGACGGGTCCGACCTGAACGGCCGTGCCATCGTCGTCGACCTGAGCTGCGACGGTCCGCGTCTCCTCGCCATCGCCGGTCAGTTCGCCGGTGGCGCTGTCCGCCTCCGGCTCGATCGGCAGCTCGTCCTCCGGCCGGACGAACCCGCGCTCGATCCGCAGACCGCCGCCGGCGTCGATGCTCACGAAGGCGCCGGCGCGCCCGATCTCGTCGACGTCGAACCGGACCGGCCGCTGATCGAGGGCCTCCAGCGCGGTCTCGATCTCGCCCAGGCGTGCGTCCACCTCTTCGGGCAGCTCGTCCGCCTCGGCGTATTCGGCCTCCAGTCCATCGAGCTCGGCCTGGAGCGCGGCACGCGCGGCTTCCTCCTGCTCGGTAATGGGGACCTCCTCGCCGCGCAGCTGACGAAGGCCGAACACATGGCCGTAGGGGAACGAAGTCGCGACCTCGGTCCACTTCCAGCCCTCGGCCTCTACCTCGGCCGCTGCTTCCCGGAGCTTCTCCGTCACCATCATGTCGAGCAGGCTGACATCCTGCAGCCAGCCGCCATCGTCGGCCTGGAACAGGTCGCGCAGGACCGTGCCGCCGGCCTCGACATAGGCGTCGATCCCGACGAACTGCGCCCGCTTGTCGGAGGCGCGGACGGCGTGCTCGGTCAGCATGCGCCGGATCACGTAGGGCTGCTTGTCGTAGCCTTGCGTCAGTCGTTCGAACACCTGCTCCTGGCGCTCATGATCGCCCGAGACGGTGAAGGCCATCAGCTGGTCCAGCGTCATGCCGTCCTCGGCATAGACGTCGAGCAGGCGCGGCGACACCGAAGCGAGCTTCAACCGCTGCTTGACGACCGCGACCGGCACGAAGAACGCCGCCGCGATATCCTCCTCGGACTGGCCCTTCTCGCGCAGCGCCTGGAAGGCCCGGAACTGGTCGAGCGGGTGCAGCGGCGCGCGCTGGACGTTCTCGGCGAGGCTGTCTTCCTCGGCGATGCCGTCGTCGCGCACGACGCAGGGCACGGGGGCAGTTTTGGCGAGGCGCTTCTGCTTGACCAAAAGCTCCAGCGCCCGGAACCGCCGACCGCCGGCCGGAATCTCGTAGATGCCAGTCTCGGTCCCGTCCTCGCCGACGATGGGGCGAACCGACAGGCCCTGCAGCAGGCCGCGCCGGGCGATGTCCTCGGCGAGCTCCTCGATCGAGACGCCGGCCTTGACGCGCCGGACGTTCGACTGGGAGAGCACGAGCTTGTTGAGGGGGATGTCGCGCGAGGACGACAGGGTAATCTTCTTCGATGCCGCTTGGGCCATGGTCTTCACTCCACGACGGGCGGCCGGGAGCCTCTCTCTCGGCCTCCTACCCGTCACGAAGCGCAGCGCCGCCCTCTTCCTCTGAAGAGAGCGACGCCGCAGAAACGTGGATCAGGAAAAGCGCAGAGCCGGAGAGCCGCGAACCGGCAAAGCCGATTCCACGGCTCGGCAGGAGTCAGGCCGCGCGGTCGAGGAGCTTCTTTGCCCGGGCTTCGAGATCCAGCCGCGCGTCCTGGTGCGGCTTGTCGCGGGCGACAGCGGTGATGCCCTGGACGAAGTCGAAGACGCTGGTCGGCGCGCGGCCCTCCTCGACGAGCACCGCCTCGATGATCTTGGCGGTTTCGGCCTTGCCGAATCCACGCTTGCGCAGGAAGTCGGTCCGGTCCTCGTCCGTGCGGGCGACGATCTGCGCCCGGGCGGCCTTGATGCCATTGATGAAAGGCGCCGGTGAAGAGTTCGCGAAGCGCGTCAGCGCCGGCGCCGCCTCGTGAGCGAAACGGGAAGCGGCATATTTGGAGTGCCGGATCGTGATCTCCTCGAAGTCTTCGACGCCCCAGAGATTGCGGTTCTGGCAAACGGCGCGGAGATAGAAGCTGGCCATCCCGAGCGTCTTCGCGCCGACCTCCGAGTTCCAGCAGTAGAAGCCCCGGAAATAGAGATCAGGCGAGCCGTCGGGCAGGCGCCCGGCTTCGATCGGGTTGAGGTCGTCGACCAGGAAGAGGAACACGTCTCGGTCGCTGGCGTAGAGCGTCGTCGTGTCCTGGGTGATGTCCACTCGCGGATTGTAGAAGCCGGTCGACCAATCGAGCACGCCTGGCACCTTCCAGCGGGTGTCGCCGGTGCCGTTGCCGGCGATGCGCTGCACCGCGGCGACCAGCTCGTGGTCGAAGATGCGGCCATAGTCCGGGCCGGTGACGGCGCGCAGTTCGACGCGTCCATCGTCGGTCTCGAGAGTCTTGACCTGCTCGGCGCGGTGCGAGGTGAGGCCGTATTGTAGGTTGATGCCCGCCAGCGGCGCCGGAAGTTGGCGCAGATAGGCGGCCGGCGCGCCGACCAGCGCGGCGAGTTGGCCGAAGCTCCAGTGCGTGGGGGCGACCGGCGCCTCGGAGCCGGGCAGCACCAGGTCGAGCCGCTCGGCATTGTCGCGGCTGGCTTCGACGCGAACGGCGGCGCTCTCGACGGTGCGGGTGCGACTGCGCGCGGCCCGCCCTTTCACCGACGCCATCAGCTCGGACAGTGATAGGTAGCGTTCGTCGGCCGGTCGGTTGAACCACTCGGACGACACGCGGCCGATTCGCTCACCTCGACTGACATCGACCTTGTAGCCGCCACGCGCATCGGGGCGGGTATCCAGGACTTCAACTTCGGTCATGACTCATCTCCATGACGAGCCGGCCGGGAGCCTCTCTCTCGACCCTCAACCCGTCACGGCGATAGCCGCTGCCCTCATCCTCTTATGGGCGCCTTGCGGGGCAGGATGCGCGGAAAACGCGGCGCTCTAGCCTGTCATAGGCCTCGACCAAAACAGCCAGAGCAGCAGGATCGCGGCCGCGATCCAGAGGATGACGATGGACGCGGCTGCCACCCAGCTGACAGGACGGTCCGCTCGCGAGTCGGCCTTCGCGCGAAACTCGGCCATGAGTTGAGGTGGGACCAGGCGCACAGCAAGGAGGATCGCCAGCGGCAACAGGACGATCTCGTCCAGATAACCGAGCACGGGGATGAAGTCGGGGATCAGGTCGATCGGTGAAAGCGCATACGCTGCGATCGCGGCGCAGACCGCCTTGGCATACCAAGGAACGCGAGGATCACGCGCCGCAATCCAGAGCGCCTCGACGTCCCGCTTGATCCGTCGCGCCCAGCGCTTGACTCTGGTTAGTATACCTTCGCTCTCATCAGACAAATCTCTCTCCTGACCCGGCTCCCTTTTGTCCAGTGAACCAAAGTAGGGTTGGACAGCGCCAAAGTCGTGTCTTGCAGGGCGCGTCGCCGTGCCTCGCTCCGACGCGGAGTTTCAGCACGGCCTCCGGGGTGCCGCCCGCAGATGGGGTTCGGTGAGAGCACGGGCTGGCCCGGGGAAAGGCTTCATCCCTCGCCGCCCTCCACCCAAAAGCCGCTGGCGAGTGCTTTCCGAAGGCGGGTGCTCACCGTGATCGCGTCCGCCGCAGTCCAGCCGGCGGCGCCCGCCTCCACGAACTCGGCCACACGATGGACACGCGAAAAAGGGCTGAGGGCTTGCAGGAAGGCGCGAATCTCGGGGTCGATACCCTCGAGCCCCTCCCGCTCGCACGCGGCGAGCGCCTTGCCGAGATCGTGTCGGACATCTGCGATGCAGCGCGCATCCGTCCACCCGCGATGGTGAAGGTAGGCCTTCAGCAACAGTTCCAATCCCCAATGGAGATTTTGGAACACATGCTCGTCGGTGCGGCCCCCGTCAGTCCCGTCGAATCGTTCTGCCGATGCGCAGAAATTTCCGCCCATGCTGCGGAGGTGTTGCACGAGAGTTTCCTGCATCTGCCTGCCCCACCCTGATCACTCCTACCGGTCACGCGCTCCGTCGGCCAGTCCGTCCTTTTTGTGCGCCGAGGCGCGCTACGGCGCCCGGCTCGTGCCGCTCCAGGAACCTGGGACCAGCTTGGGCATTGTGTCGGAAAGGGGGTGAGATGATCGAGCCTGCATCCGACTCGGAAGAAGAACGCACGTCGATACTCGTCGTTGAAGACGAGATTTTGGTAAGGTATGTCATATGCGACTACCTGAGAGACTGTGGCTTCCATGTCATCGAGGCTGGTACAGCCGACGAAGCTCTGGAATACCTGCGGTCACATAACGATGTAGGGCTGGTCTTCTCGGATGTGCGCATGCCAGGGTCGCTGGATGGCATAGGCCTTTCCCAGCAGGTGCGGCTTCTCTACCCGCATATCCCGGTGATCCTGACGTCTGGGCATCTGCTGCCGGGCGAGATCGACGGAACGCCGCTGATGACGAAGCCCTATGTACTTGGCGACGTGGCTCAGAAAATCCGTGCCATTCTGGACGACGCGGGGGGCGGTTTCACGTCGAACAGTGAAGCGGTATGACTAGTCCCCATATCCTGTTGGTGGAGAACGACGTGCTCGTGCGGAAGCCGCTCGCTGAATATTTGCGCGACTGCGGCTATAAGGTGGTTGAAGCCCTGAATACCGATGAAGCGGTTGAGGTGCTGACCACGGGCAGCGCTGCCATCGGCATCGTGCTGGCCGACGTGAGCAGCCCCGGCAAGATCGATGGCTTCGGTCTTGCGCGTTGGATGCGGTCGAACGGTATCGACGCAAAGATCATTCTCGCCGGCACCGTCCAGAAGGCGGCCGCCAAGGCGCAGGACCTCTGCGAGGACGGCCCGCTGTTGTCGAAGCCCTACGATCACTCGCTTCTGCTCAATCGCATCAAAAGCGAAGTGGCGGCGAGAGCGCGAAACGGAAAGCCGGAGTCTGACATCTGAGGTCGGCGAAGAGCGCGAAGAGCAAACGATGGACTGCAAAGAAAAGGCGCGCCTGGTCATTGATTACGAAGCAAAAACGGCCAGTTTTTCACGCGCTGTGACGGTTTTTCAAGGCAAGTTGGCGACGTCTGCAAAGGAGGAATACGACCGACTGCAACGGCGTGTCGACGAGGCGCGGGTTGAATCGGAGGGCGCCCGGCTCGCGCTGGAACGCCATATCTCTGAACATGGTTGTTGAACTGACTCTGCGGTACGGCGGTGCGATTGACGGGTGCGTCTCCCCTGGCGGTCGCGCGCGAGAATATTTCGCGAGGGAGGAGGAGCGCCCGGTCCGGGAAATTGAAGCACCTCGCGCGCGAATGCGAGGTTCTGGGACGACCAGCGGGTGGGGGACGCGGGGCGGTTTCAGGGTCGCGGCTGCAGTGGTATCGGCGTAGGAAGAAGGTCGGTCTGCTTTTGGTCCGAACGTTGCGGGTTGCCCTCCCTGGGCGATAAGCTTTCAGTGCGATGAAAAGCAAGTTCGGCCCCAAAAATTGCTTACGAGGTGCTCGTCCAAAGCGTTGTGGACTACGCGATTTACTTGCTCGACCGCGAGGGCCGCGTGTCGAGCTGGAATCCAGGCGCGGAGCGGATCAAGGGCTATTCGCCGGGCGAAATCCTGGGCAAGCACTTTTCCCGGTTTTACACCGAAGAGGATCGCCACGCCGATGTGCCCGAGGCGGCGCTTGGCCCAAGCTTGGGCGGTGACATTCAGTTCGAGACTGCCGTCCCCTGAGCCGCGTAGCGACGGGCTCTCGCGCCAATCATGAAATTGTCCGTGCCGCTCGCATCAGGTCGAGGTGATGGGCCACGGCTGGCGAAGATGAGCACTACATCTACGCTTTACCACAATGATGATCCGATCCGGAGGTCGAACGTGACTATCGTGGCAACTGCCTTTTGGCGACGGCTGGATACGCTCGGTCACGACGCGTGCCGTTTGGAGCAGTGCGGTAGTGGTTGGCGTATCGAAGGAACCGCCGTCTTTCGCCGTAAGGAAGGCCCGGCGTGCATTGCCTATCGCGTCGAATGTGGCGCCGATTGGAAAACGGTGCGCGGAGACGTTCGGGGTTTCCTTGGGCGCCGACCTATCGAATACCTCATCGTTCGACAGGGGACTGAGTGGACGCTGAACGGGGAGGTCGTGCACGGCTTGGATCATCTCGTTGATCTCGATCTCGGGTTCACGCCTGCGACGAACCTGCAACAGCTTCGTCGCGTTCCGATCGCTCAAGGCTGCGCCGCTCACATCTCTGTTGCATGGCTCGATGCCGAGACAGGTGAGTTGACCGAACTGGACCAGCGATACACGCGACGTGGCGAATCTGCCTTCTGGTACGAGGCACCGAGCGCCAGCTACGAAGGCCTCCTCAAACTCGCGCCGGATGGCTTCATTCGGCATTATCCTACTCTCTGGAAGGCGGAACAGTAGCGTAACGGCGGCGGCGACGCCGCGCCCCAGCGTAGATTTGGCGGGGCAATTGGAGCCAGAAAGCAGCTGCCTCACAATTCTTGAACCTGAATCTCGGTGCCTCGGGCTGGACGGAGATTTCAGGCTATCTGGATGGTCTGAACGCCGGCCTTGCTGAGAAGGCCGTAGAGGGTGGCGATCTTGGTGCGCGCCCCGCGTTTGGCGCAGTAGGTGAAGACCACCCTCTGCTTGGCCCGCGTGAACGCGACGAAGAAGCCGGCGGTCGCCTCCATTTGGTCGCCAGCAAAACTCCACCAGGCGCCGTCATCAAGCCCGACAAAGATGACGCTATGGTATTCGAGCCCCTTGCTCTTGTGGATCGTCATGAGCGGAATGGCATGCAGGCCTTCGTAGGTGTCGAGGGTCTCCGTCCAATCTGCGGCGTCGGCCGATGACCCGTGCAGATGCACTGCGGTGGCCTCAACGACCTTCTCAAACCACCCGCCCTGCGCATAGGCGGGATGAACGGCGATCAGCCGTTCACGGCCGACGAAGCAAAGGACGTCATCAACGATGGTCCGCGCATCGGCTTTGGACGCTGGCGGTTCGGGATGGTCGGCGCTGAGCTGGGTCGCTTGGGCGTCGAGCTCGCGGGCGAATATTGCCTGGGCGGCTTCGTCCTCGGGAGAAATCCCGCGCAAAGCCCCCAGCGCCTCCTGGCATTCGGTCCAATGCCGACCTGCGCGTTTCGTCATGGCAAGACGTAGAACCTTGACCAACAGCTCTGATGCTTCTTCCGCGAGAAGCTCTTGCAACATGACGGCGCCGACGGTTCCGGCCTCGTTGCGAAGCGGGATTCCCGCGGCTCGAAAGGCTGGCTCGAGTACGGCCGCATAGTCGACCGCCTTCTGGCGCACGAGCAGGACGAAGTCGCGAGGGCCGAGCGCATGGGCCTTCACTTCGCCGGCGACGAACCGGGCCAGCCGCTGTGCTTCGATCTCGGGACTCGAGAAGTCCCAGATTGCGCAGCTTTCGCCTGCAATCGTGGTTGCCGTCTTCGAAACGGGCTCTACCGCACGAGCGTCTAGCGCTTGCGCGAGGACATGCTGGATGCGCACGAGCTCGGGCGACGACCGATAGTTGTTGTAGAGCGGCGTGCGCTTGCCGCCGAAATCGGCGTCGAACGCGGAGAATGGATCGTCCATCGCCATCGCCCAACGCATGATCTGCTGCTTATTGTCTCCCACTGCAGTGATCACTGCATCGGTTCCGAGGAAGATCGTTCGCACGAGATCGTATTGGATCTGGGTGGTGTCCTGGAACTCGTCCATGAACAGGTGCGAGTAGGTCAAACGGAGGGCGTCGCGCGCCATCGGATTGACGCGCAGGAGCAGTTCGGCGAGCCGTCCGATCATCGGGAACGACAGAAAGGTCTTCTTTCCCTCGTGCAGCGACGATTGCCAGAATCGATCCGCCGCCCACTGGCCGACTGTCGGGTCAGGCCAGCCCAGAACGGGAAGCGGTGAGCCTACGAGCAGCGAGCGCTCGAATGTCTTGATGGAGATCGCCTGGAGGTCAGCGTAGCTGCCTATGGCTTTCGGAGGCGTACCGACATCCTGGAACAGAAATCCCCGAAAGGCCGTATCGTTTGGGAACATGAGTTCATAGTCGGGTCGCGGTCGCCATCGCTCGGGCAGCGCTTGGCCGAACCGGTCGACCAGGCTTTTGGCGAACGCGTCGAAGGTCATCGAATCGAGACGGCCGGCGTGGCTGCGATGGCAGCGCTGGCGGACGCGGGCGGCGAGATTGGTCGCGGCGTCACGCTTGAAGCTGATCGCGAGAATGCGCCGCGGCGGCGGCGCGATGCCGGTCTGCAGAAGATAGGCGGCGCGCTGTGCGAGGAGCTCGGTCTTCCCCGCACCGGGGCCGGCGATGACCGAGCGGTTGTCGGTGGAGCGGACCACCTTGATCGCGTTCGCTTCGAGGGCGTCGACACCGATCGGCTTCCAATCGTCGGGTCGAACCCGTCGCGCAAGCACCGCCATGGTCAGTCTCGCCGCAGGCATTTGGCGATATGGTTGAGAAGTTCCGAAAGCAACGGCGGCATGTCCTCACGCAAGGCCTTGGTCTTGATGTGGGTGAGCGCCGCGAGAT
>JAZJZB010000045.1:1246-6715 GCA_040390085.1 Pseudomonadota bacterium | reverse complement strand
GGCGCGGCTCGCTGACCATCGACGACGAGGGCACTCCGACGCGTCGCACGGTGTTGATCGAGGACGGCATCCTCAAAGGCTATCTGCAGGACCGGCTGAACGCGCGGCTGATGGGCATGGACGCGACCGGCAACGGCCGCCGCGAAAGCTTCGCCCATGCGCCGATGCCGCGCATGACCAATACCTTCATGCTCGCGGGTACGGAAGAGCCCGCCGCGCTGATCGGCCGGGTCAAGGACGGCATCTACGCCAAGAGCTTCGGCGGCGGGCAAGTCGACATCACCAGCGGCAAGTTCGTCTTTTCGTGCACCGAGGCCTACCGCATCCGCGGCGGCAAGATCGCCGAGCCGGTCAAGGGCGCGACCCTGATCGGCGACGGGCCGACGGTGCTGACCAAGGTCAGCGGGATCGGCAACGACCTCTTCCTCGACGAGGGGATCGGTGTCTGCGGCAAAGGGGGCCAGTCGGTCCCCGCCGGGGTCGGGCAGCCCCACCTGCTGATCGACGGCCTGACGGTTGGAGGCACCGCCGCGTGACGCTCGGCGACTGGCGCGCCGACATCCTCAAATTCTGGTTCGGGCTGAGCTACGACGAATGGTGGAAGGGCGCCGCCGACGTCGACCATCGGATCAAGCAGCGTTTCCCCAGGCTGTGGGCCGAAAAACGCCAGCTGCCGGCGGAGAATTTCCTCACGGATCCGCTGACCGCGCTCGCGGCGGTGATCCTGTTCGACCAGTTTCCGCGCAACATGTTCCGCGGCCATGCCGACCAGTTCGCCACCGATCACCTTGCGCTGGTGATCGCCAAGGCCGCCGTAGGCGCCGGTTTCGATGAGCAGCTCGAGAAAAATGAACGCGTGTTCCTCTACATGCCGTTCCAGCATAGCGAGGATTTAGGCGACCAGAACCGCGCAGTGCTGCTGCTCACCGCGCTCGGCGACGAGGACTATCTCCGATATGCGATCAAGCACCGCGATCTGATCGCGCGTTTCGGCCGCTTCCCGCACCGCAACGCGCTGCTCGGCCGCGCACCGCGCGCCGACGAACTCGCCGCCGGCGACGTCGTGCCCTGGTGACCGATCTCGTCGAAGCAGCCCGGTTCAACAGCCGCGTCGAAGCCGACCTTGCGCGACTATATCTTGAAGGTGAGGGCATAGCCGCAATTCTGTTTGACGCCGATATCAATAATATCTTCGGCTGGTTTTATGCGCTGCTCTTGCCGGTGCGGGTCATGGTGCTCGATGAAGACATCGACGAAGCGCGCCGGCTGCTGAGCGAATACAAACCCTAAAGCAGGTGGGCGATTGGGCCGGAGTCGAAGCCGGCGTCGGTCAGGCACCGGTGGACATCTTCGGCCGATGCGCCTTCCTCGCGCTTGGCAAGTCCGAGGGCCAGTGCCGATCGCGTGCCCGAGCGGCAGAAGGCGAGCAGCTTGCCCTCGCCGGTTTCGCGCATCGCTTGCTGCATCGCCTCGACGTCCGCGGGACCGATGCCGCGGATGATCGGGACGTAGCGGTAGGCAATCCCCGCTTGGGCCGCCGCCGCTTCGATCTCCACGGCGGGCGGCTGGTCCGGCTCCTCGCCGTCGGGGCGGTTGTTGACGAGAACCGTCACGCCTTGCTCCGCCAGCCCGGCGACCTCGTGCGGCGCGAGCTGTCCGCTCACCATCACGCGATCGTCGAGCTGGCGGATCATCAGCTTAGCGCCCGCGCTCGCCCTTGGCCGGTTCGGCAGGCAGCGGAGTCGCGACCGGTGCCGGGGCAGCCGCCGGGGCGGCGGTTGCCGGAGGCGGCGCGGCGTTCGGGTCCAGCCCATAATATTCGAGGTAAGGCTGGATCTGCGGATCATGGCCGGCGAACGCGCGGTACATGTCGGCATATTCGATCGTGTTGCCGCGCGACAGGACCATGTCGCGCAAGCGCTGGCCGTTGGCGCGGGTCAGCCCGCCGTGCGTCTCGAACCAGTTGAACGCGTCCTGCCCGAGCATGCGGGTCCACGGATAGGCATAATAGCCGGCCGAATAGCCGTTGCTCCAGATGTGCAGGAAGTAGCTGGAGCGGTAGCGCGGCGGCACGTCGGCGGTGTCGAAGCCGCCGGTCGCAAGCGCATTGGCTTCGAACTTGTCGACGTCCTGCCGAGGCGCCGTCGCCGGCAGCGAGTGCCAGTCAAGGTCGAGCCGGGCAGCCTCGAGCACTTCGCCAAGCTCATAGCCCTGGTTGAACGTGCGCGAGCGCTTGATCTTGTCGACCACGTCCTGCGGGATGGCCTGGCCGGTCTGATAATGGACTGCATAGTGGGGCAGGATCTTCGGATCGAGCGCCCAATTCTCGTTGAACTGCGAAGGAAATTCGACAAAGTCGCGCGCCACGCTGGTACCCGACAGGGTCGGATAGGTTTGCGCCGCGAACATGCCGTGGAGCGCGTGGCCGAACTCGTGGAACATGGTCGTCACGTCGTCCCAGCTGATCAGCATCGGCTGGCCGGCCGCGGGCTTGGTGAAATTCTCGGCGTTGAAGATGACCGGCTTGGTGCCGCGCAGGTAGGACTGGTTGACGAGGTTGCTCATCCACGCCCCGCCGTTCTTATTGTCTCGCTTCCACGGGTCGATCATGAAGATGGCAAGCGGCTTGCCGTCCTGCTCGGTGACCTGGAACACGCGCATGTCGGGGTTCCACGTCGGGATGTCGTGTCGCTCGGTGAAGCTCAGCCCGTAGAGCTGGTTGGCGGCGTAGAACACGCCGTCGGTCAGCACCTTGTTGAACTCGAAATAGGGCTTCAGCGCGTCGGCATCGAGCGCGTAGCGCTGCTTGCGGATCTGTTCGGCATAGAAGTTCCAGTCGGCCGCCGTCGGCGTGAAATTCGCCCCCTGCGCCGCGGCAAGCGCGCGGATGTCCGAAGCCTCCTGATGCTCCTTGGCCGACACCGCCGGCGCGAGCCGGTCGAGGAAGGCGACCGCAGTCGCACGGTTCTGGGCCATCTGGTCGTAGAGCGTGTAGTCGGCCCAGTTGGCGTTGCCGAACAAGGCCGCTTTCTTCGCCCGCAGCTGGGCGATCTCGCTGACGATCGCGCGGGTGTCGTTGGCATCGCCGTGCTCGGCGCGATTGAGGCTTGCCTCGAACAGCTTTTGGCGGGTGTCGTGGCCGGCCAGGTCGGCGAGCGACGGCTGCTGGGTCGTGTTCTGCAGCGGCAGGACGTAGCCCGCGACCTTGCGATCCTTGGCCGCCTGTTGCGCGGATGCGAGCTGCTGCTCGGACAGGCCGGCGAGCGCCGAAGCGTCGGTGACGTGGAGCGCGCCGGCCTTGGCCGCCGCGAGCAGCTTCTGGCCGAACGCCGTGGAGAGCGTGCTCAGCCGTCCGTTGATGACCTTGAGCTGCGCCTGCTTGGCGGGCGGAAGCTCGGCGCCGGCATGCACGAACTGCTTGTAATAGACGTCGAGCAGCTTGGCCTGTTCGGGATTGAGGTTCAGCGACGCCTGGTTGTCGTGCAGGGTCTTGAAGCGGCGGAACAGCTTCTGGTTCAGAAAAATGAAGTCGCTGTGCGCGGCGAACAGCGGCGCCGTCTTGGTGTCGGTCGCCTGCAGCGTGTCATTGGTGTTGGCGCCGTTGACCGCCGAGAAGGCGAGACCCGCCCGCTCGAGCAGTGCGCCCGAACGCTCCATCGCAACGACGGTATTGCCGAAGGTCGGCGCCGCAGCCTGGTTGGCGATGGCCATCACTTCGCGCTTTTGCTGCGCCATTCCGGCGAGCAGCGCCGGCAAATAGTCGCTGTTCTTGATCTTCGAGAAATCCGGCGCCTGGAACGGCAAGGTACTGGGCTTGGCGAACGGATTGGACGCCGGCAGGGTCGCGCTCGCGGCGGCCGCCGGCTTGCGGGTTGCGGCAACAGACGGAGCGGCCGCGACAACCGATAAAGCGGTGGCGGCCAGAAGCAGGTTACGGATCATCTCTCTCCCCAGAGCGTGGTAAAAAAGCGTTACGCCCTCTCGAACCGCGCAAACGCTTACGCAAGCCTGAATATCAGCCGTTGGTCGAAAGGGCGGCGAGCATGGCCTGTCCGTAACGCTCGAGCTTGACCGCGCCGACTCCCTGGACTTGCGCCAACTGATTGAGATCGCGTGGCTTCTTTTCGGCAATCTCGCGCAGGGTTGAGTCGTGGAAGATGACGTAGGGCGGCACACCGGCCTCGGCTGCGATCTGCCGGCGCGCTTCGCGCAGCGCCTCGAACAAGGGATCGGCCGGGCCGTCGTGGCTGGTGCGGCTGCGCCGCTTGCGCGGGGGCGGGACGGCGATGGTCAGCGATTGCTCGCCCTTCAGGATCGGCTTCGCTCCGGGACCGAAGCTGAGACCGCCATAAGCATCGGCGCGAAGCGCATCGCGTGCGATCAAGGCGCGGGCGACCGGCCGCACCAGCGCCAGCTCATCGGCAGTCGCGATCCCGAACACCGACAGCCGGTCATGGCCGAAGCCGCGCACTTTCTCATTGTCGTTGCCGGCCAGCACGTCGGCGAGGTGGCCGACCCCGAACCGCATCTCGGTGCGGAATGCAGCCGACAGCAATTTGCGCGCGATCTCGGTCGCGTCGATGGTCGCCGGCGGGTCGAGGCAATTGTCGCAATTGCCGCAGGTCTCGGGTGGATCCTCGCCGAAATGCCGCAGCAGGATTGCGCGGCGGCAGGTCGAAGCTTCGATGAATGCCGCCAGGGCGTTCAGCCGCTCGCGTTCGCCCGCTCGGCGGTCGGGCTCGACCTCGGTCTCGATCCGCCGGCGGGCGAGCGCGAAGTCCTCGGCCGCCCAGAACAGCCAGGCTTCGGCGGGGTCGCCGTCGCGGCCGGCGCGGCCGGTTTCCTGGTAATAGGCCTCGATCGACTTTGGGATTCCGGCATGGGCGACGAACCGCACGTCGGGCTTGTCGATGCCCATTCCGAACGCAATGGTCGCTGCGATCACCATTTCTTCCGAAGCCACGAACGAGGCCTGGTTGCGCGCCCGGACTCCAGGCTCGAGCCCGGCGTGGTAAGGCACAGCCGGGCGCCCGGTCCCCGCCAGCTGCTCGGCGATCCGCTCGGCCTTGTCGCGGCTCGGCGCGTAGACGATCCCAGGGCCCGATTGCTGCGCCAGGAGCAGCTTGAGTTGGCTCGAAATGCCGTCGCGCGGACGAACGTTGTAGCGGATGTTGGGGCGGTCGAAGCCGGCGATGACCAGCCCGTCATCCGGGATGCCCAGCTGCGCCAGGATATCGGCGCGGGTTCGCCGGTCGGCGGTCGCGGTCAACGCCAGCCGCGGCACGTCCGGGCGCTCGTCGAGCAGCGGCCGCAGTTGGCGATAATCGGGGCGGAAATCGTGGCCCCATTCGCTGACGCAATGCGCTTCGTCGATGGCGATCAGCGCCAGCGGCACGTCGCGCACCAGCCGGCGGAAGCTGTCGCCGGTCGCTCGCTCGGGCGCGACGTAGAGCAGGTCGAGTTCCCCGG
>JAZJZB010000045.1:0-1236 GCA_040390085.1 Pseudomonadota bacterium | reverse complement strand
CCGAGTCCGCCGAAGTCAGCGACGCGGCGCGAAGCCCGACCACATTCGCGCTTCGGATCTGGTCGTGCATCAGCGCGATCAGCGGCGAAATGACCAGCGCAGTGCCTTCGCGGGCAAGCGCCGGAAGCTGGTAGCAAAGCGACTTTCCAGCACCGGTCGGCATCACCGCCAGCGTCGGCTTGCCGGCGAGGACGCGGCCGATCACCTGGTCTTGGACGCCGCGGAAATGATCGAAGCCGAAGACGCGTTTGAGGAGGTCGAGCGGGTCGGTCATGATACTCATCGCTTGGCGGACCGAGCGCCGCTGGTGAACAGCCGCACCCTAGCGATCACTCGGCGGCTTCGGCAATCTCCTCGGCGAGCCGTTCGGCTGCCTGGCGGTTCCACAGGTCGGCATAGACGCCGTTGTGCGCGAGCAGTTGATCGTGCGTACCGCGTTCCACCACCCGCCCTTCGTCGAGGACCACGATCTGGTCGGCGTTGACGATGGTCGACAAGCGGTGCGCGATCATGATCGTCGTGCGGCTTTCCGCGACGCGGTCGAGGGTTTCCTGGATCGCCTGCTCGGTGCGGCTGTCGAGCGCGCTGGTCGCTTCGTCGAGCACCAGGATCGGCGGGTTCTTGAGCAGGGTCCGGGCGATCGCCACCCGCTGCTTCTCGCCGCCGGACAGCTTGAGCCCGCGCTCGCCGACCATCGATCCATAGCCTTCGGGCAGCATCGCGATGAAGCGGTCGATCGCAGCGCCGCGCGCGGCCGCCTCGATCTCCTCCTGGCTCGCGCCGTCGCGGCCGTAGCCGATGTTGTAGCCGATGCTGTCGTTGAACAGCACCGTGTCTTGCGGGACGATTCCGATCGCCGCTCGAACGCTTTTCTGGGTGACTTCGGAAAGATCCTGGCCGTCGATCAGGATCCGCCCGGCCGACGGATCGTAAAAGCGATAGAGCAGCCGGGCGATGGTCGACTTGCCGGCGCCCGACGGGCCGACGATGGCGCAGCTGGTGCCGGCCGGGATGTCGAGCTCGAGGCCCTTGAGGATGTCGCGGCCCGGTTCGTAGCCGAACCCAACGTTGTCGAAGCGCACGTTGCCGCGCGTGACCTGGAGCGGCGGCGCGCCCGCCTTGTCGGTGACCTCGGCTGGCGTGTCGAGCAGCCCCCACATCGCCTCCATGTCGATCAGCCCTTGGCGGATCGAGCGATAGACCCAGCCGAGCATGTCGAGCGGGCGGAACAGCTGC
>JAZJZB010000044.1:0-5244 GCA_040390085.1 Pseudomonadota bacterium | reverse complement strand
TTTCTTGGCGATCGAGATGACCAAGCGGAGGTTGGCCTCGACCATTTCCTTCTTTGCGATGCGCGCCTCGCGCTCGCCCTTCTGGACCTGGTTGACGATCCGCCGGAACTCGCCGAGCGAAGTGCCGGTCGCCTGCGCGATCTCGCTGATCTCGTTGCGGATGCGCTCGACCGTCTCGCCCTCGGCGATCGCGAACGCCGACCATTTCTTGTCGATCCTGGCGACCTGCGGGAGCCACGCCTCGTCGAGCTCATGGCCCATGTAGCTTTCGAGGAAGGCGCGGCGCGGCACCTTGTGGCGCTCGGCGAGGCGCAGCATCTGGCCGCCAAGCGTGGTGAGGCGGCGGTTGTAGCTGTAGAGCGCGTCGACCAGCGCCTCGATCTTGCTGCCGTGGAACTGGACGCTTTCGACCTCGGCGGTCAGCTGCTCGCGCAGCTTCTGGTACTTCTTCTCGTCGGACGCGGGGAAGTCGCTGCCGGCCTGGAGCGCGTCCATGCGGTGCGCCTGGACCTTGCTGAACTTCTTGAAGATCGCGGTGATCTCGGCGAATTTCTCCAGCGCCTGCGGCTTGAGAGTCTCTTCCATCTGGGCGAGCGACAAGGTGTTGTCCTCGTCCTCTTCCTCGACCGCCGGGCGGGCGCGCCGCTCGACCATGTCCTCGTCGTCTTCGTTGGCGTCGGCCTCGGGCTGGTCGGCGACCTCTTCCTCTTCCTTGATCGAAGGGCCGGCGACCTTCTCGCTGATCTCGCCCTCGGCGTTCTCGCCGCCTTCCTCGGTCGCGGTCAGCTGTTCTGCGGTCGGGCCCTTGGACAGCATCGCCTCGAGGTCGAGGATCTCGCGCAGCTGCATCCGGCCTTCATTGAGGGCGTTGGACCAGCCGATGATCGCGTTGAAGGTGATCGGGCTTTCGCACAGGCCCCAGATCATGATGTCGCGGCCGGCCTCGATGCGCTTGGCGATGGCGATCTCGCCCTCGCGGCTGAGCAGCTCGACCGCGCCCATCTCGCGCAAATACATGCGGACCGGGTCGTCGGTGCGGTCGGTCGGCTCTTTCTTGACCGCCGCCGCCGGGCGCGGGCCGCCGTCGTCGAGGGGATCGACCTCGTCTTCGGGCTCGGCCTCCTTTTCCTCTTCCTCGTCGTCCTCGCCGCGCTCTTCATTTTCGACGACGTTGATGCCCATGTCGTTGATCGCCGACATGATGTCCTCGATCTGCTCGGAGGACATCTGGTCCTGCGGCAGGGCCTCGTTGAGCTCGTCATAAGTGACGAAGCCGCGCTTCTTGGCGCGGGCAATCAGCTTTTTGACCGCAACGTCGTTGAGCTCGATCAGCGGGGCATCGCCCGCCTCGGCCGTGTCGACTTCGGGAGTATCGTTTTTCGCCATTAGTTCCGCCGCTTAATCGGTGCCGGCAAGTAGCGCCAGCCTCTGCCTCAATCCACGCCGCGCCTCGATGAGCCGCTGCTGTTCCTCAAGGGCCTCGTCGGTCAAATCCCGCTTCAGCCGCTCAGTTGCATCTTCCAGGGCCTGTTCGACTTCCTCCGCAGCAGCGATGATTTCGACCGCAGCGGCCAGATCGCTTCGGGCGCGGTCGGGGTCGCTGTCGCGGCGGGTGAAGGAAAAGCCCATGGCGCGCGGGGCTTTGGAGCCCGTTGTTCCATCGGTCCCCAATATGGTGGCAAGGGCGGTTCGATCAAGCGCGGCCCCGGAAAACGCTGCGTTAACGAGGTCGTCGCGCAGTTTCGCGGTCGACTTGTCGGGGATCGCGAGGGCCGCGAGCTGCTCGCAATGGGCGGCCAGCTCCTCGGGGAAATTGGCAAAGCCGAGCATCAGCGCGCGGGCGGTCGAGGCGTCGATCCCGCTGACGGAGATCGCGCGCGCCTCGTGGTTGACCGGCGGGTTGGGGGGCACGAAACGACCGTTCTTGAAGGTTCCGCGCGGGCCCTTGGCGAACGGGCGCTGGCCGGGGCCGTTGGCCGGGCGGCGCTGGGCGTAGAAGCGGCTCAGCCAATCCTCGCGGTAGATGCGGCCCAGGTCGGGATTGCCGATGATCGCGGCGTGCTGGACCAGCCGCTCCCTGAGGCCGGCCCACGCCTCGGGGGTGGACAGCGGTTCGGACTCGAGCTCGTGGCGCCACAGGCGGGCGTCGAGCGGCTCGGGCGCTGCGAGCAGGTCTTCGAACGCGTCCCTGCCGGCTTTTTGTTGCGCGGCTCCATCCCCGCCAACCGCCGCCGCGCCGGCGCGAACCACATCATCGGGGTCCTGGCCGGCGGGAAGCTCGACGAAGCGCAAGGTGCGGTCGGGCCGGATGTGGGGCAGCGCGCGCAATGCGGCGCGGATCGCGGCCTTGCGGCCGGCGCTGTCGCCGTCGAAGCACAGGATCGGCGAGGGATCGAGCCGCCACAGCCGCTCGAGCTGCGCTTCGGTCAGCGCGGTGCCGTTGGGGGCGACGACTTCGTCGATCCCGGCCCGCGACAGGCCGATCACGTCCATATAGCCTTCGACCACGATCAGCCGCCTGGCGGTGCGGCTGGCCGGGCCGGCGCGATCGAGGTTGTAGAGGGTGCGGCCCTTGTCGAACAGCGGCGTGTCGGGGGAATTCAAATATTTGGGCTCGCCATCGCCAAGGATCCGGCCGCCGAACGCGATCACCCGCCCGCGCGGGTCGCGGATCGGGAACATTAGCCGGCCGCGGAAGCGGTCGTAGCTCGCGCCGCCGTCCTCGGGCTTGATCAGCATCCCGGTCTCGACCAGTTTGTCCTCGCCCAGCTTGTCGAGCGCGCGCTTGAGGGCGGTGCGGTTGTCGGGGGCGAGGCCGAGGCCGAAGCGCTCGATGGTGGCGGCATCGAGGCCGCGGCGCTTCAAATAATCGTGGGCTTCGGCGCCGGCGAGGCCGTTCAATTGCTCGGAATAATATTTGGCGACTTCGGCCATGACGTCGGTGAGGGTGGCGGTGCGCTCGGCCTGTTCCTTGGCGCGCGGGTCAGGGGCGGGGACCTCCATCCCGGCCTTGGCGGCAAGCTCCTTGACCGCATCCATGAAGACCATTCCGCGCTGGTCGGTCAAAAAGCGGATCGCGTCGCCGTGGGCTCCGCAGCCAAAGCAATGGTAGAAGCCCTTGTCGTCGTTGACGGTAAAGCTCGGCGTCTTCTCGTTGTGGAACGGGCAGCATGCCTTCCACTCGCGGCCGGCGCGGATCAGCTTCACGCTCGGGGCGATGATCGACGACAAGGTCGTGCGCGAACGCAGTTCGTCGAGCCAGGCGGTTGAAAGCGTCATCGTGCGAGAAAAATTCCTCGCACTCGACTCGCGCTCCCGCAAGCGGCCCAGCGCAACTTATCCACAGGTCAACTGGGCCGATTCAGGCGGTGAATAATTGACGGAGTAGCCGAAGGCGATTGCGGTTACTCTGTTACGGTTCCGACACAAAGCGGCGAAGACCGCTGACGCCGGACGAACAAGGGAGGGAAATTATGTTGATGAAGATCGGCGGGCTTGCCCGCGCTCTCTACGTTCTGCTCGCGATTGTCGCGGCGTTCGTTGCGCTCACCATGATGAACGTGCCGCTTGTGCTCGTCGTGCTCGGCCTCGTTGCCGGTCTCGCGATAGGGCGCGACAAGCTCGCTTTGGTGATGATCGCAGTCGTCGCATTGCCGCTGATCGGCGCCGCATTGGCGAATCTGCCGACAGTCGGCGCACAACTCGCCGCAATATGCGCCAACCTCCAGCTCGGTGCAGCCGGATCGGCCGCGACCGCGCTCGCCATCTATCTGTACGAAATGGTGATGGAGACGCTGACCGGTCTGGTCGGCGGAACAACGGCCGGAAAACCAGCGGCAGCAACCCGCTAATCGTTCAACCAATCCACTGGGCTCCGCCGCACGCAAGCGGCGGGGCCCTTTTCGCGCTTAGGACAGGGCGGCCTTCACCAATGCGCTTGCGCGGGCCGGCTCGATCGCGCCGCCGAGCCGCTCCTTCACCAAGGCCATCACCCGGCCCATGTCCTTCATCGAGCTGGCGCCGGTTTCGGTGATGATTTCACGGATCCGGGCCTCGGCGTCGGAATCGCTCAGCTGCCGCGGAAGGAAGCGCTCAATCACCGCGATCTCGGCTTCTTCGACTTGGGCCCGGTCGTCGCGGCCGTTGTTGCGGTAGATGTCGGCCGATTCGCGGCGCTGCTTGACCATTTTTTGAAGGACTTCGGTGACGAGAGCATCGTCGTCCTTGGGCGCCGCGCCGGTGCGCGCTTCGATGTCGCGGTTCTTGATCGATGACTGGACCATCCGCAGGGTCTGCGTAGTGTCCTTGTCGCCGCTCTTCATCGCGGTGATGGTGGCGGCCTTGATGTCGTCTCGGATCATTCGGCGAGACCTAGCGTCGCATTTTCACGCTGACCAGCGTTGACCAAACGAGCATAAGCGCATAGCGGCAACGCCTTAGCGACATCGCTGGAAAACCCCTGACGGAAGGCTCCACTGCCCATGGCCGACGTACGACCCTTGCACGCGCCCCAACCAGAGGGCGCGACGGGAGTCATCGTCTTCGCCGACGGGCGCGCAATCTGGGGGCAGGGCTTCGGCGTTGAAGGCGAAGCGGTCGGCGAATTGTGCTTCAACACCGCGATGACCGGCTACCAGGAGGTGATGACCGATCCCTCCTACGCCAAGCAGGTGATTGCCTTCACTTTCCCGCACATCGGCAATGTCGGCGCCAACGACGAGGATGTCGAAGCGGGCGAAGCGCACGCGCTCGGCGCGCTGGTGCGCGAAGTGGTCACCGAGCCGTCCAACTATCGCGCGAACCAGGGCTTTGCCGAGTGGATGGCCAAATGGGGCCGGATCGGCATCGCCGGGGTCGACACGCGCGCGCTGACCCGGCTGGTGCGCCGGGAAGGGCCGCCGACCATCGCCATCGCCCACCGCGCCGACGGGCAGTTCGATCTCGAAGCGCTCCAGACGCTGGCCGCCGACTGGCCGGGGCTCGAGGGCATGGACCTCGCCAAGGAGGTCAGCCGGCTGCAGGTCGAGCGCTGGACCGGCGGCAAATGGGCGTGGGGCCAGGGCTATGAGCTTGGCGACGACGACAAGAACCGCCCGCACGTGGTCGCGGTCGATTACGGGTCCAAGCGCAACATCTTCCGCCTGCTGGTCGAGGCCGGCGCGCGGGTGACGGTGGTGCCGGCGAGCGCCAGCTTCGACGAGATCATGGCGCACGAGCCCGACGGCTTCTTCCTGTCGAACGGGC
>JAZJZB010000043.1:0-1952 GCA_040390085.1 Pseudomonadota bacterium | reverse complement strand
AACCGCCGACACCGTGATTTTCAGTCACGTGCTCTACCAACTGAGCTACCTGGGCATTCGCATCGAGACGGGTGATCCCCGCAGAAGCGAGCGCTCCCTAACTGTCACCCTCTTCGCTGTCCACCCTGCCGAAGACTTCCTCCGGATCGGCCGGCGGGCCGGGAATGCGATAGCCTTCGCCCAGCCACTTGAGCAGGTCGCGGTCCTTGCAGCCGCGGCTGCAGAACGGCGCATGGTCGGCGGCTTCCGGCTTGCCGCACAACGGGCATTTCTTCGACTTGCTAGAGGTTTTCGGCATAGCCGCGCGACATGGCAATCGACGGGTCGGCGCGCAAGGCGATGGCGCCGCCGATCTGGCGGGCTAGCGCGTCGGTCCAGTCGGGGTTGCGCTCGAGCATTGCGATGACGGCAGCGTTCGCGACGAGGCGCTTCGGGCCGGCTTCCGCAAAGGCGGCGCGGCGAAGCAGCGCGCGAGCTTCGAACGCCGCGCGGTCCAGCGCGAGCTCGATCAGCGATGCCCGCCGGCGCGGACGGACGATCTGGATGAAGCCAAAGCCGTTGACCGCGGTCCGCTCGAACGGCTGCGGCAAGGCTGCGTCGATCGCTGCCGCGGCGGCCTGCCGCGCGGCCTTGCTTCCCGCCGTCGGCAAGTCGATCCCGATCGACCCGCCAATGTCGAGCCGGCGGATTGCGAGCGCGGCTTCGCCGGCGCCGAGCACCGCCAGCTCGTCCGGCGCGAGATAGCCGTCGACGTCGATCAGGGTCATCGCCGGGGTGGGCGAGATGCGCAGCTCGCCCCCGGCGAAGGTGACGACGCCGGTGCGCGCCTGCTCGATCAAATCGTCCCAGCCGTTTGCAGCGAGCTCGTCGCTGCTCGCCGGAAGCGGCAGCGCCCGCCCCGCAATGGGCTCGGCGATCCTGGCGGCCTGCTCGGTGACCCGGGCCAGCGATCGTTTCCACGGCTCGTTCCCGGGGATCGCTTCGCGCGTCACCTCGATCGTCAGAGTCGCGCCGTGGGTTACGCCCGCAGCGCCGCGCGGCAGGAGATATTCGGCGCCGCCGTCGGCGACGACCAGCGCGTTGCGGCCGTTCGTCGCGATGTCCGCCAGCCGGGCCTCGATCACGCTTCCCGCTGGAACGACGCCGTCGCGTACAATCCGCGCCTCGAGGATTTCGCCCTGCTCGACCAGCGCCGCCCGGGTCTCGCCGATCCCGCGCTCGACGAGCCACTCAGGCAAGCTCGTATCCCGCCGATTTCAGCAGCACGCGGGTTTCGGCCAGCGGCAGGCCGACGACGTTGGAATAGCTTCCGGCGATGTGCCGCACATAGACCTCGCCATAGCCTTGGAGCGCGTAGCCGCCGGCCTTGCCGCGCCATTCGCCGTGGCTCGCGTAATGGTCGATCTCTTCGTCGCTCAGCCGCTTTACCGCGATCATCGTTTCGACCAGCCGTTCGCGGATGCCCTTGCCGGGAACAGCCAGCGCAACCCCGGTGAGGACCCGGTGACGGCGCCCCGACAGCAATTTCATGCAGGCGCGCAGGGTCGCTTCGTCCTCGACCTTGGGCAGGATGCGCCGGCCGACGGCAACGACCGTGTCGGCGGCAAGGACCAAGGCGCCTGGCTCGTTCCGCGCCACCGCCTCGGCTTTTTCGCGCGCAAGCCGCAGCGCATGGTCGCGCGGCAGCTCACCCTTCGGCACGCTCTCATCAATGTCGGCGGGGACGATCGCGTCGGGCTTCACCCCGATCCGCGCAAGCAGGTCCAGGCGGCGCGGGCTCGCCGAGGCGAGGATCAGCCGCATGTGCTTGCCTTAGCCCGTGTAGCCGGGCGGGCCTCCGCGGCCGGGCATGAAGCGATAGGTGATGCGGCCCTTGGTGAGATCGTACGGGGTCAGCTCGACCAGCACTTCGTCGCCGGTCAGCACGCGGATGCGGTTCTTGCGCATCTTGC
>JAZJZB010000042.1:0-6042 GCA_040390085.1 Pseudomonadota bacterium | reverse complement strand
CGTCCGGCTGATGGTAGCGCTTGGCGGTATATTCCTTGCTGATCGCTTCGCTGCGCGCGACGCCGCCGTTCACCAGGTCGTTGCCGGGCTTGAAGCTGATCGCCGGCACGCCCTGCTTGGCGAAGGAGAAATGGTCGGAGCGGTAGAAGCCGCCGCTTTCCGGGTGCGGATCGGGGGTGAAGTAGCGGCCCTCGCGCTTGCCCTCGGCGATCAGCTCGTCGAGCAGGTCGAGTCGTGCCGTCCCGGAGATGCTGAAGTTCTTCTCCGGTCCCCACACCCCCATCGAATCCGCGTTGAGCACGCCAACCGTCCTGGTGAGCGGGTAGAGCGGGTGGGTCGCGTAATATTCGGAGCCGAGCAGGCCCTTCTCCTCCGCGGTGACGGCGAGAAACACGACCGACCGCTGCGGCCCCGGGCCATGGGCGAAGGCGCGCGCCTGCTCGATCAGCTGCGCGATGCCGGTGCCGTTGTCGAGCGCGCCGTTGTAGATGTTGTCGCCGTTGGCGTCGGGCTTGCCGATGCCGAGATGGTCCCAGTGCGCCGAGTAGATCACCGTCTCATCCGGATATTTGCTGCCCGGCAGCAGTCCGACCACGTTGTGAGAAGTAATCGTCGCGGTCCTGGCCTGGAGTGCGGCGCTGAGCCTCGCCTTGAGCGGCACCGGCTGGAAATTGCGCAGCTTGGCAGCCGCCTTGGCCTGGTCGAAATTGAGGCCCGAGGCGGCGAAGATCTGCTCGGCGAGCGGGCGCTGGATCCAGCTTTCGAACGGCGTGTGCACCGCGGCTGGATTCGTCCGTACGATGTCGAACATGGTGTTGGTGTTGGAGTTCTTGACGGTGTTCCAGCCGTAGGAAGCGGGCGCGGTCTCATGAACGATCAGGACGCCGGCAGCACCGCGCCGCGCGGCTTCCTCATATTTGTAGGTCCAGCGGCCGTAATAGGTCATCGCCTTGCCGCCGAAATCGCCTTCGCCGCCCTCAAAATCGGGGTCGTTGATCAGCACCACCAGCAACTTGCCGCGAACGTCCTGGCCCTTGAAATCGTCCCAATTGCGCTCGGGCGCGGCGACCCCGTAGCCGACGAACACTACCGGCACGTTGGCGAGGCTGACCGCGGCCTGCCCGTTCATCGGCGAGCGGACCGCGATCTGCTCGCCCTGGGTGAGCGGCAGCGACTGGCCGTTGCCGAGGTTCAAGATCAGCTGCGGCGTTCCGACCAGGTCCGACTGCAACAGCGGCACGTCCTGAGTCCATTTGCGCTGGCCGCCGACCATATCGCCGCCCGGCTGGACTCCGGCCGCGCGGAATTGGTCGATGAGATAGTTGACCGTCTTGGTTTCGGCCCGCGTGTTCACTCCGCGGCCCTCGAAGTCGTCGGCCGAGATCGTCCTGTCGATCTGCGCCAGCTGCTGCGTGCTGAAGGCGCCGGTCGGCGCTGCGGCCACGGAAACAGCGGCGAGCGCCAGTGGGCTCGCAGCGAGCCAGCGGAATCTGTGCATCATCTTTTCCCCAATCACGAGAACGCGACCGGCGGTGAAAAGGCCGGCGCGCCGAAAGGTTGCGCCAGCGCGATTAGTTATTGGCCGGGCGGCGGGGAAGCCCCTTTGCTGGCGGCGACCGGACGGGCCTGCTTGTCTGTGCGATATTTGTCGAACCAGGCAATGATCGCCGCCGCCTTGGCCGCCGACTGGCTCGGCCGCGCCGCGATGCCTCCATGGCTGGCGCCGGGCACTTTGACGAATGCGGTCGGGACGCGCTGGAGCTTGAGCGCGGCGTAGAATTGCTCCGCTTCGCTGACCGGGGTGCGGTAATCCTCACTGCCGACCACGACCAGAGTCGGGGTCTTGACTTTGGCCACGAGGCTGAGCGGCGAGCGCGCCCAATAGGATTGGTAATTCTCCCACGGCAGCGCGCCCATCCAGTAGCGGCCGAAGAAGGGCGCGCCGTCGCTGGTCAGCGCCATGCTCGCCCAGTTGATCACCGGCTTTTGCGCCGCGGCGGCCTTGAAGCGGTTCGTCTTGCCGACGATCCAGGCGGTGAGGATGCCGCCGCCCGAGCCGCCGGTGACGAACAGGTTGTTCGGGTCCGCATAACCCTGTGAAACCGCGCCATCGACCGCGGCCATAAGGTCGGCGAAATCGCTGTCCGGATAGGTCTTGTCGATACCGTCGGCAAAGGCCTGGCCATAGCCGGTCGAGCCGCGCGGGTTGGTGTAGAGCACTGCATAACCGGCGGCGGCATAGAGTTGATAATCTGTCGAGAAATGGGGGCCGTAGGACGAGTAGGGGCCGCCGTGAATCTCGAGGATGGTCGGCACCCGCTGGCCCGGCTGCCACCGCGGCGGGAGGACGATCCAGGACGGGACGGAGCCGCCGTCCGGCGCCTTGGCTTCGAAATAGCGCAGGGTACCGAGCGTCTTGGCAGAGAGGTTGAGATCGTTGAGGTGAGTTAGCTGGCGTTCGCCGCGGCCGGTCGAAATCGCGACATCGGCGGGGCGGTTGTAGGGGCTGACGGTGAAGGCGACGGCACCGGTTTTGGAGACGCTGAAGCCGCCGCCGGCATAAGGCCGGTCGTAGCCGCCGCCTGCGACATCGCGGGTGACGGGCCGGACGCTGCCGTCGAGGCCGATGCGCGACACGGTTACAGAGCCATTTTCTTCGTAGGCGGCGAGCAGCGAACGCCCGTCGCCGCTCCATTCGACCTGCTGAACGTCCCGGTCGAGCGTGGGTGCGATCAGCCGCGCCGGTCCGCCGCTCACCGGCATGACGTAGATGTGACTCTGCTCGAAGGCCTTGGGGGTGTCGTCGAAGCCGAGGAAGGCGACGGTGCGTCCGTCCGGCGAAACCTCGGGCCCGGCATCCGGGCCTTTGCGCCGGGTGAGCTGCGTCAGCGCGCCCGAGGCGAGGTCGAGGCGGTAGATTTCGCTTTCGCGGCCCGCCAGCTCCCATTCCGGGTCGCGCAGGGCGCTGAACAGAATCGAGCGACCGTCGGCGGTCCATTCCGACGCACCG
Source organism: Pseudomonadota bacterium (assembly GCA_040390085.1). Classification (GTDB taxonomy): domain Bacteria; phylum Pseudomonadota; class Alphaproteobacteria; order Sphingomonadales; family Sphingomonadaceae; genus Sphingomicrobium. The sequence goes on along the minus strand of JAZJZB010000042.1, from coordinate 3,032 downwards.
GCATGATAGGCGCCGAAGGTCAGCTGGCGCGGTGCGCCGCCATCGGCATCGACCATGAAAATCTGGTCGAAGCCGGGCTTCACGTAGCCGCCGCTGTCGGTGCGGTAGGTGACCTTGTCGATCACCTGCAGCGGCTCGGCCCATTTGGCGCCCTCGGGCTTGTCCGGCGCGGAGCCGAGCTTGGTGCCGTCGTCGGGAACGCTCATCACATAAGCGATGCGGCTGCCGTCGGGCGACCAGGCGATCGCCTGCGGGCTCTCGGGAAGGCCCGTCACTCGCACCGTCTGGCCGTTATCCATCCAGCGCGCGAACAGCTGCGGCGCGCCGCCCTCGGCCGTCGAGACAAAGGCCAGGCGGCGGCCGTCGCGCGACCAGCGCGGGCTGGAATGATCGCCGGGGCCGGCGGCGAGCGGGCGCTGCTCGCCGGTCGCGACGTTGATCAGCCAGATCGAGGACCTCATCTTGTCGGTCATGATGTCGGCCGAGCGCCGGACATAGGCGACGCTGCGGCCGTCCGGGCTGATCTGCGGATCGGACGCGGCGCTGAGGTCGAACAGGTCGCGGCCGGTGAATGCCGGGTTGGGCGCGTCGGCCGGCTTGGCGAGGGCGGGCGCGGTGAGACTGGTGGCGGAAAATAGGATCGCGAGCGGCGCGATCGAACGCGTGAATTTCACTGGACTGCTCCCCTGCGGGTGAAGCGAAGCAGGATTCAACTTTCAGGCGGCCGCGGCAAGCCGCATCTCTACGAACGGGCGCCGTCATCCTGACGAAAGACGGCTCCATGGACATCTGCGGCCGAGTGAAACAGCGAACCGGTGAAGTTCGTGGATGCTGAAACAAGTTCAGCATGACGGGCTGCCGGGACGCTTGGTTTGCCGGGGGCACCGCGAAGGCGTATTCCCGCGGGCGGGCATCGCCGACGGAGGCAGCCATGAAACTCTCAACCATGATGTTTGCGTCGATCCTTGCGCTGGCCCAGGGCGGCGCGCAGGACAAGATCCTTCGCTCCGCCCAATGCCCCGAAGGCCAGCATTCGAACGCCGCCAACAAGGGGCAGGCCGGCGCTCTGCCGGCCGAGGCGGTGAACCTCAACAGTAGCAAGTCGAACGCTTACAGGACGGGTCGCTCCGGCGGGTCGGGCGGACCGGCCGAGGCGGTGAACCTCAACAGCAGCAAGTCAAACGCTTACAGGACGGCTGGCTCCGGCGGCGGGTCGAGCGGACCGGCCGCGGCGGTGAACCTCAACAGCAGCAAGTCGAACGCTTACAGGACCGGCGGCACGGGCTGCTGATCGTTACGCCAGGCAAGGCGGAAGCGCGCAATCGCAGCAAGGCGAACTGCAAACTGGACCCCCGACGACCCCGATGCCGAGACGCTGTGCGTGTAAGCCGGCGGCACCGCGAATCTGTCTTTGTCATGGATGCTGAAACAAGTTCAGCATGACGGCGGAGGGCTACTCTGTCTCCGCGGCTCCGGCTTTGCGCTTGGCGGCGGGTTTGTCCGCCTTCGGTTTGGACTTGCCCGCCTTGGGCGCCGCCGGGGTGACCTCGAACGACGGGGCATTGTCCTTGATCCGGACCCTGACCTCGCCGCCGTTGATCAGCTTGCCGAACAGCAATTCCTCGGCGAGCGGCTGCTTGATCTTCTCCTGCACCAGCCGGCCCATCGGGCGGGCGCCGTAAAGCTTGTCGTAGCCGCGGTCGGTCAACCACTTGCGGGCCTCCTCGTCGAGATCGATGTGCACCCCGCGGTCGGCGAGCTGAAGCTCGAGCTGCAGGATGAACTTGTCGACCACGCGAGCGACCACCGCCGGCGGCAAATAGGAGAAGGGCACGATCGCATCGAGGCGGTTGCGGAACTCGGGCGTGAACATTTTCTTGACCGCATCCTCCTGCGCGTCCTCGCGGCTCGAGGCGCCAAAGCCGATGCCCTCGCGCGCCATGTCCGACGCGCCGGCATTGGTGGTCATGATCAGGATGCAGTTGCGGAAATCGACGGTCTTGCCGTGGTGGTCGGTAAGCTTGCCGTGGTCCATCACCTGCAACAGGATGTTGAACAGGTCCGGGTGCGCTTTCTCGATCTCGTCGAGCAGCAGCACGCTGTGCGGATGCTGGTCGACCGCGTCGGTCAGAAGCCCGCCCTGGTCGTAGCCGACATAGCCCGGAGGAGCGCCGATCAGCCGGCTGACCGCGTGCCGCTCCATATATTCCGACATGTCGAAGCGCTGCAGCGGGATGCCCATGATCGAGGCGAGCTGGCGCGCGACCTCGGTCTTGCCGACGCCGGTCGGCCCAGAGAACAAATAATTGCCGATCGGCTTGTCGGGATCGCGCAGGCCGGCGCGTGATAGCTTCATTGCCGAGGCGAGCTTCTCGATCGCCAGGTCCTGGCCGAACACGACGCGCTTCAGGTCCGCTTCGAGATGCTCGAGCACCTGCTTGTCGTCGGCGCTGACCGACTTGGGCGGGATTCGCGCCATGGTGGCGACGACCTGCTCGATCTCCTTGGGCGTGATCACTTTCTTGCGGCGCGACGGCGGCACGAGCATCTGCATCGCGCCGACCTCGTCGATCACGTCGATCGCCTTGTCGGGCAGCTTGCGGTCGTGGATGTAGCGCGCCGAAAGCTCGACCGCCGATTTGATCGCGTCGGGCGTGTAGCGGACGTTGTGGTGAAGCTCGAACGCGGCGCGAAGGCCGGCGATGATCTTGACCGTGTCCTCGACCGTCGGCTCGTTGACGTCGATCTTCTGGAACCGCCGCAGCAGCGCGCGGTCCTTCTCGAAATGGTTGCGGAATTCCTTGTAGGTGGTTGAGCCGATGCAGCGGATCGCGCCCGACGACAGCGCCGGCTTCAGCAGGTTCGAAGCGTCCATCGCTCCGCCCGAAGTTGCGCCGGCGCCGATCACCGTGTGGATCTCGTCGATGAACAGGATCGCGTCGGGGAGCTTCTCGAGCTCGTTGACGACCGACTTCAGCCGCTCCTCGAAATCGCCGCGGTAGCGGGTGCCGGCGAGCAGCGCGCCCATGTCG
>JAZJZB010000041.1:11494-14060 GCA_040390085.1 Pseudomonadota bacterium | reverse complement strand
TGTAATCGTAGATTTCGGTGACCGTGGCGACGGTCGAGCGCGGGTTGCGGCTGGTGGTCTTCTGCTCGATCGAGATCGCCGGCGAGAGGCCGTCGATATGCTCGACGTCGGGCTTTTGCATCATCTCGAGGAACTGGCGCGCGTAGGCGCTCAGGCTCTCGACGTAGCGGCGCTGCCCTTCGGCGTAGATGGTGTCGAAGGCGAGGCTCGACTTGCCCGATCCGGAGAGGCCGGTAATCACCGTCAGGCTCTCGCGCGGGATGTCCACGTCGATGCCCTTGAGATTGTGCTCGCGCGCTCCGCGGACAGAAATGTGGGTCAGCATTCGCTTCCGCTCTGCTTCGGAATATGGGTCAGCATTGGTGTCAGTTCGTTCCGTTTATGTTCTAATCTAGCGCGGAGCGCCGCACCCGGTCAACGCGGCTTCTGGAATATGGGTGCGGTGGAACGCTCATCCAAGGACAGTGTATTGCTTATCTAATACAGTGTCGCTAGGCCAAAGCCTGAGCAGGAGAGCGAGGCCGTGGCGGATGGGGTTGAACTAGGCGAGGCGCGGATCCTCGCACCGGGCAAATGGCGATGGCTTCGGGCGGTGGCCTGGATGGCGGTGCTCGTCGTGCTGGCCATCGCGACCTTCAACGTCGCCGCGGATGCGACGCTGCGGATTGCGGCGTGGATGCACGGCTCGACCTTCACGACCCGCGCCGCAGCGCCGGATGGAGCGCGCCTTGCGGCGATCATTGTCGGCTCGGTCGCAATGCTTTTCACGTATGCGATCGCGGTTCGGCTGGGCGAGCGGCGGGCTCCAAGCGAGCTTCGGCTCGCGCCATTCCTGGCCGAGGTGGGGGCGGGATTCGCAATCGGCGGATTGTTGATTGCGGCGATCATCGGACTGCTGGTCGTCGGAGGCTGGGCCACGGTCGAGCCGTCAACGATCGGCCGGATTATGCCGGCGCTCAAGGAAATGGTTCAATCGGCGGCGATCGAGGAGACCTTGTTCAGGATCATCCTCCTGCGCTTGCTGTGGCGAGCCTTTGGGGTGTGGCCCGCGCTCGCCACTTCCGCGATTCTGTTTGGCGCGATGCATCTTTCCAACCCCGGCGGGACTCCGTTCGGCGCGGCATGCCTGATTGCCGGCGAAGGTGTCAGCATCGGACTCTACATGCTGAGCGGACGACTGTGGTTGTCGATCGGTATGCATGCCGGCTGGAATTTCACCCAGGGCTGGATTTTCGGAAGCGTGGTCTCGGGATACGCGCTGTTCGCCGGGGGTCCGCTGGTGACCCGCCCGGTCGCCGGCCTCGCGGACGTTCTGAGCGGCGGCGCGTTCGGGCCGGAATCGACGCTCGCAAGCTTATTGATTTCGCTGACTGCAAGCGCGGCGACCCTGTGGATCGCCTGGTCCAAAGGACGATTTACCCGGTCCGCGGAAATCGCTGCTGCCGGCGCTCCGTCGTAAAAGTCGCTTGTGATTGCGGCTTGGTTGACCGACGCTGCTGAACCTGGGGGGCGAATCCGATGAGAGCATTGTACCTGTTGCCGCTACTGCTGGCCGTTCCTGCGGTCGCCGAAATTCCGACACCGGAGCGACCGCTGACCGACCCCAAGAGCTTGGTTTCGCCAAGCGACCGACTGGCCGCGCCGGTGCCGCTCGACGACCTGGTCTTTTCGCGCGGAATGCTCGGAGTCACGTGGAGCGCTGATGGCCGCCGGCTGTTTGTGTCGACCAACCTCACCGGCCGCTACAACATCTGGCGGACCGACACTGCCGGCAGCTGGCCGGTCCAGCTGACCCAGTCGGAGGACGCGCAGCAGGGCCTCGTTGCCTCCCCCGATGGGCGGACGCTCTATTACCGCCAGGACAAGGGCGGGAACGAGCGCTACGACGTCTATGCGGTGCCGACCGACGGCGGCGCCCCGCGCAACCTCACCAACACCCCGGATATCCGCGAAGACGGGCTGGTCATCGCCCCGGACGGCCGCTCGATCGCGCTGTGGACCAAGCACGGCCAGCTCGGCGCGATCAACGCCGCGGTGATGGATGTCGCCAGCGGCAAGGTGCGCGAGCTGACCAACGAAGCCGACACGTCGTGGGAGTGGAGCCCCGTTGCCTGGGCCGATGGCGGCAAGGCGATCATCGCCAACCGCAGCTTCGCAGACGGAAGCGCGGGCGAGGTGTGGAAGATCGACGTCGCCAGCGGTAAGGCGACCAAGATATTGGGCAAGCCGGACGTCATCTACAACGCGAGCGGCGCGACCCCGGACGGCTCGGCGATCGCGATCACCACCAACGAGCAAACCAAGCAGCTCCACGCAGCGCTGTACCGCGCCGCTTCGGGCGCGCTCGAGACGTTGAAACCGACGCCGTGGGAACAGCAGAGCAGCGCGATCAGCCCCGACGGGCGGTCGATGCTGGTGTTGACTGGCGAAGACGGCCGCCAGGCCGTCGAGACGGTCGACGTCGCGACCCGCGCCGAACATCCGCTCGCGCTTCCGCCCGGCGTCAACTTCGCGGAGGCTCAGCCATTCAGTCCGGACTCGCGCTCGCTGCTGCTGCGTGCCGGCG
>JAZJZB010000041.1:8196-11484 GCA_040390085.1 Pseudomonadota bacterium | reverse complement strand
TCCCCGGCCGAGATCCAGCGCATCGACTTGGCTACCGGCGCGGTGTCGCCGGTGACCCACCTGGCGATGGCCAGCCTTGCCCCCGAGCATTTGCCCAAGACCCGGATCGTAACCTACCGCAGCTTCGACGGGACGCCGGTCAGCGCGGTGGTCACCATGCCGTTCAACCTCAAGCGCGACGGCACCAACCCGGCGGTGGTGGTTCCGCACGGCGGACCGACGGGCCAGGCGCTCGACAGTTTCAGCAAGACCGCGACCGCGCTTGCAAGTCGCGGCTATGTCGTGGTGCAGCCCAATCCGCGCGGCTCGACCGGCTATGGCCTCGCCTTCATGAAAGCCAATTACCAGGATCTTGGCGGCGGCGACCTCAAGGACGTGCTGGGGGCTAAGCAATTCCTGGTCGACAGCGGCTATGTCGATCCGAAGCGCGTCGGGATCACCGGTGGGTCCTACGGCGGGTTCATGACCCTGATGGCGGTTGGCCGAGCGCCCGATGCGTTTGCGGCAGCAGTTGAGCTGTTCGGAATCATCGACTGGCGGACGATGTGGCAGAACGGCGATTTGCGCGCCTACCAGCGGTCGTTGCTCGGATCGCCCGAGGAGGCGCCGAAGGTCTATGACGCGACCTCGCCGATGACCTACATCAATGCGGCCAAGGCGCCGCTGCTGGTCGAGCAGGGCGAGAACGATCCGCGCCGTGCCAGCCGGCCAGGCGCGGCAGGTGGTCGAGCTTCTCAAGGCCAAGGGCAATGTGGTCGACGCCGTCTTCTATCCCGACGAGGGCCACGGTTTCCTGAAGCGCGAACACCAGCAGGATTCACTGCGGCGGCTGATCGACTGGTTCGACAAATATCTGAAGGGCGCAAAGTAGCGTCGTGACCTGAACCGCCGGCCTGGTCAGCCCAGCGGATAGCTCGCCACCTCCTCGTAATGCGCGCCGTGGCGCGACAGGCGGCTTTCGAACAGCGTGAACGCATCGACCGCGAACGGCTCGGAAGCGAAGCCGCGCTTGCGTTCGAGGAAGTCGTGGACCTCGCGCGTCCGGCGGCCTTTCCAGCGCGCAATCGTGATGTGCGGATGGAATGCGCGGCGTTCGGGATCGAGGCCGCCAGCGAGGCACGCCCGCTCGACCTTGGCGGCGAGCGTCGCGACCGCTTCCCTGGGCTCGACACCGGCCCACAGCGCGCCGGAATTGCGCTGCTCGAACCGGCCGAGGCCATTCAGCCGCAAAGCGAAGGGTTCGGCCCGGATTTGCTCGAGCGCATTCGCCAGATCCTCGGCGACGGGCCGCTCGACCTCGCCGATGAAGCGCAGCGTCAAATGCAGCTGCTCGTCGTCCTGCCAGCGGAACTCGGGGCTGTCGTCCATGGCGTCGATCAGCAGGTCGCGGATCGGCTCGGGCGGGCGGATTGCGACGAACAATCGGTGCATTGCCTTGTCCTAGCTGACGCTCCGCATTGGGCGGAAATCCGGCCGTTTTCGACTGGCGGCACGCGCGATCCCCGGCCAAGCACAGGCCATCGATTCTTCCTGAACCTCAGATGACTCCGGGGAGCAACCCCATTCACCTATCGTTGACTCCGGAGACCCTTAAAATCGATGGACAAAGGAGGAATTTGCCATGCTTCGCAATGTGATGATCGCCGCCCTCGGAAGCGCGGCCATTGCCGTTGCCGGCCCGGTTATCGCTGCCCCAGGTGGTGGCGGCGGAGGTCCAGGCGCCAACGCCAATGTGAACGCCGGAACCCACGATCCGAGCGCGACTGCGATCGATTCCCGCGTGAACAGCATGGGCCCGGCCAATGCTTCGCCGATGGGCGTCACGCATTCCAACCCGAACAGCGTGTTGCACACCAATCCCACCACCACGCCGACCGCGCGCGCCACCAAGAGTCAGAGCCTGCAGCACGCGTCGCCGACCGGCATCGCGCATGCGAACAGCAAGAGCGCGCTCGCCCGCGGCGCGGTCGCGCCGACCGCGCTGCCAGGCCTGACGACCGGACTGACGGTGAACAACAGTGCCGGCACGTCGATCGGCACGGTCAGCCGGGTGGTCGCGGGCACCGACGGCTCGATCCGTCTGGTGATCGTTACCTCGCCGACGGGCCGGACCTATCGACTCGCGCCGACCAGCCTGAACATCTCAGGCGGAGTCGTGACCACGAGCAGCATGTAACCGTCCCTTACGATGGTGCTCAAAACTGCCCGGCTTCGACTTCGAGGCCGGGCATCTTTTGCGATCTCAAAGGGCGCGCTGCAGCGCTTTGATCCAGCCGGTCGCGATCGGCGCCATGTCGGCGGGTAGCGCGCCTGGATCGAACTCGGCGATCCGCTCGACTTCCCACGACCAGCGCCGGGCCATGTAGCGCACGTCCTCGACCACCAGCAGCGAGGCGAGGTCGTGCTTGAAGTCGGTGCCCTGCTCGAGCTCGGCTGCGAGCCGGACGCGGCCGTGGCCGGTCATTCCGATCTCCTCCCGAAGCTCGCGCAGGACTGCCTCGGCCGGATCTTCGCCCGCGCCGCGGCCGCCGCCCGGGAGGCGCCAGCCAGGGGCGTAGCGGAGCCTGACCAGAATCAACTTGCGATCCGGGGTCAGCGCAAGCGCATGCGCGCCGAAGGTGCGCGGCCGGCGCACGAACCAGCCGAGCTTCATCAATTTGTGGGCCGCCGTCAGCGCCACCCGCAGGATCCGGTCGGTCCAGGCCATGCCTTTCCTTAGGCGCACGAGCGTGCAACAACCAAAGCTTCAGCAGGGGGCGCTGAATGACGGCCAGTCGCGGGCTCACCCAGGAAGAATATGACGAGCTCCTCAAGCCGATGGGCAAGGAGCTCAGCGCAATGGCCCGCTGGGTGTCGGAAACCGGGCAGCGCGTGGTCGTGGTGTTCGAAGGCCGCGACACCGCCGGCAAAGGCGGCTCGATCGACATGTTCGCGCGCGTGCTCAACCCGCGCCAGTGCCGGGTGGTCGCACTGCCCGGCCCGAACGAGCGCGAACGCACCCAATGGTATTTCCAGCGCTACGTCGAGCATATGCCGGCGCGCGGCGAAATCGTGCTGTTCGATCGCAGCTGGTACAATCGCGCCGGCGTCGAGAAGGTGATGAACTTCTGCACGCCGGAGCAGACCCAGGCCTTCCTCAACGCGGCGCCGGAGTTCGAGCGGCATTTGGTCGACGACGGCATCCTGCTGTTCAAATATTGGCTGTGCTGTGACCAGGCGGTCCAGGAGGAGCGGTTCGCGAACCGGCTCAACAATCCGATCAAGCGCTGGAAGCTGTCGCCGATCGAT
>JAZJZB010000041.1:0-8186 GCA_040390085.1 Pseudomonadota bacterium | reverse complement strand
CATGAAACGCGTGGAAGACGATGGAATGTGGTCTTTGTTTGATCCCAAAGCCGTGCCGGAATTTGTGGATCTTTTCGGCGAAGCATTTGAGCGCGCGTATTTAGAAGCCGAAACCAAAAAACTCTATAAGCGGCAGATCAAGGCGCGCGAGCTTTACGACGATTATACGGAGGCGCGCGAGCTGATGCTGTCGGCGACGCACACCGAATTCGCACCGTGGACGCTGGTCGATTTCAACGACCAGCCGCTCGGGCGGCTGACGCTGCTTCGCAATTTGCTCGACCGGGTTCCGGACACCGAGCTGCCGCTTGCCGAAATCCCCTGGCCGCCGCTTGCGAAAGCGCCGCTCAAGGAACGCTTCGGCGTGCTCCAGCCGATCACCAACTATCGCATTCCAAAGACCAAGACGCAGACGAAAACCGGGGCGGCGCCGGCCAAGCGGCGCAAGGAAAAACTGAAGCTGGCTTGAAACCGCGCCGGGGGCGGCGCTTGAGACGGGGGATCACGATGCGCGCATCGAAGCTGTTGCTGCAGATTACCGCTTATTATTTGATCATCGGGGTGGCGATTTTCATCGCGGTCAAATTATGGCCGGACCTGAGGGGCTATTTGCCGGTCGGCGGGGTCGAGCAATTGATCACCCAGCCGGCCAAGAACCCGCTCCAGGCAAATGAGGCTGTGCGCGCGGCGCACGTCGCCAACCTGGGACAAAGCATCTTCTGGCTGGTGGTCGCGATCGTCGCCGCGATCCTCGTCTCGCTGCCGGTCAGCTGGGTCTACATGGCGGTGCGCAGCGGAGGCGAATATGACCAGTCGCTGGTCAACACGATCATCGTCCTGCCGATGGTCGTCACCGGCATCGTGATCATCGTCCAGAACAGCCTTGCGCTGGCCTTTTCGCTGGCCGGCATCGCCGGCGCGGTGCGCTTCAGGAACTCGCTCAAGAGCTCGGGCGACGCCTTGTTCATCCTGCTCTCGGTCGGCGTCGGCCTGTCGGCCGGAATCGGCGCGATCGAGCTTGCGGCGATCATCAGCATCGCCTTCAACTATTGCTTCGCGCTGCTGTGGATCACCGAATATGGCGAGCGCGCGGGGATGAAGCGCTACATGGCCGATTATGACGGAATCGACCAATCGGCGCCGCCGGAGCCCGACAAGAAGAAGAAATGATGTTCAGCCGGCGCAGTGGCTGAGGATCTTCGCGCTGGTCGTCTGATCGTCGGCGATGTCGGCGAAGAACGGCTCGAGGAATGCAATTGCCCGCTGCTGGGTGCGCGGCTCGAGCCCGGGCACCGTGGTAACCGCGGCGATCAGCTGCGGCTTCGCATCGCGGAACTGGTGCGCAGCAGCGAGCGCCTCCGCATTGTGCGCGCAATAGCCGCGATAGGCGCGCTGGGAGACGCTGTTGATGCGCAGCTGCGGCGGCGGCTCGGCATAAGGCGCATTGACGAAGCCGGAGAAGTCGAAGTCGTAGGCGATTGGGATCGCCATGCCCGGGGCCGGCGCGCCGATCAGCTTGGCGTTGTGGCAGCAATCGTCGCCCGGGGGACCCGCGCGCATCGACCAGTCGTGGTTGGCGATCATCTGCTGGAACAAGGCGTAGCGCGCCGAATCGGCGGGGCTGAGATAGGTCACCGGGATCATCTGCGGCGCATGGGCTTCGCGCGTGCCGTTGCGCCTGGCGACGTCGCTTAGGTCCTCGATGAAGAAACCGACGCGCGACAGCGTCGGGCGGCCGTCGGCGCCGACATATTCGATGGTGGCGAGCCGCACGCCGAAGCTCTTCGGGCCGAGCACGTTGGCCATCCGGTAGGCGGCATATTCGAGCAGCACATATTGCTGGAACGACGCGCTGTTGCGGCAATGGGTGACGAGCTTCAATCGCTTCTGGCCGGCAAAGACCGAGGCCGGCGGCGGCGGTGCGGTGAAGCTCACGCGCAGCGGCGGGAACTCGCAGGTGTCGGCGGTGCGGCGGGTAATTCCGCGCAGCGCCAGGCTGATCGGCAAGCGCTGGCCGGCCGGATCGGTCAGCGTGCCCGCGATCGTCGAATTGACGTCGCGGTTGCGGGTCAGGTTCGCAATCGGCGCCTGGATGACGAGGTGGATCGGCTCGGCGCTCGCGAACAAAGGGTTGTCTGCCTCGGCCGCGCCCGGAACCGCAAGCGCGAGAGAAAGCGTCAGCAGCAAATGCAATTTCATGGCGCCGATCTACTGACGACGTGCGGGGTCATCCTGTTGCCCTCGATCTCGAGCCAGCTGAGCGGCCCGCCGTAATAAAGCGAGTTGCCCGTATCGATCCGGGCGAGGCGGCCGCCGGCGGTGATCTGGATGCCCTTGAGGCTCGGGGTGTGGCCGATCACCAGCCGCTGCGCCCCATAGGTCTTGAGCACAATGTCGAGCTCCTGCTCGGCGGCCAGCGGCGGTGCGGGCGGCTTGGCGGCAGCGCGCTCGGCGAGGGCATCGGGATCGCGAGTGACCAGGCCACGGTACCACAGCGGCCCGAGCGGGTCGTTAAGGATCGAGCCCGGACCGTCGGTCCCGGCGGCCATTGCGGCGGCGACCCTGCGGTTGACCTCGTCGATCGGCAGCCTTGCATATTCGGCGCTGAGCCCGCCGTGGGCGAACAAGGTTCCGTCGACCTTCACGACTGCGGGGTTGCGCGCCGCCCATTTGCCGAGCTCGCCCGACGCGCCCCACGCCAGCCGGTGCTCGATCCAGCCGAGCGGGGTCTGGGCCAGCCACTGGTCGCGGACCTCCGACGGCAGGGCCCTGGGATTGGTGAGGTGCGCCGCGGCTTCGAGTTTTTGCCGGATCGACATGTACAGCCGCTCGCGCCGCGCCGGCGAGCGGTCATCGACAAAGGCTGCATATTCGCCCGGTGTCGTATAGCGATTGTCGCCGAGCAGGTTCATCGCTTCGTGGTTGCCGAGCACGACAATGACCCGGCCGCCGGCGCTCGCCGCTTCCTTTTGCAGCTGCTGCAGGCTGCGCACGATCTTGAGCGAATCCGGGCCCCGGTCGAGGATGTCGCCGAGCTGGACCAAGGTGGTCTTGCCGCCGGCCCAATGCCCGCTTGGATCGAGGACGCCGGCGTCGCGCGCGATGTCGAGCCACGCCTGGTAATCGCCGTGGAGATCGCCGACCGCGACGATCCGCGGCGATGCTGCGTGGGCGGCGGTGGCCATAAGCATCGTCAACGCCGCAAATGCCGTCAAGGCAATGCGGATCAACCGCTCGAGGCGGGCCGCTGCAGCATCCCCCGACACGGCGCCAGTGTCGCACCGCCCGGCCGCCTCGGCAATGCCGGTCGGATGGCCCGTTCCTGAACAGCCGTTCAGCAAGCGGGCTGCTTGTCCGGTTTCGCTTGAAGTCCCCCCGGGCATCCACGATATATTCAGCCTGCACGGGGCATCATGCCCTCGCAAAGGAGATGAAATGGCCAACTGGCAAGACCCGCAAACGACCGGCGTCAGCGCCGCGACGGTAAGCGTACCGCGCGCCGCCCGCGATGTGGGCCTGCGGTCGTACATGCTGTCGGTTTACAACTATATGGCATCGGGCGTGCTGCTGACCGGCATCGTCGCGCTGTTGTTCGCGCCTTATGCGCAGCAAGTGCTGATCGCCCCGAGCGGGCGCGGGATGAGCGGGCTCGGCTGGCTCGTCACGCTGTCGCCGCTGGCGATCGTGTTCGCGATGAGCTTCGGCATGACCCGGATGCGCACGGCGACCCTGCAATTGCTGTTCTGGGCATTCGCCGGCCTGATGGGGCTGTCGATGTCGACCCTGTTCCTGGTCTACACCGGGACCTCGATCGCGCAGACCTTCTTCGCGACCGCGGCCGCCTATCTCGGCCTCAGCGTCTACGGTTACGCGACCAAGCGCGACCTGTCGGGCCTGGGCACGTTCCTGATCATGGGGGTGGTCGGCATCCTGGTGGCAATGCTGGTCAACATGTTCCTGCAGTCGAGTGCGATGGCGCTTGCGATCAGCGCGATCGGAGTCCTGCTGTTCGCTGGCCTCACCGCCTACGACACGCAGCGGATCAAGAGCATGTACTTCTACGTCCAGGGCAGCGAGATGGCCGGCAAGACGGTCATCATGGGCGCGCTGACGCTCTACCTGGACTTCATCAACATGTTCCAGTTCCTGCTGAGCTTCATGGGCGACCGCCGCTAAGGTTGAGCGGTTTGTAAACGGAAAGGGCCGGGGGAGCGATCCTCCGGCCCTTTTCATTTGCGCTGCAAGGTCTTGCGGTTAAAGCCGCCTTCAGCGCACAATTGGCGTTTGTGAAGGGGAGGTCGTGGGGCGGGTCTTTCTTAGCTATGCCCGGGACGATGTTGCGACGGCCAAGCCGCTCGCGGCCCTGATCGAGCGCGCCGGCCACCACGTCTGGTGGGACCACCACATCCAGGGCGGCTCACGGTTTGCCTCCGAAATCGATCGCGAGCTGAAAGCCGCCGACGCGGTCGTCGTCATCTGGACCAAGGCCTCGGTCGATTCCCCGTGGGTGCAGGACGAAGCCGCGGAAGGCCGCGATTCAGGGCGTCTCGTCCCGGTCGTCATGGGCGCCAACAAGCCGCCGCTCGGCTTCCGCCAGTTCCAGTCGATCGACTTTGGCGGCTGGGACGGAAACGACGAGCCGCCGACCCTTCAGTCCCTGCTCCAGGCGATCGCCCAGAAATGCGGTGATGCGGAGCCGAAGGATGGCGCCGGCAAACCTCCGGCCAAGGCGAATGTTCGGCGCGCTTCGATCTGCGTCTTGCCGTTCGTCAACATGAGCGGCGACCCCGAACAGGAATATTTCAGCGACGGCATCACCGAGGACATCATCACCGATTTGTCGAAGGTTTCGGCCTTGTCGGTGATCGCCCGCAACACGGCGTTTACGTTCAAGGGGCAGTCGGTGGACGTCAAGGACGTCGCCAGGTCGCTCGGTGTCGATCATGTGCTCGAGGGCAGCGTTCGCAAGGCCGGGAACCGCGTCCGGATCACCGCCCAGCTGATCGATGGCAAGGCGGGCGATCATCATTGGGCCGACCGCTTCGACCGCGACCTGACCGACATCTTCGCAATCCAGGACGAGATCTCGAAGGAGATTGTCCGCGCGCTCCAGCTCCGCCTGCTCCCGGAAGAAGAGCAGGCGATCGAGAACCGCGGAACTGGCAGCGTCGATGCCTATAATCTCTACCTGATGGCTCGGCAGCAGTGGGTCGACGGGACCTGGGGCAACAGCCGCCGTGACCAGGCGATTGTCCGGATCTGCGGTCAGGCGGTGGCCGTCGATCCGCAATATGCCCAGGCATGGGGCTTGATGGCTCTGGCGCAATCGGAGCTGCGATTCTGGCATGGCCGGGATGACGATCCGATGCCGGCGGTCGAACGGGCGCTGGAGATCAACTCTCAGCTTGCCGAGCCGCATTGCGTGAAGGTCAGGATGCTCGAGCAGCAGGGCCGCGAGGAAGATGCCGACAAGGAATTGAAGGAGGCGCTCAGCCTCGCTCCCGAGTCATGGGAGGTCAATCGCGAAGCGGCACGGCTGATGTTCACTCGCGGCCGAATGCAGGACGCGAGCCGCTATTATGAGAAGGCAACGAAGCTGATGGATAGTGATTTCCACAGCTGCTCGATGCTGATGAGCTGCTACATCGCGCTCGAGGACGAAGCGATGACCCTGGACGCCGCGCGGCGGACTCTCGAACGGTCGCAGGCGGCCGTCATCAAGGACGCGACCAACGGCGCCGCTTTGGTGGCGGGCGCCACGGCGCTGATAACCTTGGGCGAGACTGAACGGGGCAAGGATTGGGGGCAGCGTGCAATGCTGCTCGATCCGGATAACCTGGGGGCCCTATACAATCTTGCTTGCGGACTGACGTATCGCAATGCCGACCTGGATGGCGCGCTCGACCTGCTGACGCAGTATTTCGAGCGAGCGAACAGCGCGGCTTATATCGAATATTCGGACATCGATCCGGACATGGACCCGGTTCGCGATCATCCGCGCTACAAGACGATTGTCGCGGCTGCCCGTTCTCGCCTCGGAATGGCAGACCAGGCCTAGCCCAGTTCGCGCTTGACGAACGCCGAGTGGGAGGACTGACTTCTCGTCGGACCGAGCTGGATAGGAACCGTAGAAAACAGGCCGGAACAGAAACGGAGGTTTTCCATGTGCGACAGCGACAATCACCAGGGCTTCATCGTCGACACGTCCTTCACGCGCCGGTCGGTGGTCCTGACACTGTCGTCGGTTGCGGCGATGGCCGGGCTGCCCGGCATGGCGTTCGCGGCGGAAATTACCGAAACCGACGTCATGGTGCCAACGCCCGACGGCTCCGCCGACGCAGTGCTGTTTCACCCCGCTGGGACGGGTTCCTGGCCCGCGGTGCTGATGTGGCCCGACATCCTGGGCTTGCGGCCGGTGTTCCGCGACATGGGCCGGCGCCTCGCCGCCGCGGGCTATACGGTGCTTGTGCCGAACCCTTTTTACCGGACCAGGCGCGCGCCCGTCGTCACCGGGCCGTTCGACTTCAGCAACAAGGACGACCTGGCCAAGGTCATGAGCCTGAAAGCGACCCTGACGGACGCGCTGGTCGACCGCGACGCCGCCGCCTTCATCAGCTTTCTCGACAAGCAAAAGCAGACCAACCGGCGCAAGGGCGCGGGCGTGCAGGGCTATTGCTTCAGCGGGCCGTTCGCGTTTCACACCGCCGCCGCGCGGCCGGACCGAATTCGCGCGGTCGCGACCTTTCACGGCGGTGGCCTGGTGACCAAGGGCACGGACAGCCCGCACCTGCTGATTCCCAAGACCAGGGCCAGCTTCCTGGTCGCGATCGCGCGCAACGACGACCAGAAGCAGCCCGAAGCCAAGGACGCTCTGAAGGCCGCCTTCGCCGCCGCCAGGCGCCCGGCGACGGTGGAAGTCTATCCCGCCGACCACGGCTGGAGCGTGCCCGGAAGCCAACCCTACGATGAAGCGGCGGCGGAACGGGCCTGGGCCGAGCTACTGAAGCTTTACCGCGCCAAGCTGGCTTGAAGGGGCTGGGTCGTCCCCCCTCCCTGCAAGGGAGGGGCATCGGGTGGGTGCTTCTGAAGCGGCTCGATGCCGCGGAAGAAGCTCGCTCATGGGCATTGAGCCCATTCGCTCGCACCCACCCCTGCCATCCCCTCCCTTGCAGGGAGGGGGCGAGTGTTACGCCGGCTGCGGCGCTTGCTGCTGCTGGGCCTGCATTTCGGCGATCAGCTTGCCGTCGATGTCCTTGGCGCGGCGGTAGGCGTCACGGTCGGTCACCCGGGCGGCGTAGTCGGTGAACGCCGGGCGCGGGTCGAGCAGGTTGAACTGGAGCATGAAGTTGACCATCGCACCGACGAACAGGTCGACCGCAGTGAAGCGGTCGCCGGCGAGATATTGCTTGCCCGCCAGCGCCTTTTCGAGCGTGTTCATGGCCGCGTCGTAGCTGCCGTAGCCGAACATGCGCTGTTTCTCGGCGGTCGGCTCCCAACCCGCCGCGCGGTTGCTGAACGCGGCTTCGACCGGACCCGAAGTGAAGAAGAACCAGCGGTAATAATCGGCGCGGTCGCGCGGGTCGGGCGCGAGCCCGGCTTCGGGGAAGGCGTCGGCGAGATAGGCGCAGATCGCAGCGACCTCGGTCACCACCTTGCCGCCGTGCTTGATCGCCGGGACCTTCCCCATCGGATTGATCGAAAGGTAGGGCTCCTGCTTCATGGTCGAGGCGTAATCGAGGATCTCAGTCTCGTAGGGCGCGCCGACCTCTTCGAGCATCCAGCGCACCGTCTGCCCGCGCGACTGCGGGTTGGTGTAGAAAATGAGGCCGGCCATTCGCCTTCTCCCTTATGATTCGTGGAACAAAAAGGGAACTACTCCGACTCCAGCGCCTGCTCAAGCATCTCCAGCATCACCTTGAGGGATTTCACCCGGACCGCGCCCCGGCCCACCGCGCCGAAATGCTCGGGAAGCACAGGCTCGAGGGTTTCGCTCAGCCGCGCTCTCCCTTGGCCGGCGGCGTGGCCGGAGCGGGGACCGGAGCGGGGACCGGAGCGGGAGCCGGAGCGGGGGCACCGCGCTCGGCGGCCGACTGGTCGCGGGCGGCGCGGAACTCGCTATCCTGGCTCCAGTTGGGCCACAGCCGCGAATTGGCCAGTCGCTCGCCGAGGAGGTGCAGCAGTTGCGC
>JAZJZB010000040.1:0-10801 GCA_040390085.1 Pseudomonadota bacterium | reverse complement strand
GGTGGGGTCATTGATGCGAACCATGTACGGCGAGTATCCCGAGTACCACACCTCGCTCGACGACCTCATCCGTTACCTTGAGACGATCCGCGACAATTTGCCGCCAGACCATCAGGCCGAGCTGAAGATTCGCGGCGACGAAGTGTTCGGGCGGCGGCTGACGATCACCTATTTCCGCGAGCAGACGGCCGAGGAACTGGAGCTCGAGACCAAATATGCTTCCGGCAACGCCGACGACGCGACGATCGACGAACTGCGGCGCAAGCTCGATGAGGTTCCCTTCAAGATGGGCCGCGCCAAGCGCGGCTAGCGCACGCTGTCCTCGACCCACTGCGCGTAATCGGCGAGGATCCTTTCGATCGGCGAAGCGGTGACGCACGGTGTTTCGTAGCTGTGCAAAGCGGCGATGCGGGCGATCAGCATGTCGGCCTGGAGCGCGCTGGTCTTGAAGATCGCGGCAATCTCGTCGGCGCTCTCGATCGCGCCTTTCCAGCGATAGATCGAGCGGACCGGCCCAAGGATGTTGACGCAGGCGGCGAGCCGTTCCTCGACCACGGCCCGGCCGATCCGCTCGGCTTCCTCGGCGTCGGCGAAGATCGCGTAGACCGAAGTGACGCTCATCGGCGGCGGCCAAGTTGGTGCGCACCCCACACCGTGGCCGCGACGAGCAGCGCGCCGGTCGCCTGGTGCAGGACCGCGAGCCACAGCGCGATTCCCGACAGGACGGTAAGGATCCCAAGGACGACCTGCGTGCCGAACGCGGAATGGATCGCGATCGAGGCGGCACGCGCGCCCTCGACCTTGCGCACCTTGCGGGCGAAGACGACCAGCACCGCGACCACCACCCACGCCCACCAGCGATGCATGAAGTGGATCAAGAACGGGTCGTGGGTCATCGCAAACAGCGGGCCGTTCGACCAGTCGATCCCTTGCGGGACGAAGCGGCCGCCCATGTCGGGCCAGCTGTTCGAGACATAGCCGGCGCGGAAGCCAGCGACCCAGGCGCCGAGCATCAGCTGGACGAACAAAGTGGCGAGTGCGGCCAGCCCCCAGCCGGTAACGCGGGCCGGCTTCGAGCCCGGATACCTCAGATCCAGCGCGGTCCAGATCAAGGCCGCGAACAGGAACAATGCGAACAAGAGATGCGCGGAAAGGCGGTAGGGGCTGACCTCGGTCCGGCCCTCGAGCCCGGACATGACCATGAACCATCCGACCGCGCCCTGGAGGCCGCCGAGCACGAACAAAGCGGCGAGGCGCCAGCCATAGCCTTTGGGAATTTGGCGCTTCACCGCGAACCAGGCCACCCCGACAAAGAAAATGACGCCGATGACGCGGCCGAGGAAGCGGTGGACCCATTCCCACAAGAAGATGAACTTGAACCCGGCAAGGGTCATTCCGGCCGGGCCGGCGACCTGCCGATATTGCGGGGTTTGCCGGTAAAGCTCGAACGCCCGGGCCCAGTCGGCCTGGGTCAGCGGCGGGATCGCGCCGCTTAGCGGCTTCCACTCGGTGATGCTGAGCCCGCTTTCGGTCAGACGCGTGATCCCGCCGACGACGACCATCGCGAACACCAGCGCGGCGACGAACAGCAGCAGGTTGGCGAGCGCTGCGGGGCGCGGCGTGGTGGCGGTTGGGGTGGTCATGCGACGGCGCGCTAATCGCGTGCGGCGGTCGGCGCGGCAAGTGCTGAAATGGCGCGAATGTTATATTGTAACTTCATGGCCGCTGGATTATATGCCGCGCAGTGCCACAGCTCAGCATATCCACCAGCCGCCTCGACCGGATGGCGATGGGCCTTTCCGGCCTGTGCCTGGTGCATTGCCTTGCGACCGCGGTCATCGTCGGCCTCCTGTCGGCGGCGGGCGGTTTTCTCGGCAGCCCGCTGATCCATGAGATTGGCCTCAGCATTGCTATGGTGCTCGGCGCGATCGCGCTTGGCCGCGGAATCCACGAGCACGGGTTCGTCCTGCCGAGCGCGATCGGAGCGCTTGGCCTTGGGGTCATGGCTGGAGCGCTCAGCCTTCCCGAGAGTGGGCCCGAGCCGATCTACACCGTCGTCGGCGTGATGATCCTGGCGCTTGGCCATCGCCTCAACGCACTCGCCGCCGCCTAGGATCGCTTGTCCGCGCGGCGGGCCGGGTTTATCGAACGGAACATATCATGGGCCGCCACGACCATCAGCTTCACGAAGGCGAATCGCTCAAGGCCGCGGCGCGCGAGCGGCTGACCCGCCAGGGCGAGCAGTGGACCGACATGCGCGCCGCGGTGTTCGACGCGCTGGCCGCGTTCGACAAGCCGGCGAGCGCCTATGACATCGCCGAGCAGGTCTCCAAATCGCAAGGCCGCCGAGTCGCCGCCAACAGCGTCTACCGGATCCTCGACCTGTTCGTTGCTGCGAACCTCGCGCGGCGGGTCGAGAGCGCCAACGCCTATATCGCCAACCAGCATCCCGCCTGCCTGCACGATTGTATTTTCCTGATCTGCGACAATTGCGGACAGACCGTGCACATCGACGACGACAGCCTGACCAGCGGAGTCCGCGCGGCGGCGAAGACCGCGGGATTCTCCGCGCCGCGACCGGTCATCGAAGTGCGCGGCAAGTGCGGCGAGTGCGAGGACAATTAGGCTCGTTTGATGACATCGCGGACGCTTGCCGCTAGGGCCCTGCCCAGATGAGCGACCGTCCAGACACTCCACTTCTCGACACGGTGAACCTGCCCGCCGACCTGCGCACGCTTGGCAAGGACCAGCTTCCGCAGCTCGCCGATGAGCTTCGGCAGGAGACGATCTCCGCCGTGTCGGTGACCGGCGGGCATCTGGGCGCGGGGCTCGGCGTGGTCGAGCTGACGGTCGCGCTCCACTATGTGTTCGACACGCCGGCGGACAAGATCGTCTGGGACGTCGGCCACCAGGCTTATCCGCACAAGATCCTCACCGGCCGCCGCGACCGGATCCGCACGCTTCGCCAGGGCGGTGGCCTTAGCGGCTTCACCCGCCGCGCCGAGAGCGAGTACGACCCGTTCGGCGCCGCCCACAGCTCGACTTCGATCTCGGCGGCGCTCGGCTTTGCGATCGCCAACAAGCTGGCCGATGCACCCGGCCGGGCGGTCGCGGTGATCGGCGACGGCGCGCTTTCGGCCGGCATGGCCTATGAAGCAATGAACAATGCGGCAGCGGCGGGCAACCGGCTGATCGTCATCCTCAACGACAATGACATGTCGATTGCGCCGCCAGTCGGGTCGATGCGCAACAGCCTGGCGCGGCTGGTTTCGTCCACCAAATATCTGACCCCGCGCAAACTCGCCCAAAAGCTTGCTCGGGCAATGCCCGATCCGGTCCACAGCGGCTTGAGGCGGATGGAGGAATATACCCGCGGCTGGCTGACCGGCGGGACGCTGTTCGAGGAGCTGGGCTTTTATTATGTCGGCCCGGTCGACGGGCACGACGTTCGCGCGCTGGTCGAGGTGCTCGAGAACGTCCGCGACGCGGAGCTCGGGCCGATGCTGGTCCATGTCGTCACCAAGAAGGGCAAGGGCTACGCGCCGGCCGAGAATGCCGCCGACAAATATCACGGCGTGGTCAAGTTCGACGTCGTCTCCGGCGTCCAGGCCAAGGCCGCGCCCGGAGCGCCGAGCTACACCAGCGTCTTCGCCAAGGCGTTGGCCGGCGAGATGGCGCGCGACGACAAGGTGGTGGCGATCACCGCGGCGATGCCCTCGGGCACCGGCCTCGACAAGGTCGCGGAGCAATTCCCCGAGCGCACCTTCGATGTGGGGATCGCCGAGCAGCATGCGGTGACCTTCGCCGCCGGGCTCGCGGCGCAGGGCTACCGGCCGGTGTGCGCGATCTATTCGACCTTCCTCCAGCGCGCTTACGACCAGGTCGTCCACGACGTCGCGATCCAGAATCTCCCGGTGCGCTTCGCGATGGACCGGGCCGGGCTGGTCGGCGCGGATGGAGCGACCCACGCCGGATCGTTCGACCTCGCTTATCTGTGCACTCTGCCGAATTTCACGGTGATGGCCGCGGCCGACGAGGCCGAGCTTTGCCACATGGTCCACACCATGGCGCTGCATGACTCAGGCCCGATCGCGGTGCGCTATCCGCGCGGCGAAGGCACCGGGGTTCCGCTTCCGGCCGAGCCGCAGGCGCTCGAGATCGGCAAGGGGCGGATCGTGCGTGAAGGCAAGACGGTCGCGATCCTCTCGCTGGGGACGCGGCTTGCGGAAGCCGAGAAGGCCGCCGACGAGCTGGAGGCGAAGGGGCTGTCGACGACCGTCGCCGATTTGCGCTTCGCCAAGCCGCTCGACAGCGAGCTGATTCGCAGGCTGCTGACCACGCATGAAGTTGCGGTCACTGTCGAGGAAGCCGCGGTCGGCGGGCTCGGCGCGCACGTGCTGACCCTCGCCAGCGACGAGGGGCTGGTCGACGCCGGCCTCAAGATCCGCACCATGCGCCTGCCCGACCGCTTCCAGGAGCATGACAAGCCCGAAAAACAATATGAAGAAGCGCGCCTCAACGCGCCGCACATCGTCGAAACGGTGCTGAAGGCGCTGCGCATCAACAGCGTCGGTGTTGAGGAGGTGCGGGCTTAGACTTCATCCACCTGAAGGTTGCTCGGTCTGCCTTTTTCACACGAAGACACGAAGAAGAAGGAAGGCACGAAGAATGGCGGAGATCGAGGAGCTTGCGCGAGTTGCCGTCGATTGCGGTTTACATATTCATAAGGAACTCGGGCCAGGGCTGCTCGAGTCCATCTATGAGGCGGTATTGACTGAGCGGCTGAGCCGCTCCGGTTATGTCGTCGAGCGGCAGAAGCTCCTTCCCATTGAATTCGACGGGTTGAGGTTCGAGGAAGGCTACCGCGTCGACCTGTTGGTCGATCACAAGTTGATCATCGAGGTGAAGTCCGTCGAGCGGCTTGCCCCCGTTCACAGCAAGCAGCTGCTCACGTACATCAGACTCGCACGTCAGCCCGTAGGGCTGCTGATGAATTTCGGGGGCGACACATTCCGCGAGGGCTTGAGGCGCATCGTTAACGGCCCGGCTGATATTATCGCGTTCCCGTCTGACAGACGCGATTAGCTCCCTTCGTGGCTTCTCTTTCTTCTTCGTGCCTTCGTGTGAAAAATGAAAAAGCTCCGCGCTGATCAGCTGCTCGTTGCTCGCGGGTTGGCCGAGAGCCGGACGCGGGCGCAGGCGCTGATCATGGCCGGCGCGGTATTCTCGGGCGAAAAGAAGCTGTCCAAGGCGGGCGAGCTGCTTGCCGAGGATGCGCCGCTCGAGGTCAGGGGGAAGGACCATCCGTGGGTGTCGCGGGGGGGGATCAAGCTTGATCATGGATTGGCGCATTTCGGGTTTGACGTGACGGGGGCGGTCGCGCTCGACGTTGGCAGCTCGACTGGTGGGTTCACCGACGTTTTGCTCTCGCGCGGTGCGGCGAAGGTCTATGCGGTCGATGTCGGGACTAACCAGCTGGCGTGGAAGCTTCGGCAGGACCCCCGCGTGGTCGTGCTCGAGCAGACCAATGCGCGGACGCTCGATGCGACCATCATTCCCGAGCCGGTCGATATCGTCGTGTGCGACGCGAGCTTCATCGGGCTCGCCAAGGTGCTCGAAGCGCCGCTGCGGCTCGCCAAGCCCGGCGCGCGGCTGGTGGCGCTGATCAAGCCGCAGTTCGAAGCCGGGCGCGCGGAAGTGGGAAAGGGCGGGGTGGTTCGCGACCCAGCGGTGCATGAGCGCGTCTGCGTCGAGGCCGCCGATTGGGTGGAATCGCAGGGCTGGGTGGTGGTCGGAATCGAGCCGAGCCCGATTACCGGGCCCGAAGGCAATGTCGAGTTCCTGCTCGGCGCCATCCGCAAATAGCTGGGGAAAGCGGGGATAGGTGTTGAGGCCAGGGTGGCGGAACGGCGCCCAAGTCCCTATTTCGTCGCACGAAAGGGAGACAGTGTGATGCAGTCTGAGAACAAGATGTTCGACGACTTCGTGAAGATGGTCAACGGCTTTGCCGGGACCTTCGCCGGCATGGGCCGCGAGGCCGAAGCGTCGGCGCGCGAAAAGATGCGCGAATGGATGGCCGGGTCCGACTTCGTCGGCCGCGACGAGTTCGAGGCGGTCAAGGCGATGGCCGCTGCAGCGCGCGACGAGAATGAGATCCTGAAAGCCCGCATCGCAGCGCTCGAAGCCAAGGTCGCCGGGCCCGCCGCCGGGACCGCCAAGCGCGCTTCAAAGCCCAAGCCGGGAGCGCCGTCCTGAGCGAGGAAGAAATCCAGGAAGAGCGCGACGACGGCGCCCCGATCGAAGTGCTCGAGCAATATTTCGCCGCGCGCGGCTGGGTGTGCGAGCGCACCGGCGAGGGCGAGATCGTCGCTTCGGCGACCGGCAGCTGGGCGCAGTACGAGCTTCGCGGTGTGTGGCGGCCGGAGGACCAGGTTCTCCAGTTCCTCGCTTTCCCGGACATCAAGGTCGCAGTCGAAAAACGGTCCGCGATCCATGAGGCGCTGAGCCTGATCAACGAGCAATTGTGGCTGGGCCACTTCGAAATGTGGTCGGGATCGGGCCTGGTGGTGTTTCGCCACTCGACCATCCTCGACACGCGCGAGGACGACGGGCTCAGCCTCGAGCAGGCCGAAGCCATCGCCGAGGCCGCGGTCGAGGAGTGCGAGCGCTTCTACCCGGTGTTCCAGTTCGTGCTGTGGGGCGGAAAATCGCCCGGCGAAGCGATCGCTGCCGCGCTGATCGACACGCACGGCGAAGCATGATCCTTCGATACGCCGGTTCGACAAGCTCACCGGCTACTCAGGATGAGCGGAGTCCATTACCGCTCGTCCTGAGTAGCGACTGAGCAGGCCGAAGGCCGTCGAAGGCGCGTATCGAAGGACGAAGAATGCTTCAAATTCCCAATCCCACCTGGTTCGTCGGCTGCGGCAACATGGGCGGCGCGATCCTCGACGGCTGGCGCGCCGGCGGGCTCGACCTTGGCGCGGTCACGGTGATCCGGCCGAGCGGCGCGGCGGTCGAGGGCGCCAATGTGGTGACCAGCTTCGCCGCCGCTGGACGGCCGCCCAGGCTGGTTGTGCTCGCGTTCAAGCCACAGAAGCTCGACGAGGTCGCCCCCGAGCTGCGCAAGTGGCTCAGCGCCAAGACGACCGTCGTCTCGATCCTCGCCGGAGTCGATGCCGCGACCCTTCGCCGGCACTTCCCCGGGGTCGGCTCGATCGTTCGCGCAATGCCGAACCTTCCAGTCGCCCTTCGCCGCGGCGTGATCGCGCTCTACAGCGAGGACGTCGACGCCGCAGGCCAGCAGCTGGTCGGCGACCTGTTCACCGCGCTTGGCTTTGCGATGTGGATGGCCGACGAAGCGAAATTCTCTGCCGTCGGGTCGGTCGCGGGCGCAGGTCCGGCCTACGTCGCGCGCTTCACCGCGGCGCTGTCCAAAGCCGCCCAGCGGCGCGGGCTGACCGCCGAAATCGCCGACATCATCGCGCGCGAAACGGTGCTCGGCACGGCGTGGATGGCGGCGACGAGCGGCGAGGACATGGAATCACTCGCGCGCCGCGTGGCGAGCCCCAAGGGCACGACTCAAGCGGGCCTCGACGTGCTCGACCGCGACGGAGTGCTCGACGAGCTGGTCGCGGTGACGATCGAAGCCGCAGCGCGCCGCGGCGCCGAGCTGGCCGAGGAAGCACGGGCCTCGCTTGCCGAGACCGAGCGCCTGTCCTAGGCGCGGTCAGGCTCCGTAACAGGTGGATGAATGGCTGAGCAGCAGCAGGGCACGTTCGACGACCGCGATGGCTGGATCTGGTTCGACGGCGAACTCACCCCGTGGCGCGACGCCAAGGTCCACGTCCTCACCCACGCGCTCCACTATGCCTCGTCGGTGTTCGAGGGGCAGCGCGCCTACAACGGCGAGATCTTCAGGCTCACCGAGCATAGCGAGCGGTTGAAGAAGAGCGCGCGCCTGCTCGGGTTCGAGCTGCCGTGGTCGGTCGAGCAGATCGACGGCGCGTGCAACGAGGTGATCAAGGCCAACGGCTTCACCGACGCCTACATGCGTCCAGTCGCCTGGCGCGGCTCGGAATCGATGGGCGTTGCGCCGGGCAAGACCCAGCCGCACCTGGCGATCGCGTCGTGGGAATGGGGCAAATATTACGATCCGCGGCTTTCGGAGAAGGGTATCCGCCTCGACATCGCGCCGTGGCGACGGCCGGCGCCCTATACCGCGCCGACCGAGTCGAAGGCCGCTGGCCTGTACATGATCTGCACCTTGTCCAAGCAGCAGGCCGAACAGCGCGGGTTTGACGATGCTTTGATGTTCGACTGGCGCGGCCGGGTCGCCGAGGCGACCGGCGCAAACGTCTTCTTCGTCCGCGACGGCGCGCTTCACACGCCGACACCCGACTGCTTCCTCGACGGGATCACCCGCAGGACGATCATCGACCTCGCCCAGCGCCGCGGAATCGAGGTCAAGGAGCGGGCGATCTGGCCGGAGGAGCTCGAGACGTTCGAGCAGATGTTCCTGACCGGGACCGCGGTCGAAGTGACTCCGGTGCAATCGGCCGGGCCGTGGAGCTTCGAGGTCGGCGAGCTGACCCGCCAGCTGTCGAAGGACTATGAGGACCTGGTCTACGGACGCCTGCCCAACCGCTGAGGCCGCCGCGTCGCGGCCAGCGCCGCGATAGCTCATCCGTTCCGGACCGAAACTTCATCCTTCCTTGGGCGCGCCCGTCCATTCGGGTCACATGGCGCCCGTTGCAGCCTTCGAGGGGAAAGAGACCCGCGCCAACCGCTGGCCCGAGCGGCTTGCGTGGCTGCGCGAGATTTGCTTCGTCAGCTTCGGCCGCGACCCGCTGACCAGCAAGATCCGGCGCGCGCAGGTCGCAACGCTTCGGGACATGCTTCCGGCGACCAACCTCGTCGCCTTGTTCAACGCCATGCTGCTGGTGATCGCGCTTCGCCACTTCGTGCCGGCGGTCGATCTCGGCGTGTGGCTCACGGCATTGTTCGGGCTGGTCGCGGCGCGTCTTTATCACGTGCTCGGCGGCGGGAGCGATGAAGCGACCCCGCTTACCGTCTATCTGATGGTGCTCGGCTCGGCGCTGATGTGGTCGGTGCCGCCGCTGCTGTGGCACAGTCATGCGCCGCCCCACCAGCAGCTGCTGATCTTCCTGGTGACCGTCGGAATGATGTGCGGCGGAAGCGTGACCCTCGCGAGCATGCCGATCGCCTGCTGGACCTTTGTCCTGATCCTCGGGGCGGTGATGACCGTGCTCGACCTCCATATCGGCCAGCCGATCCTGGCGGTGATGACGGTCGGCTTCACACTGATGCTGTGCTGGATCGGCCTGCGCCACGCGCGCTCCTTCGTCGAGCACCAGCGCGACAGCATTGAGCTCGAGGAGCAGTCGGAGCTGGTCAAGCTGATGCGCGAGTTCAAGGCGAGCGGGAGCGGCTGGCTGTGGGAGACCAACGAGCGGTTGATGGTCACTTACCTGACCAGCGACGGCGGCCGGCTCAGCCTGCGCCGGATCCGCCGGCTGCTCGGGCGAAGGGTCGCCGACATCCTTGACCCTGGCGGCCGGACGACCCAGGTGTCCGAAGGGGCGCAGGCGCTGTTCGCCCATTTCGAGGAGCACACGCCATTCCGCGACATCGCGGTCCCGACGCGGCAAGGGCGCTGGTGGTCGCTGTCGGGCAAGCCAATGTTCGACAAGGCCGGGCGGTTCGCCGGCTGGCGCGGGCTTGGATCTGACATCACGGAGTCGCGTGTCGACGGGCAGGACGCAGTCCAGGCCGCGCGGCGCGACCCGCTGACCGACCTCGCCAACCGGTTGCTGGTGCGCGAAGCGATCGAGGAAGCGCTGCTTTGGGCGCCGGCCAATTCCTGCTCGCTGCTGCTGGTCGATCTCGACCGGTTCAAGCTGGTCAACGACACGCTTGGCCACGCGGTCGGCGACATGCTGCTCAAGGAGGTCGCCAATCGGCTTGCCCGCACCGCCGGCGCCGACGCGCTGGTCGGCCGGCTCGGCGGCGACGAGTTCGCGATCGTCCTGCCGGGGACCACCAGCCGGGCGCGCCTTGGGGCGCTCGCCAATCGGCTGATTGCCGACCTATCCGCGGTCTATCCCATCGGCGGGATCGAGCTGCACATCGGCGCGACGGTCGGCATTGCGGTCGCGCCCGACGACGCAAGCTCGCAGGAGGAGCTGACGACCAGCGCCGACCTCGCGCTGTACCGTGCCAAGGAGGAGGGGCGGGGCACCCACTGCTTCTACGAGCGGTGGATGAGCGAGCGCGCCCAGGCCCATCGCCAGATCGAGTCCGATCTTCGCGGCGCGCTGCAGTCGGGCGGCCTGTCGCTGGTTTACCAGCCGTTCGTCGAGGCCAAGGGCAAGCAGGTCGTCGGTTATGAGGCTCTGCTGCGCTGGCGGCACCCGCTGCTCGGCGACATTCCGCCGGACCAGTTCGTCCCGATCATCGAGGACGCGGGACTGATGAACCAGATCGGGACCTGGGTCATTCGCGAAGCCTGCGCCGAAGCCGCCGGCTGGCCCGGGCCGGAGCGGATCGCGGTCAACGTCTCGGCGACCCAGATCAACGGCACCTCGCTCGCCGGCACGGTGAT
The DNA here is from genome assembly GCA_040390085.1 of Pseudomonadota bacterium. GTDB lineage: Bacteria > Pseudomonadota > Alphaproteobacteria > Sphingomonadales > Sphingomonadaceae > Sphingomicrobium. Next base: position 177 of record JAZJZB010000040.1, on the reverse strand, counting down.
CACCGCGCTCGCCGAGACCGGCCTCGCAGCCGACCGGCTCGAGCGGGCACCGGGCGGTGACGCTGAGCGCGCTGGCGGTGGCCGGCGGGGTGCTGCTGGTCAGGCGCCTGGGCTGAGCCTCAGTCGCGCTGGTCGGCGAGCTTGCCGCGCGAGATCGCGAGCCCGATCTCGCGCTGC
>JAZJZB010000039.1:0-3417 GCA_040390085.1 Pseudomonadota bacterium | reverse complement strand
TCTTGCCGCCAAGCCCCAGCTGACCCCTGAAGAGGAACAGGAGCACCAGCACGACGATGATCAGCAGGACGACGGCAAGCACGCCGCCACCGCCGCCGCCACCGGTCTCGACCACGGTCGTGCGTTCGCGTTCAACATCGTCGCGATCATTGTCGGCCATGGCAACTCTCCCTCGATTTCCCTGTTGTTATTGCGAAACGAACGTACCGTCCCGACGCCGGTTCCGAACAAGTGAGGAGCGATGATCAATATCCGAACGCCGATCGCGCTTGCGCTGTTGAGCGCCTGCGGCCGGCCGCAACAGCAACAGACTACCGCCAATGATCCGGCGCCGCCGCTCGTGAACGAGGTGGTTTCAACGAGTCCGATCAATGAAACCGGGAATCTCGCAGCATCGAGAGAGCCTCCCCTTGCCGAGCCCAAGGGGCCGATCGATCCCAAGAGCGTCGAAGCCGCCGGCCAGGTGGTTCAGCTCTATGGAGGGCTGATCGAGCAGAATCGGTTCGCCGACGCCGCGAAATTGTGGGGCGACAGCAAGGCCGCATCCGAATTCGCGCGCACGCTCAAGCCGGATGTCCATCTGGAAATCGGCAATCTGGGCGAGACCGACGGCGCCGCCGGATCGATCTACACCACCGTGCCGGTGGTCTTTTACGGCGATGGGTATCGGCGCGCCGCCGAGATCGTCCTGCGCCGAGTCAACGACGTGCCCGGCTCGACCGCAGCGCAGCGGCGCTGGCACATCGAACGGATCGACTGGAAGGCGGCGAACTAATTGCCAAGGATGTTGGCGAGCGCCTTTTCCTGATCGCTAGTGGCCGCGTTAGCCGGCTGAGCATTGCGGTCGCTGCCGCCGGGCTGCGAATCCGCGAAATCATAGGCAAACCAGATGATTCCGGCGGCCCAGATGAGCGCCATCCAGCGACTCTTGAACACGGAGCTGGTGCGCATCGGGATCATGCGCCGATTGTCGCGCGCGGCGCTTAAGATTGGGTTGCGACGTGCTCATGGGTCACTTCGCGGTGCGGAAAGCGGTCGCGGATGCGCGTGTTGAAATAGACGCCCTTGGCGAACGCGCCGCGAAAGGCGTCGGCGACTTCCTGCGGGACGCCCGAATAGACGTAACGGCGGCCGGTGGTGAACTCGACCCACAGATTCGCTTCCATCTCATCGTAGACGAAGCGACGGATGACGCTCGACGGCATGACCGCATAACGTTCTAGGCGGCGTCTGGAGCCGCGACCACCGAGCGGTTACGTCGGAGCGCGGCCGCCATCCCGCCCAGCGCGAGCACGGCGCCGGCTACGGTCAGCCAGGTCCAATGATAGTCCTCGATCCACGTTGAGAAACCCATTGCGATGATCGGAACCAACACGCTCGAATAAGCCGCCTTGGCCGGGCCGATCCGGCGCACCACGGGGTAATAAAGACTGAAGGTCAGCACTGAGGCGGCGAGCGCCAGGTAGAGCACCCCGGCCCAATAGGCCGGGCGCGGGTCGAACACCGGCGCTCCGGTCATCGCAAAGGCGATCAGCCCGTCGATCACCGCACCTGCGGCCATCGACCAGGCGAGCAGCCCGAGCAGCGGGAAGCGGCGGATTTCCGGGCGCGCCTGAAGAACGTTGGCGGTCGACGCGCCGACCATTCCGACCAGGGTCAGACCGATCCCGGCGACGATCTGGGCGCTGTCCGCGGGATGCGCGCGGAGCTCGTGCAGGAACAACAGTCCGATTCCGCTGACCGCGACCAAAGAGCTCCAGGCGAACCGCGCCGTTGGCCGTTGGCCGAGGAAAGCCCAAGCCATCAGCGAGCTCGGGATGAGCAACAGCGCGAACACCGTCGCCACCACGCCCGAGGTGATGTGCCGCTCGGCAAGGTAGACCGCGTTGAAGTTGACGCAGAACTGGGTGAAACCGAGGAAGATCGCGGCAAGCAGGCCGTTGCGGCCGATCTTCAGGCTGTCGCCCTTCCACAGTGCGAGCGCCGCCATTGCCAGCGAGGCGATGACGAAGCGGTAGGCCACCGACCATTGCGGCGGGACGAGCCCAAGCTGGCTCCGGATCACGATCCAGGTCGAGCCCCACACCGCGGTGAAAATGATGAAGGGAAGGATGACGTGCCGGAAGTCGGCGTCGCGCTCACTCACAGGCCAGCGATCGCGGCAGCCAGGCGCTGGACGTCCTCGCCTTGCTGATCCCAGCTGGTGACCAGGCGGATTTCGCCCGGGCCCCAATCGTAGAAATCGAAACCGAGGCCGCGCAACCCCGCGGCTTCCGCGGCGCTGGCGGTGAGGAAGACTTCATTGGCCTCGACCGGATGGACCAGCCGCTCGCCAGCGGCCTTGGCAAGCGTCTGCGCGGCAGCATTGGCCGCCCGTGCATTGTCGAGCCACAGATCGTCCTCGAGCAGCGCAAGGATCTGCGCCGCGAGGAAGCGGCCTTTCGACGCCAAATGGCCCGCGCGCTTGCGCCTCGCCGCGATTTCGTCGGCAAGCTCGGTCCTGAACAGGATCAGGCATTCGGCATTGAGGCCGCCGTTCTTGACGAAGCCGAAGGACAGAGCGTCGACCCCAGCGCGCCAGGTCACATCGGCGAGGCTCTCGCCGGTGGTTGCAAGCGCATTGGCGAGCCGCGCCCCGTCCATATGCAGCCCGAGGCCGCGCTGCTTCACCGCTTCGCCGATCGCCGCCACCTCCGCCGCTCGATAGACCAAGCCATATTCGGTGGCGTTGGTGATCGAGACAGCCGCCGGCTGCACCTGGTGGACGTCGTTGCGGATCCCGTCGCAGGCTGCGGTCACCGTTTCAGCGTCAATTTTTGCGCCAGCACCTTCGAGCAGGACCAGCTTTGCGCCCCCGGTGAAGAAGCCAGGGCCTCCGGCTTCGTCGACCTCGATATGCGCGTCCTTGTGGCAGAGGATCGCTCGATAGGGCGGGCACAGCGCGGCCAAGGCCAAGCAATTGGCTGCGGTCCCGGTGGTCACCCACAGCGCCCGGACCTCGGTCTCGAACAGGTCGGAAAAGGCGCCGTCGAGCTGCTTGCTCCAGGAATCGCCGTCATAGGCCGTGTCGATTCGGTTGGCGGCGACGACCGCCTCCATCACCTTGGGGTGCGCAGGCGCTGCATTGTCCGAGAAAAAGCGCATCAGCGGCGCATGGCGGCGAGCACGCCGAGCGTCAATCGACGGCAGGTTTCGCAGGCTTGCCGCGTGCCTGCCGCGCCTGCGCCTTTCGCCGTTTAAGATTTTCCCGCAGCGCCTCAGCAAGCCGCTGTTCCTTGGTCTTTTCCTTCGCAGTCATGCAAACCCACCGCACGCGGGTTGACAGGGCGAGGCGCTGGCCGTCATAGGCGCGCCACTCCGGACAAAGTGCTGCCGTAGCTCAGTGGTAGAGCGCATCCTTGGTAAGGCTGAGGTCGT
>JAZJZB010000038.1:7506-8226 GCA_040390085.1 Pseudomonadota bacterium | reverse complement strand
AAATCGGAGCTTCGGCCGCTGTAGCGCGACTGGATTGCGATATGCGGGAAATGCTCGGCGGTAAGCGAGCTCTGGTCGCATTGCAGCGCGGCGCGGAACAGGACGCCGGCCATCTGCCGCACGTTGCCCGGCCAGCCGTAGCGCATCAGCACTGCAAGCGCGTCATTGCCGATCGACATCGGCCGGAGGCCGGTCTGTTCGGACAGGCGGGCGAGCAAATGGCGCGTGAGCGCCGGGATGTCGCCGCTGCGTTCGCGAAGCGGCGGCAGATTCACGGTGGTGGCGCCAATCCGCTCGGCAAGGCCCGGGTGAAAGTCTTCGGGGAGCGGCCCACTGCTGGTGGCAATCACCCGGACGTCAACCGAGCTGCTTCCGTTGAGGCCGACCGGGCGAACCTCCCCGGTTGCGAGGGCCCGGTCGAGCCGCTCCTGGGTCTCCGGTGGAAGCTCGCTGATCTCGTCGAGCACGAGCGTGCCGGTGTCGGCTTCGACCATTTTGCCGGTCTTGGCCGCGAACGCACCCGGAAACGCGCCTTTGTCGTGGCCGAACAATTCGCTGTCGATGATGTTTGACGCAATCGCCTTGCAGTCGATCGACAGCAGCGGGCCCTTCGCCCTGAGGCTTGCGGCGTGAATCCCGCGAGCGACGGTTTCCTTGCCGGTGCCAGGCTCGCCGACGATCAGGACCGGCAGCCGGTTGCGCGCCGACTTGGCGGCGACT
>JAZJZB010000038.1:0-7478 GCA_040390085.1 Pseudomonadota bacterium | reverse complement strand
GCGCATCGAGCAGCCGTTCGGGCGCGACCGGACGCACCAGGAAGTCGGAAGCGCCGGCGCGCATTGCCTCCACCGCTCCGGAGACGGTGTCGCCGTGAGAGAGGACGATGACTGGAAGGCCGGGACGTTGCTTGCGCAGGGTTGCAATGAGATCCGGGCCCTCCTCGGAGCTCCAGCTACCGAACAGGACGGCCTTGACCTCTCGCCCGTGGGGGCCTTGCAGGAGGGCGAGCGCCATCTCCTCGTCAGCAGCGCCGACGGTGCTCCAGCCAGCCCGCGCAGCGATCGCCGAAACGAGCCTGCGCTCGTCCGGGTTCGAGTCGAGCAGAAGCAGCGATCGTGTCGGTTCCTCGCGCATGTCCCGCCTTTCGCGCCGCAGCCTACGGGCGAACCGGTAAAGGCGAGCTTAAACTGACATCGCGCGGGGCTTGGGGAGTGCGCCCGGGCTTGTTATGGACGCTGCGGACCAAGGAACATCGAAGGGACAGACATGGCCGAAGAAGAGCCGCTGCTGGTTAGTCCGCCGACCCAGGACGTCGCAATGCACGTCCGCGATTACACGCGCTTCACCAAGCTGATGAAATATGGCGCGCTTACCAGCCTGATTATCGGCTTCATCGTCCTTTTGATCCTCAAATAGGAATGAAAATTGCGGTCCTGAAGGAAGCGGGCGGCGAGACGCGTTGTGCCGCGATCCCCGAGACCGTGAAGAAATTCGCAGCGCTCGGCGCCGACCTCGCGGTCGAGAAGGGCGCCGGCGAGGGCGCTTCGATCGCCGACGGCGAATTCGAGGCCGCTGGCGCAAAGCTCGGCAGCCGCAAGGACGTGCTCAAGGGCGCCGCCATCATCCTGTGCATCAACGGCCCCGATCCCACCTCTCTTGCGGGGGCGCAGAAGGGGGCCCTGTTAGTCGGTGCGCTCGATCCGGTACGGCGGCGCGACGCAATCGGCGGCTATGCGTCGGCGGGCGTCGAAGCCCTGGCGATGGAATGGATGCCACGAATCACGCGCGCCCAGTCGATGGACATCCTCTCCTCGCAATCCAACCTCGCCGGCTACAAGGCGGTGATCGAAGCCGCCGATGCCTATGGCCGCGCCTTCCCGATGATGATGACCGCCGCCGGCACCGTCAGCCCGGCCAAGGTGTTCGTGATGGGCGTCGGAGTCGCCGGGCTGCAGGCGATCGCGACCGCCAAGCGGCTCGGCGCCCAGGTTAGCGCGACCGACGTCCGCTCGGCGACCCGCGAACAGATACAGTCGCTCGGCGCAAAGCCGATCTTCGTCGAGAATGTCGCCGGCATCGAGGGCGAAGGCAGCGGCGGCTATGCGACGGAAATGTCGCCGGAATATCAAAAGTCGCAGGCCGAGCTGGTGTCCGGTCACATCGCCAAGCAGGACATCGTCATCACCACCGCGCTGATCCCCGGCCGGCCCGCGCCGCGGCTGATCAGCGATGCGCAGCTGGCCTCGATGCGCGCCGGAAGCGTGATCGTCGACCTGGCGGCCGATGCCGGCGGGAACGTCGAGGGGACCGTCAGCGGCGAAAATGTCGTCAAGCACGGCGTGACGATCATCGGCGCTTCCAACCTCGCCCGCAGCCTGGCGGCCGACTCCTCGGCGCTGTTCGCTCGCAACCTCTACAATTTCCTGTCGGCTTTCTGGGACAAGGAGCAGGGACGGCCGGTACTCCCGGACGACGACGAGATCGTGAAAGCCATCCGCCTCACCCAAGGCGGCAGAATCGTCAGCGAGCGGCTCACAGCGGCGTGAGCGCGCGCGACATTCTGATCATTGGCGGGGGCATTGCCGGCCTTTCCGCGGCGGCCGTGCTGTCGAGCCATGCGCGTGTCACCGTCCTCGAGGCCGAGGAGCAGATCGGGTTCCACTCATCGGGCCGAAGCGCGACGATGCTCCATTATGCGCTTGGCGACCGGCTGGTTCGTGCGCTGACGCTCGCAAGCCGAGCCTTCTTCGACGATCCGCCACAAGCCTTCCGCGAAGTGCCGATCGGCCGCCGGATGCCGGTGCTGGTGTTCGCCCGCGACGACGAACGAGCGGCGCTCGACGCGCTCCACGCGGAATTGTCGCTGTTCGCGCGGCTCGAGCGGCTCGATGCCAATGGCGTCCACGAGCTTTGCCCGCTGCTCAACCACGACCAGCTTCACGGGATCGCCGACCGCGACGGGATCCGCCTCGACCCGCACGCGCTGCTCCAGGGCAATCTCAAGCAATTGCGGAGCCGTGGCGGCGAGCTTCGTACCGGCGCTCGAATCGCAACGATCGAGCGGAACGGCGGCGTGTGGACCGTCATCAGCGAGAAAGGCGAAACCTTCTCGGCGCCGATCCTGGTCAATGCCGCCGGATCCTGGGCGGATGAGGTCGCGCGATTGGCCGGCGTACGGCCGTTCGGCCTCGCCCCCAGGCGGCGGACGATCATCACCTTCGACGCGCCCGACGGCGCCGATCTCGACCACCTGCCGTTCGCCAAGACAGTCGGCGACGAGCTCTATTTCGCGCCCGAAAGCGGCCGGCTGTTCGCTTCGCCGATGGACGAGGTGCCGAGCGATCCGTGCGACGCGCAGCCCGACGAATATGAAGTCGCGCTTGCGGCCGCGCGGATCGAGGAGCGGACCAATGTCGAGGTCCGCCGGATCCATAGCAAATGGGCCGGCCTCAGGACGTTCACGCCGGATCGCCACCCGGCGGTGGGCTTTGCGCCCGATGCGGAGGGCTTCTTCTGGCTCGCCGGGCAGGGCGGGTTCGGCCTCCAGACCTCGCCGGCGATCGCAGCGATTGTCGAATCGATGATCGCCGATCGGTCCTGGCCGGTCGCCGACGTCGCCCGCGATGATTTATTGCCCGACCGGTTCCTGCGCGGAACAAGTCCGCTTCCGATCGAGGATCACTCACCGACTAAGTGAAGCGCGACCTGTCGCTCGGGCGTGGCGCGGCGATGCTCGAACAGGAAAATCCCCTGCCAGGTGCCGAGCAGCAGCTCCCCGTTTTGCACCGGGATCGACAATTGGGTCGAGGTGAGGGCTGTGCGCAGATGCGCCGGCATGTCGTCCGGCCCTTCATCGTCATGCTCGTAAGGCCCGCCTTCGGGCGCGATCCGCGCAAAATAGGCTTCGAGGTCGCGCCGGGCAGCGGGCGCCGCATTTTCCTGGATCACCAATGATGCCGAAGTGTGGCGGCAGAACAGGGTCAGCAGGCCGTCCGAAATACCGCTGCCGGACACGAACTCGCCGACCTCAGTGGTAAATTCATGAAGTCCGGGGCGATCCCCGCGAATCGACAAGATGGTGCTGAGTTGGCGAAGCATGAGCGCCGCCTAGCGCGCCAGCGTGCCCCGGCCAACAGCGCCACAGGCAACTCGCAATAACCCCAAAACAAAAGCGCCCGCCGAACCGGCAGGCGCTTTCTAACGCATTGAACTGTCAGTCCTTTTTATCGGACCGAAGGCACGGCTTTAGCCGTTCGAGCCGGCGCCGTCCCAGCCGCTGCCAAGCAGCCAGCTCCAAAATCCACGGCCAGCTTTTGTCTTCTTCATGGTCAGTCCCCCAAGTGCGTTTCGATTCGGCAGATGAGGGGTTATTAACCTTAATTGATATGGTTGACAAACGATTCACCATTTTGGGTGGCGCGAGCTGTCCCGAACTGGGAAGATGGTTAAGGCTTTGAGGGGATCGAGCGCGACGCCGCTCGCGGCAATCAGGCGGCGGCGCGCTTGCGATCGGTCGCCAGCCGCTTGTTCAGGCTGTCCAGGCTCATCGGCCGCCCGATCGCAAAACCCTGGGCGACGTCGCAGCCCATCGAAACGAGGGTGTCGAGCACCTCGCGATGCTCGACTCCTTCGGCGACTACCTTGCGGCCGAGCGAATGGGCGAGACCGATCGTCGACTGGACCATCAGCCGGTCGCTGCGGTTGTCGGCGATACCTTTGACGAAGCTTTGGTCGATCTTGAGTTCCGTAGCCGGGATTTTTTTCAGATAGTCGAGGGTCGACAGGCCGGTGCCGTAATCGTCGATTGAAATATTCACTCCGAGGTCGCGCAGCCGGTTGATCATGTCGAGCCCTTCGCCGCCGCCCATCGCCGCAGTCTCGGTCAATTCGAGCGTCAGGCACTGCGGCGGTAGTCCATGGCGCGCCAGCAGGGCCGACAGCCGCAAGGGGAAGCTTTTGTCGCTGAGCAGGCGCGCCGACAGATTGACTGCGATGTCGAACCCTATCCCGCGCTTGTTGATTTGCGCGGCGCCCGCGACGGCCTGGTCGAGCACGAAGTCGGTCAGCTTGCCGATCCGGTTGTGCTGTTCGGCCGCGGCCACGAATTCGGTGGCGGCGATCGGGCCTTTCTCGGGATGGGTCCAGCGTGCGAGGGCCTCGGCGCCGACGATCCGGCGGGTCGCGAGCTCGAGCTTTGGCTGATAGGCCACCCACACCTCGCCGCGGTCGATCGCGTCGTCGAGCTGGCTGAGCATCGACAATTTCCACGACGCCGCCTCAAGGCTCTCTGGATCGTGGTATTTCCATTTGAGCCCGTCGTGGGCGGCCTCGTCGGCGGCGACCAGCGCGCTCGCCAGCCGATTGCCGAGCGATCGTCCACTGCCGACTTCAACCCCGAACGCGATCGAGAGATCGATCGACAGGCCCGCGATCCGGGCCGGATTGCGGAACAAGGCGTGGAGCGCCTCGAGATGGTTGCCGAATGGCTGTCGGGGCTCTTCAAACCAGGCGAAGATGCCCGCATCGCCCTGGTACAGAAGCCGGTCGGGCGAGCCGACCTTCAACCGCGCGACGATTTGCTCGACCAAATGGCGTTCGCTGTTCGGGGGGAGGGTCGCCAGAATCTCCTCGTAATTGAGTATCCGGGCGGCAACCAGCGAACGCTGCCGGCCTTCCCGATTCATGCGCAGCGCGTTGAGGTTGGGAAGGTTCGACACCGCGTTGACCCACCCTCGGGCCCGATAGCGGCGCCAGCCGAGTACGATTGAGGCGACAAGAAGGACGAACAATCCCGGAGCGACGTCGACGAACATCAATCGCGCCTCGCTGAATGCGGGGATAGTCAGCAAGGCGATCGTGCAGCCGCCGAGAGCAACGATCCGACGGGCCATTGTCCGGCCGGTCAAGGCGATTGCGACGGCCGCAAGGGCCGCCAGGAACGACGGCAGCCAACCGAGGTCGACTGGAGTGCCTTCCATCAGCGTTTCTGCGCCCATGGCGTGGACGAAAACCCCGCCAACGCGTCCGTAACCGGGAATAAAGTATCGATCGCCGATGACGTCCGAATCCGTGCCGATCAGGACGGTCTTGCCGAGCAGGGCGTCGGAGCGCGTGCGTCCGCTCAGGACATCGCCGGCGGACAGCTTCGGGACGGAATCCAGGTCGATCGAATAATCGACCCGGAATTGGCCGTCGCGCCGGTCGGAACCGGCGATCGCGGCAGCCATTGACGGAACCCGGTTGCCGGCCATCTCTACGGCGAACGGAAGCCGCCAGACGGCGTTTTGATAATTGTAGTTCACGCTCAGCGTCGCCACCCGGGCGTGATCGGTGAACATCGGCAAGGGTCCCGAATGAAGGGTCCTTCCGGCGTCGGGCCCCGCCTTGTAGCTGGTCGGAATCGTCACTCGGCCGGATCGCTCGAGCGCCGACGCGAAGGCACGATCGCCGGCGGGGTCGGACGGATAGTAGAAGCTGATGTCGAAGAAGATCTGCTTTACGCCGGCCGCCGAAAGTCGATCGACCAGTTGGGCGTCAAGAGTCCGCCGCCACGGCCAATTGCCATATTCCTTCAGGGACGGGTCGTCGATCCGAACGACGACGATCTGGCCACCGGCCGAGTGGCGGTGAAAGGAGTTGCGGGCAATGCGCAAATAATCCTCGGCGATCTCACCGAAGCCGATGAGGCCGAACACCAGGCCGGCGACCGCGGTCCACAGAAGAAGCTTCCATGGCGTCAGCTCGGCAATCGTTGCGCTGCGCTTCGTCACCTGAGCGCTCTTCCTTCCCAATTGGTGGGTTTCGCCTTGCCACCGAAAGGTTAGGAAAAAGGAAACCGTGATCACGTTTAACGGACGACACTAACAGCCCTCGACAGTCACGAAGCGACCGGCCAGAACATCCGTCGCACCGCACCGGAGGGGTCATGGACTTCATCTCCATCCTGTCGATTTTCGTCCTCGCCTGCTTCGTTGGCTATTTCGTCGTGTGGTCGGTGACCCCGGCGCTGCACACGCCGCTGATGAGCGTCACCAACGCAATCTCCTCGGTGATCGTCGTCGGCGCGCTGATCGCTGCTGCCGCCGGCGGCAGCCCCAGCTCGAAGTGGCTCGGCCTGGTCGCGGTCGCCCTTGCAAGCGTGAACATCTTCGGCGGCTTTGCGGTCACCCAGCGAATGCTCTCGATGTACAAGAAGAAGGAGCGCAAGGATGGTTGAGGCGGCGCACGCGCAGCCGGCGTGGGTGCTTCTCGCCTACCTCGTCGCCGGAGTCTGCTTCATCCTCGCGCTGAGGGGACTATCGGGGCCAGAGAGCAGCCGCCGCGGCAACATGACCGGCATGGCGGGAATGGCGATTGCGGTCGGCACCACGCTCGCTGTCCACCAGATCGCGTCGATTGCGGAGATCGTCGGTGCGATGCTGATCGGCGGCACAATCGGCCTGGTCACCGCGCGCAAGATCCAGATGACGGCGATGCCGCAACTGGTCGCGGCGTTCCACAGCCTGGTCGGCATGGCCGCGGTGCTGGTCGGCGCCGCTGCTTACCTCAACCCCGAAGCGTTCGGGATCGCGGTTCGGATCACGCCCATCGCCAGCCCGTCCTTCGTCAGCATCCTGCCGGTCAGCCGGATCGAAATGGGCCTTGGAGTCGCGATCGGCGCGATCACCTTCTCAGGAAGCGTGATCGCCTTCCTCAAATTGAACGGCAACATGTCGGGCAAGCCGATCCTGCTTCCGGCGCGCCATGTCATCAATCTCGCCACCCTCGCCGCGATTGTCGGGCTGATCGCCTATTTCGTGCAGGACCAGTCGCCGTGGGTGTTCTTCACCATCGCCGGTCTCAGCTTCGCGATCGGCTTCCTGCTGATCATCCCGATCGGCGGCGCCGACATGCCGGTCGTGATCTCGATGCTCAACAGCTATTCTGGCTGGGCGGCGGCGGCGATGGGCTTCACGCTCCACAACAGCGCGATGATCATCACCGGAGCTTTGGTCGGAAGCTCGGGCGCGATCCTCAGCTACATCATGTGCCGGGCGATGAACCGAAGCTTCATCTCAGTCATCGCCGGCGGCTTCGGCGCGGTCTCAAGCAGCGGCGACGCCGCGGCTATCGACCGGCCCTACAAGCGCGGCTCGGCCGAGGATGCCGCCTTCCTGATGAAGCAGGCCGACCAGGTGATCATTGTCCCGGGCTACGGAATGGCGGTCAGCCAGGCCCAGCACGCGCTCAAGGAAATGGCCGACAAGCTCAAGGG
>JAZJZB010000037.1:0-11421 GCA_040390085.1 Pseudomonadota bacterium | reverse complement strand
CATTGAATCACGCTTCAACCAGTTTGGGAATCCTGTTTATGGGTATGCGACCTAATGGGGATGGCCTACAGCCAAAACCAAGAAATCGCTAACACTCGGGACGTAACCTATTTCCGAACCGTTCACGTTCGTGGACTCCTCGGTCAGGCGCAAAAGGGCCGACGGACAGGAGATATTGCGAAAGCTCGCCACGCTTTGCTCGGCGAGAAACCATCAACGTGAATCCTCGCACCGCCTCGTGCCGCTGCGGGCAGCTTCGCGCCACCGTCACCGGCGAGCCGGTGCGCGTGTCAGTCTGCCATTGCCTCGATTGCAAGAAGCGCTCGGGCAGCGCGTTCGCGGTGCAGGCGCGCTGGCCGGCCGATCAGGTCACCATCGAGGGCCGGTCGAAATCATGGGTGAACACCGCCGAGAGCTGCAACCGCATCACCTTCCATTTCTGTCCCGAGTGCGGGTCTAATGTGCATTACGAAATCGAGGGCAAATTCGACGGGCTGGTCGCCATCCCGCTCGGCGCGTTCGACGGCCCTTATTTCGCGAACCCGCAATATTCGGTGTGGGAGGAATGCAAGTGCGGCTGGCTCGAGATCGTCGGCGACGGCGTCGAGCATTCGAGATAGCCGTCATTGCGAGGAGCGAACGCGAGGAAGCAATCCAGTCTTGGCTCGCCACCCCTGGATTGCTTCGCTACGCTCGCAATGACGAGCAATTGATGGCCACTGATCCCGCCCGAATCACCACGCCCGAGCGCACTGCGGAAGACGCCGATGCGGCGCTGCGCCCGAAGAGCCTCGACGAGTTCATCGGCCAGCAGTCGGCCCGGGAAAATCTGCGGGTGTTCGTAACTGCCGCCAAGGCCCGCGGCGAAGCGCTCGATCACGTTCTGCTCCATGGCCCGCCCGGGCTGGGCAAGACCACGCTTGCCGCAATCCTCGCGCGCGAGATGGGGGTCGGCTTCCGCGCCACCTCCGGCCCGGTCATCGCCAAGTCCGGCGATCTCGCCGCGCTGCTCACCAACCTGGAGGACGGCGACGTCCTGTTCATTGACGAGATCCACCGCCTCGCTCCTGCGGTCGAGGAGGTGCTCTACCCGGCGATGGAGGACCGCGCGCTCGACCTGATGATCGGCGAAGGGCCATCGGCGCGCTCGGTTCGAATCGATCTGCCGCGCTTCACCTTGATCGGAGCAACCACGCGCCAGGGGCTGCTGACCACCCCGCTCCGCGACCGCTTCGGGATTCCGGTTCGGCTCAATTTCTATACCGTCGAGGAGCTCGAGCTGGTCGTCCGGCGTGCGGCCCGCCTGCTCAATGTCGACCTTGCCGAGGATGGTGCGCGCGAGATTGCGCGACGTTCGCGCGGCACGCCGCGAATATCCGGCCGGCTGCTTCGCCGGGTGCGCGATTTCGCCCATGCCGCCGGCTCCGACACCGTCGACGCCGCGGTCGCCGACAAGGCGCTGTCGCGGCTCGAGATCGACGCCCTCGGGCTCGACGCGATGGACCGCCGCTACCTGACCATGATCGCCGACCTCTACGGCGGCGGCCCGGTCGGCGTGGAGACGCTTGCGGCTGGGCTGAGCGAGCCGCGCGACACGATCGAGGATGTGATCGAGCCCTTCCTCATTCAGCTCGGCCTCATCGCCCGCACGGCACGAGGCCGGGCGCTCAACGGCCGCGGCTACGCCCATCTCGGGCTTCCGGTGCCGCAGGGCGGCCAGGCCGGTTTGTTCGATTCAGGAGCTGCCCCCAAGTGATCCGATTGTCAGTGCTGGGCGGGATTGCAGCGCTGGCCTTCGCGTCGCCCGCGGCCGCGCAGCCGCATGCCGCCGCCACGCCCGATTATTCCAAGGATTCGACCTGGCTGTGCCTCCCCGGCCGCAAGGACATCTGCTCGACCCCGCTGCCGACCACGGCGCTCAACCCGAACGGCTATGGTTCAACGGGGCTCAGCACGGTCGCCAAGGACCCGCCGCTCGACTGTTTCTACGTCTACCCGACCGTGTCGAGCGACCAGGGCCTCAACAGCGACCTCAACGCCGGGCGCGAAGAGAAGCTTGCGACCGAAGCGCAGTTCACGCGCTTCGCCGGCGTGTGCCGGACCTACGCGCCGGTCTACCGCCAGATGACGCTTGGCGCGGTTGCCGCCTTCTCGGCCGGCGCCGACATCAGCGGCGCTGCAGCGCTGGCCTATCGCGACGTCGCCGCCGCCTGGCGCAATTACCTCGCGACCAGGAACGGCGGCCGTCCCTTTGTGCTGGTCGGCCACAGCCAGGGCAGCCTGATGCTGCAGATGCTGATCGCTCGCGAGATCGAGACCAAGCCGGCAGTCGCCGCCCGAATGAAGCTCGCGATCATCCCCGGCTTCGACCTGCTCGTGCCGCAAGGCAGGCTGGTCGGCGGCACCTTCAAGGAGACTCCGCTGTGCAACCGCCCCGGCGAAACGGGCTGCGTCATCACCTGGACCAGCTTCCGCGAGAAGAATGTCCCGCCGGTCGGCGCCATCTTCGGCGTTGCCGACAAGCCGGGGATGACGGTCGGCTGCGTCAATCCGGCGCTGCCGGGCTCGAAGGATTGGGTCAAGCTCGACAGTGTTTGGTTCACGCGCTCGACCCTGCCGGTGCCGGGCGGCCCGATTTCCTGGTCGAGCCAAGGCCCGCCGCCGACGCCTTATGTCGGCACCCACGGGCTGGTCTCGGCCAAGTGCCTCAACGACGGCCAGCGCGGCTTCCTGTGGATCCGCACCAACCACTCCGCAGGCGAGAAATGGACCGACCGCATTGGCGGCGAGGTCGGCGTGCTCGGCATGTTCCTGCCCGGCTGGGGAATGCATCTGGCCGACGTCGCCGAGGCCCAAGGCGACCTCATCCGCACCGTTGGTGACATCGGACGGCCCAAATGAGGTCCGAGTTCGATACCCCCTATCGCGGCGGCTTCGTCGGCTGCGAGCATCGCTTCGCGCTTTCGGTCTATTTCGAGGACACCGACGCCTACGGGATCGTCTATTACGCCAATTATCTGAAGTTCATGGAGCGGGCGCGATCGGACATGATTCGCGCCGTCGGCGTCGACCAGGCCGGCGAGCTGCGCCGTAGCGGCAGCGCCTATGCAGTCGTTGAAATCGACATCAAATATCGCCGCCCCGGCCGCCTTGGCGACGACTTGGTCGTCGTCAGCACGGTCACCGACGTCCGCGCCTCGTCGGTTCACATTCAGCAGCAGGTCATGCGTGGAACCGAACAACTCACCGATGCGCGGTTGACTGCGGCCTTCCTCGACGGCGAAGGCCGACCGAAGCGCCAGCCGAAAGAGTGGGTGGAAAAATTCAAGCAGATCACAACCGGGCAATGACGCGGTCCTTCCTCAACTTCCCGCTGGTTGTGGCGGCGCTTGGCCTGGCCTCGCCGGTGGGCGCTCAAGACGTGCAGCCAGGCGCTCCGGCAGCGACCGTCATCGCGATCCCGCCGCTGACCACGCCGGACTCGGGCAGCAAGGGCAATGAGATGCTCGCAGTCGCCTGGCAGGCGACCCAGCTGATCGAAGCCGACCTTCGCCAAACCTCGGAGGTGATGGTGCTCAAGCCAAACCAGAAGGACTATTATTCCTATCCGGAGGTGACCGCCCCGACCTTCTCCAAGTGGCGGGCGGCCGGCGCCAAGGCGCTGGTTACAGGCTTCGTCCAGGCGCGCGCGGACGGCCGGTTTACCGTCGGCTGCTACGTCTATGACGTCGACAAGGGGCGCGAGCTTGCGCGCAAGGGCGTTGTCGTCGCCGGCGGCGATATCCGCCGCGCCGCGCACAAATGCTCGGGCCTCGCCTACACCGCGATCACCGGCGCGCCGGGCATGTTCGACACGCGCATCGCTTATGTCGCCGAAAGCGGCACCGGCGACGCGACGGTCAAGCGCATCGCGCTGATGGACAGCGACGGCTTCAACCATAGCTACGTCACCATGGGCGACACGCTGGTGCTGACTCCGCGTCTGGCGCCCCACGCCGAGCGAATCGCCTTCGTCAGCTACGCCGGCGGGACTCCGCACGTCGCTTTGCTCGACCTTGGCTCCAAGCAGCAGACGCCGCTGGTGCCGGTGCAGGTGACGAGCTTCGCGCCGCGCTTCTCCCCGGACGGCGGCCGGATCGTGTTTTCGATGATGCAGGGCCAGAATTGTGACATCTATGTCGTCGGCGCCGGCGGCGGCGCCGCGCGGCGGCTGACGACTTCGCCGGGAATCGACACCGACGCCAGCTTCTCGCCCGACGGCAGCAAGATCGTGTTCGAAAGCGACCGCGGCGGCTCCCAGCAGCTCTACGTGATGAACGCCGACGGTTCGGACCAGCGGCGGATCAGCTTTGGGTTCGGCGGCCATGCGGCGCCCGCGTGGAGCCCCGACGGGGAATGGATCGCGTTCACGCTGCGCGGCCCGAACGGCCGCCGGATCGGGATCATGAAGCCCGACGGAAGCGGCGAGAAATTGCTCACCAACGGCCCCAATGACGACGGCCCGAGCTGGGCGGCAAGCAGCCGCGAGCTCGCCTTCCAGCGGCCCGACCGGACCGGCCGGCCGGGCATCTTCCGGGTGACCCTGGACGACAGCCAGCCGCGTCAGATGACCATTCCCCAAGCCGGATCCGACCCCGACTGGTCGGGCGTGATGGACTGAGCCGATGCGCAAGATCTTTTTCCTTCTCGCCGCCGCGGCGCTCGCAACCGGCGCTCCGGCGCAACGGCGGCTCCCGGTGATCGTCCCGCTAGGGCGACCGGCGCCTGCCCCAGCCCTGGTCGGAATCGATGCGCTTCGCGCCGATTTCGCCGCTCAATCGGGCGGCACGACGGTTTATTTCGCGAGCGACAGCAGCGGGCTCGTTCCGGCGGCTCGAGCGGTGCTTGCAGCGCAGGCGGCGTGGCTTCGCCGGCATCCGGAGATTGTCGTTCGGATCGAAGGCAGCGGCGAGCACGGCGACACCCGCGATCACGCGCTGGCGGTTGGCGCCAAGCGCGCCGAAGAGGTGCGCCTCCATCTCATCCTGATGGGAGTGCCCGCCGCGCAGCTGAGCGCGATGAGCTGGGGCAAGGAGCGCCCGGGAGCCGGGCGCGCGGTCACAATTCTCGTTCGTTAGTCAGGCGGCTCGGCGCTGGTAGCTGGTGGTCGCGAGCCAGGCGCGGGCCTGGCGCTGCGCTTCGGCGATCTCGCGTGCGGTCATTTCGACAGCAATCTCGGCGCGGCATTCCTGGCCGCGGGTGCAGCCCGAAAGCGCTGCGAGGTTGAACCATTTGTGCGCTTCGATGAGGTCGGCGGCGATTCCGCCGCGGCCGGTCGAATAGGTCACGCCAAGCTCGAACAATGCGTCGACGTCGCCGTTTTCGGCGTCGGTGAGCCGGCTGCGAAGCAGGAACTCCGCGCTTTTCTGACTAATCGCTCCCATGTTTTACCCCTCTTCCCTGTTCGAGCCGAAATTCGGCCCGGAAGAGCAAAGAAATGGTTAACGCGATTCAACCATATTCATCCTCCCCTCGATTTCGAGGGGAGGGGAACCGCACGAAGTGCGGTGGAGGGACCCCTTCGTCAGCGCTTCGCGCTGCCACCTCCCCTGCAAATGCAGGGGTGGAGATTAGGCGGCGATATTGTCGATCAGGCGCGTGCCGCCGATCACCGCAGCGGCGATGAGCCGCATGTCGCCGCGCGGCTCGTCGAGCGGCTCGAGCGTCGCTGAATCGACCAGCGCGACATAGTCGATGCGCGCGAAGCCGGCCTCGCTCAGCAACTTGCGAGCTTCCTCCAACGCGGCAGCGACATTGCCACCGGACCGGATGCGATTTTTCGCTGTCTCCAGCGCGCGCGGCAAAGCCACTGCCCGCGCCCGCTCGTCTTCGGACAAATAGATATTGCGCGATGAGAGTGCGAGGCCGTCCGGCTCGCGCACGGTCGGGACGCCAATGATCGTCGCCGGGATGTTGAGGTCGGCAGCCATTCGCCGGATCATCGCCAGCTGCTGGAAATCTTTCTCGCCGAACAGCGCGACATCCGGCCGGACCGCCATCAGCAGCTTTGCGACCACCGTCGCGACGCCGTCGAAATGGCCGGGCCGAACCTCGCCTTCCCAGCGCTGGGAGACGCCGCCAACGCTGATCCTGGTCGCAAATCCTGCCGGATAGATGTCGGCCACGCCGGGCATCCACAGCAGGTCGCACCCCGCTTCCTCGAGCATATGCGTGTCCGCCGCCTCCTGGCGCGGGTAGCGGCCGAGGTCCTCGTTCGGACCAAACTGCATCGGATTGACGAAGATGCTGGCGGCGATTGTGTCGGCATGCGCCTTGGCCGCGGCAATCAGCGCCATATGCCCGGCGTGAAGCGCGCCCATCGTCGGCACCAGCGCGACGCTGCCCTCCAGCCGGGCCCGGGCGCGTGCCAATTCTTCACTGTTACGAACGATTTGCACGCGCGCAGGGCCTCCGGTAAACTTCCCAGCGGGCGGCGCTTGCACTTGCGCCGGGGGAAAGATCAAGCATGAGCCAGCCGCATTTCATCGTCTTCGCCAACGAAAAGGGCGGGACCGGCAAGTCGACCACTGCAGTCCACACCGCCGTCGCGCTCGCCGCATCGGGCCACAAGGTCGGCGCGCTCGACCTCGACGGTCGCCAGCGGACAATGACCCGCTATCTCGAGAACCGCGACGCGACGACGCGCCGGCTCGAGGTGGAGCTGCCACGTGCCGCGTTCGAAGTGCTCGACGATCACAGCGAGGAGGGCCTGGCCGCGGCGATCGAGCGCCTCGCCAAAGTGTCCGACGTGATCGTCATCGACACGCCCGGCCGCGACGACCCGGTCGCGCGCACCGCGATCCTCAAGGCCGACACTCTGGTCACGCCGATGAACGACAGCTTCGTCGACCTCGACCTGATCGGCCAGGTCCACCCGGAAAATTACAAGATCACCAAGCCCAGCTTCTATGCCGAGCTGATCTGGAACAGCCGCACCCAGCGCGCCAAGGCCACCGGCAAGAGCGTCGACTGGGTGGTGCTTAGGAACCGCCTGCAGCACATCGAATCGCACAATCTGAAGCGCGTCGGCGCGGCGCTCGACGAGCTTGCCCGCCGGGTCGGCTTCCGGGTCATTCCCGGCCTCGGCGAGCGCGTCATCTACCGCGAGTTGTTCCCCAAGGGCCTGACCCTGCTCGATCTTCAGCAATTGGGCGAAGTCGGAATCGCCCACATCACCGCCCGCCAGGAGCTGCGCGAGATGATCGCCGGCCTCGGCATCCCCGGCGCCGACGAGGTCGAGCAGAAGGTCGCTTAGCCGTCATTGCGACCCCGGCCTTGAGCCGGGGGAAGCAATCCAGAAGCGAGCTGGAACAACTGGATTGCTTCGTCGCTTCGCTCCTCGCAATGACGGACTAATATGACCCACCAGTTCAATCCCACCATCCTGCGGGAATATGACATTCGCGGGATCGTCGGCGACACGCTGACCGAAGCCGACGCTTATGCACTCGGCCGGACCTTTGCCGCCAAAGCCCATGGCGAAGGCGCCCGCACGATTGCCGTCGGGCGCGACGGGCGGACCCACTCTCCATCGCTCCAGGCCGAACTGATCCGCGGGCTCACTGAAGGCGGCATCGACTTGATGCAGATCGGCATGGGCCCGTCGCCGATGCTCTATTTCGCGACCCATTATCTCGACGTCGACGGCGGCATCCAGGTCACCGGCAGCCACAACCCGGCCGGCTACAACGGCTTCAAGCTGCTGCTCAAAGGCCGCTCGGTGTTCGGCGCGGAGATCCAGGAGATCGGCCGCCGCGCCTTGTCCGGCCATTGGAGCGAAGGCAGCGGCAGCGTCGAGGAAGTCGACATCCGCGAAGCTTATGCCGACCGGCTGCTCCAGGACTTTTCGGGCAATGCCTTCAGGGTCGGCTGGGACGCCGGCAACGGCGCCGCCGGGCCGATCCTCGACATGATCGTCGATCGTCTGCCCGGCGACCATCACGTCATCTTCAGCCAGGTCGACGGCACCTTCCCCAACCATCACCCGGACCCGACGGTCGAGGCCAATCTCGCCGACCTCAAAGCGCTGGTCGAGCGCGAGCAGCTCGATTTCGGAATCGCCTTCGACGGCGATGGCGACCGCATCGGCGCGGTCGACGGTCTGGGCCGGGTGATCTGGGGCGATCAATTGATGCTGATCCTCGCCGGGCCGGTGCTGAAGGAACAGCCCGGAGCGACGATCATCGCCGACGTCAAGGCCAGCCAGGTCCTGTTCGACGGAATCGCCGCGCTCGGCGGCAAGCCTTTGATGTGGAAGACCGGCCACAGCCTGATCAAGTCGAAAATGAAGGAGACCGGCGCGCCTTTGGCGGGCGAGATGAGCGGCCACATCTTCTTCAAGCACCGCTGGTACGGCTTCGACGACGCGCTCTACGCCGCGGTGCGGCTGATCGAGGCGGTGTCCCAAAGCGGCAAGAGCCTGACCGAGATCATGGACGATATGCCCAAGAGCGTCGCCACCCCCGAGCTGCGCTTCCCGGTCGACGAGCCACGCAAGTTCGCCATCGTCGAAGAAGTTCGCGACCGCTTGTCCGCCGATGGCGCCAGGGTCGACGCCACCGACGGCGTGCGGGTCAGCACCCCGGACGGATGGTGGCTACTTCGCGCGTCGAACACCCAGGACGTACTCGTCGCGAGGGCCGAGTCGTCCGATGAGTCGGGACTCGATCGGCTCGTCGCACAGATCGACGACCAGCTGGCGAAATCAGGCGTCGAGCGCGTTGAGGCGGTTCACTAAGTTCCGGTGGCGCTCGCGGGTGCCGGCGTCAGCAGTGTTTCGTAGCTGTCGATGTGGTCGATCAACGAATCAACGTAAGCGCGGAACTCCGGATCACTGCGTTTTGCGAGATCGGCCCAAACGGCCTGCCCGGTGTTGGACTTGAGGTGCCTCACGAGGTTGTAGACCACGGATTCGAGCTTTGACCGATCCAACAAGCCAAGCTCGGCCTGATAGTGTGCGGATTGCGCCAGGCGCGCGGCGCTCAAGACGAGCGTGACATAAAGACGGTGCTCGGTCGCCGAGAGAGACTCCCCCTTCCCGGCACGATCGATGATGCCCAGAATTTCGGGATTGCCGATGTGCGCCAAGTTTACCTCGATAATGCTCGACACCAGTCCCTGAAACGCAGACGCTTTGCTAGCTCGCACGCTTTGGCGGACCTGAATGCCAACGAACACAAGAGATGCGATGACGCCCAGCGCGCCGACGAGCTGCCCGATCGCGGCCCATGCATCCCATGTCATCGCGTTCTCCCCCGAACCCCAGCCAGCCCTAGCAACAACGATGGGCCCGAGCCAAGGCGAGGGAAACTTAATCATTCTCATCCTCACAGCCGACGAGCTTCAGCTCGCAGGCCTTGATCCGGTGGGTCATGCTCCAATGCTTGCGGGCCCGAGGCCCCTCGCGGCCGTGGGTCAGCATCTCCTCCCCTCGATTTCGAGGGGAGGGGGACCAGCGGAGCTGGTGGAGGGGCTTTCTTTCATTCCAAACACGCCCCTCCGTCAGTCCTTCGGACTGCCACCTCCCCTGCAAATGCAGGGGAGGAGAGTGGAGTTCTTCGCCGGCACTCCTCGACGATTAGCAGGACCACGCCTTCGAGATTGTCGCGGACGTCGGTTGCCGCGATCCGAATCGTGCGGACACCCTGTTCCGTCAGCCAATCATCGCGGCGCCTGTCCCGCTGCGGATTCGACCCGAGCTCGTGCGCAAAGCCATCGACCTCGACGCACAGCGCCGCATCGTAACAGAAGAAGTCGAGCGTGTAGGAACCGACGGGGTGCTGCCGGCGGAACTTGAAGCCGCCCGGGCGGAGACGAAGCATGTTCCACAGCCGTCGCTCGGGAGGCGTCATTTGCTTGCGCAGTTCGCGCGCTCGGTTGGTGCCCACGGGAACTCCCCACGATGACCGAGCAGGTCGCGTCATAGCAGATTGAAGTGGCCCCTCCACCAGCTTCGCTGGTCCCCCCTCCCCTGCAAATGCAGGGGAGGAGATTCGCTCAATCATCCTCGTCCTCATAGCCGACGAGGTTCAGCTCGCAGGCCTTGATCTGGTGGGTCATGCACCAATGCTTGAGCGCCTCCTCGCGGCCATGCGTAATCCACACTTCGGTCGGTTCGAGCTCGCGGATGGTCATGGTCAGCTCGTCCCAGTCGGCATGGTCGGAGATGATCAGCGGCAGCTCGACGTTGCGCTGCCGGGCGCGCTGGCGGATTCGCATCCAGCCCGAGGCCATCGCGGTGACCGGGTCGGGCAGCCGCCGCGACCAGCGGTCATTGAGCGCTCCGGGCGGGGCGATGATGATGTGGCCGGCCATCTCCGCCTTGGTTGCGCCGGTGGCGGGGCGCAGCTCGCCCAATTCCACTCCGAAGCTCTCGTAGAGCTGGTTCAACCGCTCGATCGCGCCGTGGAAGTAGATCGGGTCGTGGTGGCCGCGGGCGCGCAGCTCGGCGATGATCCGCTGCGCCTTGCCCAGTGCGTAGGCGCCGACCAGCACGCAACGGCTCGTGTCCGAGTGGAGGCGGTGGAGCAGCCGGTCGATCTCGCTTCCCGTGTCGGGATGGCGGAACACCGGAAGGCCGAAGGTCGCCTCGGTGATGAAGATGTCGCACGGCACCGGCACGAAGCATGGGCAGGTCGGGTCGGGGCGGCGCTTGTAGTCGCCGGAGACGACGACGCGCTCCGCCCCAAGGGACGTGACGTGCTCGAGGACAATCTGCGCGGAGCCGAGCACGTGGCCTGCGGGAACGAACCGCACGTCGACCTCGCCGACCCGGATGGTCTCGTCATAGGCGAGCGCCTGCCCGTTCTGCGGTCCGCACCGAACCTCCATGATCGCCAGCGTCTCGGCCGTCGCCATCACCGCGCCGTGGCCGCCGCGCGCGTGGTCGCCATGGCCGTGGGTGACCAGCGCCTTGGGCTTGGGCTGCGACGGGTCGATCCAGGCGTCCGCTGGCCGCACGTAAATGCCCTCGGGGTGGGACTCGATCCAGGAACCCAATCGCGCCATTGCGAGCTATATAGGCGTAAAATGCGGGGCTGGTTCCCCAACCGGAGGCAAAGCATGGACGAAGCGCAATGGTGGATCATCGACATTATCGGCCCGGCGATCCTGCTGATCGCGCTGATCTGGCTGGTGATGCGCCGCCGCTCGACCGGCAAGACCGGCCGCACCGAGCAGGCGACGCACGAGCTGTACCAGGAGGAAGAAGCGCGCCGGCGCGAGGGGACTGACGACCTCTGAGCGACCTCCCGGCAGTCGTTCAATCATGGTTTGAGTCGAAAGGCTGGCAGCCGCGGCGGCACCAGCTCGACATGCTGGAGCTGGCGCGCGCCGGGCGGAGTGGCCTGCTGGTCGCCGCAACCGGCGCGGGCAAGACGCTTG
>JAZJZB010000036.1:54816-57292 GCA_040390085.1 Pseudomonadota bacterium | reverse complement strand
GCCTCCCGAAGACAGTGCTCTACCAGGCTGAGCTACTCCCCGACCGGAACCCGCGGATGCGACAACGGGTCGCGGCGGGAGCCAAGGCGCCGGCTAGATAGATTGGGCATCCGACAAGCGCAAGCGCGGGTTTAGCGGCCCAGCGTGCCCAGCCAATCCTGGTGGCGGACGAACTTCTCGCGGGGGGAGCCTGGACGCGCGCGTGCGGTCTCGGTTTCCTCGATTTTGCGCCAGTCGTCATAGTCGGTCGGAATCACGCCGCGGCTCTCCAGCAGGCGCTTCAAACCTTCAGCGCCGGGGCGATCGCTGGAACCGCCGGGTGGCATCGCCGCGGCGATCTGGTCCGCGACCTCGTAGCCGTCTGGGCGGTTGGTGCCGATGGTTCCGGTCGGGCCGCGGCGCGCCCAGCCGACCGCGTAAAGCCGATCGCCGATATGGCCCTGCTGGTTAAGAAACTTTCCGCCGCGTTCGTCATAGGCGACGCCGTCCATCGGCGGCGTCGAGTAGCCGATCGCCGTGATCACCAGCGACGCCGGCACCGCGTAGGTCTCACCCGTGCCGAGCGCCGCGCCTTTGTCGTCGAGCCTGGTGCGTTCGACGATGATGCGCTCGGCCTTGCCATCCCCCTCGATCGAGACCGGTTTGGCGAAGAAGTCGAAGACGATGGTCTTGGCCTTGTTGGCTTCGAGGTCGGCGAAGCCGCGCAACAGACCGACCGACTTGCGAAGGCCCGGGTCGAGCGGCTCGTCGGCTTCGGCCGGCGAGAAGTCGGCGGGATCGACGACCGGCACCGCGGCTTCCAGATGGCCGAGCTCGCCAAGCTCCTTGGGCGTCATCGCCACCTGGTGCGGGCCGCGGCGGCCGAGGATGGTCACCGTTTCGAGGGCGGATTTGTCGAGCGCTTCGAGCGCGTGGCCGACGATGTCCGATCCTTCGAACTCGTGGGCGGTCTTCGACAGGATCCGCGCGCAATCGAGCGCGACATTGCCGGCGCCGACGACCGCTGCGTGGGTCCCGCCGAGCGGCGGGTCGAGATCGGCGAAATCGGGATGGCCGTTGTACCAGCCGACGAACTCCGCCGAGCCGACGACGCCGGGCAAGTCCTCGCCGGGGATGCCAAGCTTGCGGTCGTGCGGAGCGCCGATCGCAAGGATCACTGCATCGTAAAGCTCGAGCAGCTCGGCGACCGAGACTTCGCGGCCGACGGTGACGTTGCCGATGAAATCCACCCCCGCGCTTTCCGCGACCTTGTCGTAGCGCTTGGAGACCGCCTTCAGCGATTGATGGTCGGGCGCGACCCCGAAACGGATCAGCCCGTAAGGCACCGGATAGCGGTCGAGGATGTCGATGCGCGCCTGGTCGCCATAGGCCTTTTCCAGCGCCTCGGCGGTGTAGAAGCCGGCGGGGCCGGACCCCACCACCGCGAAATGCCGCATGTTCCCTCCCGTCATTGCGAGCGTAGCGAAGCAATCCAGCCGCGGGAACTGGATTGCCGCGTCGCCACCCTCCTCGCAATGACGATTAGCGGTGATCCTCGAGCAAGACGTCGCCCTTCTTCTGGAGCGCGCCCTGGATCACGCCGGCGAACATGCCGAGCACGCCCGGCAGCAGCACCTTCAGATGCACCTTGGTTTCCATCACGTCGATCGTGGCCGTGACCTGCTGCCCCATCGCAGCGACGTCGAGGTTGAGCTGGTCGCCGGTCCAGCCGGACTGGACCTGCGCGCCGCCCGGAATGTGCTGCTCGAGCTTGTGGATGTTGTTGGCGATGCGCCGCCGCGCTTCCTCTTTGCCGAGCTTGTGGGGCAGGTCGACGTCGATCGGTTGAGTCATTGATGCGACGTGCGCCACCGTTCAGCGCTTTTCAAGCCGCGAGGCGCGGCTATGGTCTGACAATGCGCGCGCTCGCACTTCTAACATTGTTCATCTCCACTGCGCTCCCCGCGCAGACGCCGCCACCGGCCACCATTCCGGCTCCAACGCCGTGGAATCCAGCCGCGCCCTATATTTCAACCGGGCAAGACGAACCGGGCTATCGCAGCTGGTACCTTTCGGACCCGGCACGGGCCGGGCAGGTGCGGTCGTTCAACGATTATCTGGTCAGCGCGCAGGTCGGCGGCGTGGTGCCCACCTGGCAACTCTTGCGCACGGCGACGTCGTGGCAAAGCTGCGGCGCCCAGCCGTTCGAAGTCCCGCCGACCGCGCAATGGCCGAACATCGTCAACACCCTTCGCTACGTCCGCGATTATGTGATTCCGGCACTCGGGCCGGTCGAGCCGGTCTCGGGCTACCGGAACCCGGCGCTGAACGTCTGCGCGGGCGGGGCGCCCGAAAGCGCCCACAAGCTCTATTCGGCGATCGACATGGTGCCGCTTAGGCCGGTCACCCGCGAGGCGATGATGCGTACGTTGTGCGGCGATCACTCGCTCCACGGCGCTGCCTATAATGCGGGGCTCGGCTTCTACGCCTTCATGCG
>JAZJZB010000036.1:32673-54806 GCA_040390085.1 Pseudomonadota bacterium | reverse complement strand
CATGCGTTTCCACGTCGACAGCACCAAGTTCCGCCGCTGGAACATGGACCCCGCCGTCGCGGCCGAATGCCCCGTGATCATTCATCCGGACGACGTCGCAACCGTCGGTCAGCCACTGCCTTCGGTCACGCCCACGCCGGCGCCCCAAACCACGCCGGCAGCACCAGCGCAGGCCAACCCGAAACCTGAGCGCGGGCAGCCTCATTAGGACTCGGCTTGACCCTTGTGTTGCCCAACTGCAACACCATATCCGCCCGAGACCAAAGGGGTAGGGACGAATGGATTTTGAAAAGCTCACCGACCGCGCGCGTGGCTTCCTTCAGGCGGCGCAGACCATCGCGGTGCGCGAGCATCACCAACGCATCGCGCCGGCGCACCTGCTGAAGGCTTTGCTCGACGATGAGCAGGGCATGGCCGCCGGGCTGATCAACGCTGCCGGCGGCGACGCCAAGGCCGCGCAGCGCGAGGTCGACCTGCTGGTTGCCAAGGTCCCGTCGGTGACCGGCAGCGGAGCGACCCAGGCGCCGGGGATCGACGGCGACACGATCCGGATCCTCGACCAGGCCGAGCAGATCGCGAAGAAAGCCGGCGACAGCTACGTCACGATAGAACGCATCCTGCTGGCAATGGCGCTGGCCAAGAACACCGATGTCGGCGGAGCGCTCGCCGACGCAGGCCTGACTCCGCAGAACCTCAACGCCGCGATCGAAAAGCTGCGTGGCGGCCGCACCGCCGACACCCAGGCGTCCGAGGATCGCTACGACGCGCTCAAGAAATTCGCGCGCGACCTCACCCAGGCGGCCCGCGACGGCAAGCTCGATCCCGTCATCGGCCGCGACGAGGAGATCCGCCGCACCGTCCAGGTGCTCGCGCGCCGCACCAAGAACAATCCGGTGCTGATCGGCGAGCCTGGGGTCGGCAAGACGGCGATCGTCGAGGGCCTCGCGCTGCGCATCGCCAATGGCGACGTGCCCGACGGGATCAAGGACAAGAAGCTGCTCGCGCTCGATCTCGGATCGATCATCGCCGGCGCGAAATATCGCGGCGAGTTCGAGGAGCGGTTGAAGGGGGTGCTCGATGAGGTGCGCCAAGCCGAGGGCGACATCATCCTGTTCATCGACGAGATGCACACGCTGGTTGGCGCCGGCAAAGCCGAAGGCGCGATGGACGCCGGCAACCTGTTGAAGCCGGCGCTTGCGCGCGGTGAGCTCCACTGCATTGGCGCCACTACGCTCGACGAATATCGCAAATATATCGAGAAGGACGCGGCGCTCGAGCGGCGCTTCCAGCCGGTGTTCGTCGGCGAGCCGACGGTGCCCGACACCATCTCGATCCTGCGCGGGCTCAAGGAGAAGTACGAGCTTCACCACGGCGTGCGCATCACCGACGCGGCGATCGTCGCCGCCGCGACCTTGGGCAACCGCTACATCACCGACCGCTTCCTGCCCGACAAGGCGATCGACCTGATGGACGAAGCTGCGAGCCGCATCCGCATGGAAGTCGAGTCCAAGCCGGAGGAGATCGAAAATCTCGACCGGCGGATCATCCAGCTCAAGATCGAGCGCGAGGCGCTGAAGAAGGAGCCGGACAAGGCCTCGAAGGACCGCCTCGCCAAGCTCGAGGAGGAACTCGCCAACCTCGAGCAGCAATCCGCCGAGCTGACCCAGCGCTGGCAGGCGGAAAAGGACAAGATCGCCGGCGAAGCGAAGATCAAGGAGCAGCTCGACGCCGCCCGGCTGGAGCTCGAACAGGCGCAGCGCGGCGGTGACCTCGCCAAGGCCGGCGAGCTTCAATATGGCCGGATCCCCGAGCTCGAAAAGCAGCTCGACGATGCGCAGGCCGAAACCCACGGCGCGATGCTCCGCGAGGAAGTCACCGACCAGGATATCGCCGGGGTCGTCAGCCGCTGGACCGGCATTCCGGTCGAGCGGATGATGGAGGGCGAGCGCGAGAAATTGCTGCAGATGGAAGCGACCATCGGTGCGCGCGTGATCGGCCAGGACGACGCCGTGAAGGCGGTTTCCGCGGCCGTCCGCCGCGCGCGTGCCGGTCTTCAAGACCCCAATCGGCCGCTCGGCTCATTCCTGTTCCTCGGCCCAACCGGCGTCGGCAAGACCGAGCTGACCAAGGCGCTCGCGGAATTCCTCTTCGACGATGCGACCGCGATGGTCCGCATCGACATGAGCGAGTTCATGGAAAAGCACGCTGTGGCCCGGCTGATCGGCGCTCCCCCCGGCTACGTCGGCTATGAGGAAGGCGGCGTGCTGACCGAGGCGGTGCGGCGCCGGCCTTATCAGGTCGTGTTGTTCGACGAGGTCGAGAAGGCGCACGGCGACGTCTTCAACGTGCTGCTCCAGGTGCTCGACGATGGCCGCCTGACCGACGGCCAGGGCCGCACCGTTGACTTCACCAACACCATCATCATCCTCACCTCGAACCTCGGCAGCCAGTATCTCGCCTCGCTTGGCGAGGACGACCCGGTAGAAAAGGTCGAGCCGCAGGTGATGGAAGTCGTGCGCGGCCATTTCCGCCCCGAGTTCCTCAACCGGCTTGACGAGATCATCCTGTTCCATCGCCTCGGCGCCGGGCACATGGGACCGATCGTCGACATCCAGATTTCCCGGCTCGGCAGGCTGCTCGAAGACCGCAAGATCAAGCTCGAGCTGACCGACGCAGCGCGCGCGTGGCTCGGCCGGGTCGGCTATGACCCGGTGTACGGCGCGCGGCCGCTCAAGCGGGCGGTGCAAAAATATCTGCAGGACCCGCTGGCCGACAAGATCCTCGCCGGCGAGATTGCGGATGGAATGACGGTGCGGGTCGACGAAGGCGACGGGCAGCTGGTGCTGACGGCCGCACGCGAGGAGGTGAGGCAGGCGGCAGAGTAACACGGCCGCCCGAAAATCAGCAGCCCTGGCCGTCCTTGCACCCGCGCTGCGTCTGGATCAGATCGATCACCTGTCGATCCAGGCGGCGATCCTCGGCCCACTGGGCGCGAGTCTTGCAGACGCGATGGGCGACGAGCCGGCTGCCGGTCTCTTCCTGCTTCTCGCAGACTACATCGTTCGGATTGGAGGCGGGCCTCGCCGCCGCTGAGGATTGCTGCGGTACCGCCTGCGCGAATGCCGGTGCGGAGGCTAGCGGACCGGCCATCAAAGTGATCGCAGACAGAAAAACCGTCGGGCGCATGAAAAAAACTCCCATTTGGCGGACGCGGACAACGCGGCGGCCATGATACCGACACTAACCTGAACGAATGCTGCAGACTGTCAAGCTTCGACTGAGGCATGGTTCAGATCGGCGGACGGACGTCGAATGCCACGGTGAGCCGCTCACCTCGGGCAAAGGGGATTGTCCCGTGCCACATCCAGGACGGAAACAGGACGAGATGACCCGGCTTGGGCTGTATCGTCTGCCACGGATCGAGGCCAAGCCGAAGGTCGTCTGGCGGCTGCCCGAGGGTGAACCACCCCGCATTTGCGGGCTCATCACGCGATCGCCCGGGCAGGGCAATGTACAGCGCCGAGCTAATCCAGCCTTGCGGATGCACATGGTTGGAGTGCCGTCCCGACGAGCGGAGGCGGACTGACCAGCTTCCCGAGAATCGGATTCGCCTGTCGCGGCGAGGGCCGAGCAGCGGGTGCCGCCGGTCGGGCGGCGGCAGTTGCCCCAAATATGCGTCGATGGCGGAGACAATTGCCTTGCGCAGCCGACGGATCGTTGGGTCGATCCTCGACAGCAGCGGGCCATCCGTCTGAGTCCCGCCGCGCACCGACTGGTCGAGATATTCGCCCTTTGCGATGTGCAGCCGCCGGAGCGTTTCGGCGAGCTCGGTCAGTGGCGGCAGCTGGCTCGTGAGGTCGAAGACCTGCACCAGGTGCGGGGCGCCTTCCAGCCACTCACGCCGCTCGTCGCCACCGAGCCGCCAGGCGGTTGCGGCATAGGGCCAGGCCGCCGCCAACCCGAGTTCCAGTGCTTGATCGACCAGCGCCGCAGCCGAATCCACTTCGTCCACGCGCAGCAGGTGACGTATCCGCCAGATTTGTAGCCCCTCGGCAATTTCTGCCGGGGCATCGGCAAACAGGGCGGCGGGCCAGGTTTCGCGGTCAAGCTCGGCGGCGACCACCGCGCGATGAAAGGCGACGGCGGAAGCCGGAATGCCGGCTGCTTCGGCGCGGGCAATGTCGCCGGCGAGCGCCGCATAATCCTCGCGGCGAAGATTGATCGCAAACAAAGCCAGCCAAAGCTCGCGCTGGCGCGGAAATCGGGTGAGCGCACGCTCGAGCGATTCGGTCGCCCGGCCGCGCTCGCCGAGCGTGGACAGCAATTGCGCGAGCGGCTCGTAGCCATCGACCCACCCCGGCGACCGCTCGAGTGCAGCGACCAGCTCGTCCGCGCCGCGGAGCCCCTCCCCCGCGGCGTTGCGCGCGGCGGCCAACCCGAGAAGGACCGAGCCATCGACGGGCGCGAGGCTGCGCGCGTGAAGGAACAGGTCGACAGCGTCGAGCCCCGCTTCGAACGCCACGCGCGCATAACCGTGGGCGATTCCCGCGTCGTTCGGCGCAAGCTGCGATGCCGTCTTAAAGGCGCCGAGCGCCCGCTCATGCTCGTCGAGCGCGCGGTGGAGAAGGCCCACCCATTGCCACAGCAATGCCACGTTCGACCGCTCGGCCGCCGGCCGCAGCCACTCGAGTGCTATCGCTTCCTCGCCGCTGTCGAGCGCGGCGCGCGCAAGGTCGTCGAGGGCGTCGACGCGGTGGCCGTCAACCCGCACCGCAGCCAGCGCCGCGTCGAAGCTCATAGGCCTGCTTGCGGAGCGCCCGAGCTCGAGATCAGGGCCCTGACCGCGTCGCGCTCGACCTCGCTGAGATCGGGGTGCCAGACGTCGAAGATCAGCACGATTCGTAGCTGGCCCGTCGGGTTCGCAGCCTCATGCTCCATCGTGTCGTCGAACACGAACGCCTCGCCCGCCGTCCAGTAGCGAGTCTCCGCGCCGACACGGAACCAGCAGCCCTTGGGCACAATCAGTGGCAGGTGGCAGACCAGCCGCGTATTCGCGATGCCGACATGCGGCGGGATGGTCGTGTTCGGCGCGAGCAGCGAGAACATGGCGTTCGGCGAGGCGCCTGGAACGTCGGGCTGCGGTAGCTGCGCGAGCAGCGCCATCGTTTGCCGGCAATGGCGCGCATTGGCCTCGGCCGTGCGCCCGTGCTGGATCAGGTGGATCGCGGTCCAGTTGCGGCTCTGGTTGAGCGGCCGCCACTGGTCCATCGGCACATGCTCTTCAAACTGGACGTAGGGGACGAGCTCGGCGCGCTCCGCGGTCATGACCGAGCGCAGTTCGGCGGTGATTGCGGGAGTCGCCGCCTCGATCCGCTCGAGCCACGGGAACAGCCGGCGCGGATGGAACTCGCGCTCGGCGATCTCTGGGAAGAAATAATCTGTCGGATCCGAATGATACGGCCTTGTGCGGTGGAGAGCATTGTTGCGAAAGCGCGCGATCCGCCACTGCTCGTCCTCATTCGCACGCTGCTCGGCATCAGCCATCGCCGCAACCAGCTGCGCCTCGCGAGCGGCGACCCATTCCGAATGGTGCTTTTCCGCCTCGGCGACAACGGACTGCAGCTGCGGCGCAATGCCGGAGGCGGGCTTCTGCGCGAGAGCGTGCCCCCAGGCTTCCCCGGCGCGGGGATCGCCGAGCCGCTGGAGCAGACTTCCCCGCATCAGCAATGCGGTGAAGTCGCGCGGACTTAGCGCGAGCGCCTTGTGAACCGCTTCTAGCGCCTTCGCCGGCTGTCCCGCTCCGCGGCGCATCGCCGCAAGCCGCATCCACAGCCCCAAGTCGCCCGGAGCGAGCTCCGCCGCCTGCTCGAGCAGCGCCGTCGCCCGCTCGAAATCGCGTGAGCCAGCCGCGCGATCCGCTTCGCCGATCAGCGTCAGAACATCCATCGGCTCAGAGGCTGTAGCCGAATTTCTCGGCCCACGGCTGGAGCACGGGAAGCACCGGCTCGAGATGCTTGCGATAGTCCACCCACCGCCCCGCGGAGCGGGTGTAGATCGGCTCGACGATCTGGGCGTAGCTCGCCGTTTTGACGCGCCCCCGCTCCAATGCCGTCTTCTGATGGTCAAGCACAGCATCGTGCCAGTCGAGTCCGAGGAAATCGAACAGGCCGCGAAGCTCGCGCTCCCGGTCGGCGACGACGTTTTCGTACATCACGGTGTGCGTCGGCAACGGCATCAGCGATTGCACATGCTCGTAATAGCAGAAGCTCAAATCGTAGAGCTCCGCCGCGGTGTCGAGCCGGAGGAAGCTCGCCATTCCATCGTTCAAGCGGAAATTGGCCACGAAGCAGCTGAGCACCACGTCGCACGGGTGGCGGAGCGCAAGGATGATTCGCGCGTCGGGAAACAGACGCCGAACAAACGGAAGCGCGTTCATCGTCAGTGGGTTCTTGTCGATCAGCAGCTTGCCCGGCACGAGGGGAGCAATCGCTGCAGCGGTGGCGAAATAGGTATCCCGTGCAATCCTGATCTGATCGTCGCTCGCCGCCGGCAGCGCTGCCAGGTCAGGCAGAAGCTCCTGCGCCTTGCGCAGCGCGGGCTCTTCCTCAAGCACCTGGATTTCCGGGTGCGACATCAAAATGGTGTCGAGCAAAGTGGTGCCTGAACGGGGAAAGCCGAGGAGGAACACCGGCGTCGGCCGCGTGTCCGCCGCCGATTCCCGCCGCCACGACGCGAGCCATGCCGGCGTGAGCGCCGCCGACGCTTCGGCGATATGCTTGCGGTAGTGCGCGCCACGCGGCTCGGGCAAGCTCGGGTCTTGGAGGAACAGCTCGTTCATCCGTGAGAAGGCGTCGAATGCTTCATCATAGCGCCCAGCTCCCTCGAGTAACTGCCCCAGGAGGTTGAAGCGCCGTGCCGATTCCATCTCGGCCGGAACGGCTTGCAGTGCCGCCAGGCCGTCATCGAACTGCTTCAGACGCAGATGGTGATAAGCACGGATGAAATTGACGGTCCCCTCATCGACGCCCTTGCCGACAGCTTCTTCGGCGAGTGCAGGAAGATCGTCGGTACGGTTACCGAGTTCACGCAGCAGTGCGAGGCCCAGATAAGCCGCGGAATTTAGCGGATCCATTTCCAGCACGTGCCGGTAGCCCTCTTCCGACTCCTGCATTCTCAGGAGCAGCGACAAATGGCTCGCGCGGCCAAGCAGGAACTCGATGTTGGCTGGCTCGCGCTCGATCGCGGCTTCGATCGCATCGACGGCCTCCTCGTCGCGGTTCTGCTGTTTCAGGAGGAAGTGGAGCTCACGCAGCGGCTTCGCATCGTCAGGAAAATCCTGTGCCATTTTGCGGAACTCGGCTTCCGCTTCTTCGAAACGACCGGCGTCGCGCAGGGCGCCTGCATAGTTGAGGCGGCTCGGCGCGGCGGACGGATTGATCTCGACGGAGCGCCCATGGGCGGCGACGCTGCCTTCCCAATCCCCGGCGCCGCGGCGAGCGTTGCCGAGATTATTCCAGCTTTGCCAATCGTCGGGCGCGGCGGCAACGACATACTCCAATGCCTCCACGGCGGCATTGAAATCGAGCAGCTGGTCGGCGGCAAAGCCGCGAATCCGTGCCAGCTGAAGCGTCGCATCCGCCCAGGCGAGCTCCCGGCTCGCAACCTCGATCGCGCGGTCGAACCGATCGAGCGCGACCAGGGCACTGGCAAGGTTGGTCGCGACGCGAACGTCGGTGCGCCGCCGCTCGTGCGCGAGCTCGAGGTGGCGAACCGCGGCTTGCGGCTGGTTCAGGCGAAGCCGTAGGGTCCCGAGCAGCGCGTTGAGCGCGACAGGGTCTGCGCCGGCGGCAAGCGCTCGCTCCGCGATCGCGCAGGCGTCCTGGAGCCGGCCTGCCTGCGCCGCTGCGAGCGCCTGCCGGATTGCGCTTGCGGTCGTCTGGTCGAGCCGCGGCGCAGCTGCGGTCTGGATCGTCACTTTCCTCTCAAATCTGGGTTCGCCAGCAAGTTACAGCCGCTTGGCGATAAAAAGAAGGGGCGGCGACACAAGGCCGCCGCCCCAAATTGATGCGTTCGCGAATGCTTAGAAGTTGAGCGTCGCGGCGGCGAAGATGTACCGGCCGAGCACGTCGTAGGTCCCGGCATAGGTATTCCCGTTACATCCGCCTGCCGCGCACGAACCCAAGCTGCTGGTGAACAACGGCGGGGTCTTGTCCAGGATATTGTTGACGCCCAGGCGGAAATTATAGTGCTGGCCGACGGTGAACGTGCCGGCAAGGTCGAAATAATTGACCGCCTTGACTCGCGCGTTGAGCAGCGGGGTCCGACCGTTGAGCACTGCGGCGCTGCTAAAGCCCTGATGGCGCGCCGTTCCGAGATAGCGCCATTGGCCAGAAATGCCGATCCCGTTGGGCATCTGCAGGCCCAACCGCACCTTGTGCCGCCATTCTGGCCGTGGGGCGCCGCAACTTGCACCGTAATAGCCGGTGCAGTCGTAGGCCGGATTCAGGCCATCGTTGATGACAAACTTGTCGAGCCAGGTGCCGATCGCGCTCGCCGACAGGGTTCCGAAACGGCCCAACGGGTGGCTGTAGGAGATGTTGCCGTCGATGCCCTTGGTCTGGACGCTGCCGACGTTTTGCGGAAGGTCGATCACAAAGCCCTGCGCGTTCAGCCAAAGCGATCCGCCCGGCGCGCGGCGGATGAGAGCGCAGGAGGGCGCAACCGACGTTGCCGTAGTGTTATTGACGCAATTTGCCAGGATTGCATCTGCGCCATAGCCCTGGATGGCCTTCTGAATCTTGATGTCATACCAGTCCACGGTCACCGCGAGGCGGGGGATGAACCGCGGTTGAAGAACCACCCCGAGCGTCTTGGTCGTCGCCTTTTCCGGGGTCAGGTTCGGGTTGCCGCCGACAAAACCGTTGTACTGTTCGGCAGGATTTGCCGGCGTCTTCGAACCGACGGTGAAGCCCTGTGCGATACAGCCATAGTCGGTCGCCGTGATGGTGAAGCCGGCGCACGGATCGGTCGACGCGTCGAGCGCGACGACTTGCGGTGCGAACAATTCCTGGATGTTCGGCGCGCGAACCGCGCGGTTGTACGCAGCCCGGAAGCGGATATCCCGAACCGGAGCGAATTCCGCCGTCAGCTTGTACGTGTCGGTTTTGAAGGAACGGCCGTTGCCAACCTTGTACGACGACTTGCGGTAGCCGGCATTGATCGAGAATTCGTCAATGAACGAATGCTTGATAAGCGGAATCTGTGCCTCGGCGAAGGCCTCGAGAACGCGGAAGTTGCCCGCGACAGGCAGCGTCGCGGCGCCCTGACCGGTGAGGTCACCCGCCTGAAACGACTGATCCGGCTGGAGGTCGAGCGATTCCTTGCGGTACTCGAAACCCCCGTTGAACCCGACACCCGCATCGGACCACGGCGTCTGGATTCCCATTCGGCCGAGGTCGCCGGTGAGGTTGGCGTTCGCTATCTGCTCCGAGGTGGTTCCGGTCATCACGCCGAACACGTTGAGGTATTTGAGAGCAGCCGCGGAGGGACCCGCGCCCGTGAAATAGTCGACCGGCACGCAGTTGACGTCCGTACCGGCCAGCACCGAACGGCACATGGTCACTGATCCCGGAGTCCCCACCGGCACTTCCTGGCCGGTCGCCGGATTCACGTTGACGACATTCAGGGCGTTGATCAACCGGCTGGCCGACAGCTCGTTCCGGTAGACCTGCGAGTAATTGGTGCGGCCGTACTGGAAGTAGGAGTCGTACGACCAAACGTCGCTGAGATCGCCGCGCATCCCGACCACGCCGCGGAACTGGGTGTGCTTCAAGTCGGACGCGCGGTTGCCGCCTTCGACGTTGCGCCGGAGGAGCTGCATGAACGCCTGATTGTAGGTGTTGCCCGCGGCGTCGTAGAAGGTCGCTGGCGCGGTCCCCAGCGGGAAGCCGAGGCTGCCGGCGTACGGCGCGCCGGCTGCAACCGGAAAGCCGCCGACGCTGCCGACGATCAGGTTGGCCGGCTGGCACAGCACGGAACGCTGCTGCGCCGACAGGAGCGGGTTGTCGCAATTGACCAGATAGGTGTTCCCGAAGTCACCCGACGGCGCGATCTGTGCGATCGTGCGGTCGTCCATGAACATGAATTCGGTGTACGGATGCAGCGCCGGCGTGATTTCGTAATCGGCAAAGGCGCCGCCGGTGTAGCGTTCGTCCGGCCGCTGGAAATAATTGGTCGGATTGAAGTTGAACGGCGCACCCAGTGCCCCGATCGTGCCCGCGCCAAGGCCGCCGACGGTCGAGGTGGCGCCGCCATTGGGTGTCGTTTGAGTGAAAAAGATCGCGGTACCGGTACGATTGGTCAGCGATCCGCTGCAGGTGATGTTGGCAGCACCTCCCAGCGCGCACGCGCTATAGTCGCGCCGCTGCTGCAGTACCGCCTGGACTTTGCGGTAGCCGAAATAGGCCATCGCATGGCCGCGATTGTCGTCGAACCCCGCACCGAGCGAGATGGTGGCATCGAACGCGCCGCCATCGGCGACGCTCCCGCGCGGGTAGTTGTAGCCTTGAAGCCCTTGATTCTGCCGGGCGTTGAGCACGCCGCAAACAGTGCCGCCGTTGGCCGTGGAGGTCGGGATGCTCGGGCAATTGTTGTTGTGCTGGTAAAAGCTGTACTGGCTGTCGACTCGAATCCCGGTGAAACCGGTATCCATGATGAAGTTGACAACGCCGGCGACGGCGTCCGCGCCATAGACCGACGATGCGCCGCCAGTCAGCACGTCGACGCGCTTGATCAGCGAGCTGGGGATGAAGTTGAGGTCGGCCGAGCTCGCAGTGAAGGGATCGCCGGGAAGCAGGCGCCGCCCGTTGATCAGCACCAGCGTGCGGGCGCTGCCGAGACCGCGAAGGTTAACCGTGGCGGTGCCGGTCGCGCCGTTCGAAATGCCGGAGGTCTGGCCGGCGACCACCGACGGCAGCTGATTGATGACGTCCTCGATGCGGGTGGTGCCCGACAGTTTCACGTCCTGATTCGTCACCACGGTGACTGGCGACGCCGATACCAGGTTCGGCTGCGGAATGCGCGAGCCGGTGATGATGATGTCCTGGCCCGTCTGGACCGGAGCGCCCTGCGCGTTGCGGGTCGGCTGCGGCTGGCCGGTGATGTCGCCGGTCGGCGGGGCGCCGCCGGGGTTCGTCGCCTGGTTGGTGTCCGGCACGGTCGACTGCGTGTCCGCAGGAGTCCCGGGAGTGTTCGGCTGAGTGGCCTCCGCAAAGGCCGGCGATGCGAGAACGCCGCCCACCAGAAGCGTGGTCGTGAGCAGGCGCTGACGGAAATCGAGCTTCATTGTAATCTTCCCCTTCACTAGCCGGGCGCGGGGCGCGGCTGCTGTGGAACGACAGATCGAGGCTGCCGAACTGCAGCGTTTGATAGGTGAAGCTTGGAGACGCTTGCAACGCTTGCGGCCCTGCTGCGGGAAAGTTGTCAACGCGCTGTATCAATTTTGCAACAGCCGCATCTTGTGCTTGCCGGCCAGCCGCTCCTAGGTTCGGAGCCGCAGCGGGAGTTAGGATATATGCGGCAAATCATTGTGGCGTGCGGCCTGGCGGCGGCGGTCACGGCTGGTGCGACGGAGGCCCGCGATTCGCCGCCCGGCCCGCCTCCGGCACTGGTCCAGGGGCTGCTCGGCTGCCGGGCGATCGCCGATTCAACGCAGCGCCTCGCCTGTTACGACCGGCAGAGCGGCGCCGTGGCCGACGCGCTCCAGAAGAAGGATCTAGTGGTGATCGACAAGGCGCGCGCGACCGAGGCGAAGCGCTCGCTGTTCGGTTTCTCGGTCCCGAACTTCGCCGGCCTGCTCGGGGGCGGCGACCTGAACCAGGTCGAAAGCACGGTCGCGGGCGCCGCGCGGAACGCCGATGGGGGCTGGACGGTCAAGCTGGCCGACGGCTCGCTGTGGACCCAGACGGACGACACGCCCGTCGCGCTGGAGCCGAGGCCCGGCGACAAGGTGTTGGTGAAGCGCGGCTCACTCGGCTCCTACTTCGTCATGCTCGGAAGCCAGCCGGGCTTCAAGGCGAAAAGGATCGGCTAGCGGCGAGCGGCCCCCAACTCCGCCTTCAGGCTCGCTTCCGCGTCGACATACGGCTCCTGCCGCTCGACGCTCCAATATTTAAGCTCGTGCAGCGGGATCCGGGCGGCGGTAACCGCGCACACCACATGGTCGCCGTCGCTCAGCAGGCGGAACGTCCCGGGCAGATAGTGGATTCGAGCGGCCTTGCCGCTTCCGGACATCAGCATCGACATTACTCCTCCGGCGCGTCGAACAGGCCGGGCTGGGGCGCGATGTAGGAGCGCTTGGGCTTGCGCTCAACCGCGGCCGCAGGCTTGGCCTCGCCATCAACCGACGCATCGACCGCGCCGTCGCCGAAATGGAGCGTCAACAGCCTTTCCGCCCGGGCATCGTGGGCGTGGGTCAAGGTTCGGCCGTCGCGGCTGGTGACTCGAGCGAAGCCGCGTTTGAGCGGCCGTTCGGGATGCACCAGCTCGGCCATCGTCCAGGCCGCGGCAAGCTTCTCGGACAGGCGCGCGATCCGCTGATCGATGAGGTCGCTGCGGAGGCGACCGGAAACGAGGTTGAGGTCGGCGCGGGCATTGCCGGCGCGCGCTGCAAGCGAACGCGGCAGCCGCTCGCCGATCTCGTCGAGGCGCTGGGCGACCGGCGCGAAAATGACCTGCGGCTCGGGCCAGCGCGACACCGTGACGTCGAAACGCTCGCGACCGCGCTCGATCCGCCGCGACAGGCAATGCTGGGCGCGGTGCTGGAGCTCGCCGAGCTGGGCGACCAGCTCCGCCCGAACCGGGACCGCGATCTCGGCCGCGGCGGTCGGCGTGGGCGCGCGCAAGTCCGCGGCGAAGTCGATGAGCGTCGTGTCCGTTTCGTGGCCGACGGCCGAGATGAGCGGGATCGGGGATTCGGCCGCGGCGCGCACCACTTCCTCCTCGTTGAACGGCCACAAATCCTCGATCGAGCCGCCGCCGCGCGCGACGATCAGCAAATCGGGCCTGGGCTCGATCGAAGGCAAGCCGCGGATCGCGGCGGCGATCTTCGCCGCCCCACCCTCGCCCTGCACCGGCACCGGCCACACGATCACCCGGGTGGGGCAGCGGTCCTCGAGGCGGTGGATGATGTCACGGATCACCGCTCCGGTCGGCGACGTGACCACGCCGATGACCTGCGGGAGGAAGGGCAGCTTGCGCTTGCGCGCGCCGTCGAACAGCCCTTCGGCAGCGAGCGCCTTGCGCCGCTTTTCGAGCAAGGCGAGCAAGGCCCCCTCGCCCGCCAGCTCCATCCGGTCGATCACGATCTGATATTTCGAGCGGCCCGGATAGGTCGTCAGCTTGCCGGTGGCGATCACCTCGGCGCCGTCCTCGGGCAGGAAAGCAAGCGCCGCCGCATTGCCGCGCCAGATCACCGCGTCGATGCAGGCGTTCTCATCCTTCAAGGTGAAATAGCAGTGGCCGGAGCCGTGGCGCTTGAAGCCGCTGATCTCGCCGCGCACGCGGACCTGGCCGAAGGCGGTCTCGATCGTCCGCTTGAGCGCGCCCGACAGTTCGGTGACGCTGAGTGGAGGCGAATTGTCGCCGGGTGCGACGTTCGCTAACAGGCCGCTACGCGTGTCGTCAGGGAGATCCATGGATATTCTGCTCTTGGGGTCCGGCGGTCGCGAGGATGCGCTCGCCTGGCGCCTTAGGCAATCGCCGAGCTGTGACAAGCTGATCGCCGCGCCCGGCAATCCCGGCATCGCGCGCTGGGCGGATTGCGTCGCGATCGACCCGTGCGACCCCGCCGCGGTGGTCGAGCTGGCGCGGGCGCAGGGCGCTGATCTGGTAGTGATCGGACCCGAAGGCCCGCTGGTCGCCGGAGTCGCCGACGCGCTGCGCGCCGCGGGAATTGCAGCATTCGGGCCCAGTGCGGCTGCGGCGCAGCTGGAAGGATCCAA
Organism: Pseudomonadota bacterium; assembly: GCA_040390085.1. Classification (GTDB taxonomy): domain Bacteria; phylum Pseudomonadota; class Alphaproteobacteria; order Sphingomonadales; family Sphingomonadaceae; genus Sphingomicrobium. Next base: position 40,806 of record JAZJZB010000036.1, on the reverse strand, counting down.
GGGCTTCACCAAGGACCTGTGCCGCGCCAACGGCATCCCGACCGCCGACTATGTCCGGGTCGAGCGCATGGCTGAGGCGCATGCGGCACTCGATCAATTCGACATTCCCGTCGTGATCAAGGCCGACGGCCTCGCCGCTGGCAAGGGCGTCACCGTAGCGATGACCCGCGCCGAGGCCGAAGCCGCGATCGACGCCGCCGGCGACGGCCCGCTCGTCATCGAGGAATTCCTCGAGGGCGAGGAAGCGAGCCTGTTCGCGCTGGTCGACGGCGAGACCGCTGTGCCGCTGGCATCCGCCCAGGACCACAAGCGCGTTGGCGAAGGCGACACCGGGCCCAACACCGGCGGGATGGGCGCCTATGCGCCTGCCCCGGTCCTGACCGCCGAGTTGCAGCAGCAAGCGATGGACGAGATCGTCGGCCCGACCGCCCGCGCGCTGGCCGCTGTCGGATCGCCATTCAACGGCGTGCTTTACGCGGGACTGATGCTCACTGAAGACGGCCCCAAGCTGATCGAATATAATGTCCGCTTCGGCGATCCCGAATGCGAGGCGATCATGCCGTTGATCGATGGCGATTTCGCCCAGTTGCTGCACGCGGTCTCAACCGGCCGGCTGGCCGAGACCGACCCGCCGCAGTTGCTGCCCAAGCATGCAATGACGGTGATCGTCGCGGCGCGCGGCTATCCCGGGACGCCGGCGAGCGGCGGCCTGATCCGTGAGATCGAGGCCGCCGAGCAGGTCGAAGGAGTCGCGGTGTTCCACGCCGGCACTGCGCTTGGCGAGCATGGACTGGTGGCCAAAGGCGGACGAGTCCTAGCCGTGACTTCCGTTGCCGAAACTTTCGCCAATGCCCGCGCCCGCGCCTACCGCGCGGTCGACCAGATCGAGTTCGCCGACGGCTTCCATCGCCGCGACATCGGCTGGCGCGAGCTCGAGCGGGCGGGCGCATGAACGCCTTCTGGACCTATTTCTGGCCGGCCTTCGCCGCCGGCATCGTCTGCGGCGTGATCGCCGGCGCGGTCGGCTTCCGCTTGAAAATCATTCGCAGGCAGGGCGAGGAAACAACCTTCGTTCGCCCGCCGGCACGAAACCGCAGGAGCGCCCTGCTTGCCGGTATCGCCGCGTCGATCGCGCTCGCAGCGCTGTGGCACGGACCTTTCGGCGCGGCCGACCGCTTCAGCGCCGAAGTCGAACGAAACGCCCGGCGCACGCTCGACGATTTCGAAATGGTGCAGATCAAGGCGCACCTTCATCATGGGCCGCTCAGCAGGCACCTTTTGCTGTCCGGGCCGGCCGATGATTTCCAGACCAGCGAGCTGGCGCGGATCACTGGGGCCATCCCCGGCGTTAGCCGCGCTCAATGGACCCCCGAGCCGGCCGGTCCGCCGCTGATCCTGGAAGGCGCCGCGGTCAGCCTGATCGGCTTCCTGATCGGGCTGCTGCTCGCCTATCTGGTCGAGCTTCGCAGACGTCACAACGCGCAATGGAATTGGTGAGGAAGTATGGACCTGATCCGCGAATATTGGTGGCTCATCGCGATTGTCGTGGTGCTGGTGCTTGCCTTCATCCTGCTGCGGCCGCGCCAGCGCGTGCAGCTGACCGACAGCACGCCGGTTCGGCCGCACATGGCGAAATCACACCCGCCTGAGGGTCGCGGACTTGCCGGCGAAGCCGCCGCGGCGACCAGCGATGTAACCGGCGAACTGCTCGGTGCACCGGTGCGCCGGACCCTCGGCCGCCAGGGTCATCCCGGCGACGATCTTTGCCGGATCAAGGGCGTCGGGCCAAAGCTCGCCGACGCGCTGCACGATCTCGGCTTCTTTCGGTTCGAGCAGATCGCGAACCTGAGCCCGACCGAGATCGAGCGGCTCGACACGCAGCTTGGCGCGTTCCGCGGGCGAATCACGCGCGACCGCGTCGTCGAGCAGGCGGATTATCTCGCGCGCAACGACATCGACGGCTTCGAGCAGAAGTTCGGGAAACTTTAGCCGACCGCTTCGGCTTCGGCCTCGGCCGCTCTCTTCTTCGGCCGCGAGGCGATCAGCTTGTCGATCTTCCGGCCGTCCATGTCGACGATCTCGAACGACCAGCCGTCGTGGCGAAACTTCTCGCCCGTTTCGGGCAGGTGCTTGAGCACCGACAGAGCGAAACCAGCCACGGTCGAAAAGTCGCGGTCGATCGGCAGGTTCACGCCGAGGCGATCGGTGAGAAGATCAGCGCTCGCTGCGCCGGACACCAGCCAGCTGCCGTCCTCGCGCTCGACCAGGGGCGGTTCTTCCCCCTGCTCGACATCGTTGGCGAAGGTGCCGGCGAGCGCCGCAAGGATGCTGCCCGGCGTGACGATCCCGTCCAGATGCCCGTATTCGTCGTGGACCAGCGCCAGCGGCACGTCGGAGCTGCGCAGCACCGCAAGCGCGTCCATCGCATCCATCAGGTCGGGAATCACCGGCGCGCTGCGGCACAATTGTGTCAGGTTGAGCGGCCGCTTTTTGAGGATCGCGGCAAGCACGTCGCGGGTCTGGATCACGCCGACGATATTCTCGATCGAGCCGGCAGCGACCGGGATACGACTATGCGATGTTTCGAGCAGCGCCTTGCGGATCTGCTCGGGCGTCGAGGATACGTCGATCCAGTCGACTTCGGTGCGCGGAGTCATCACTTCGCGGACCGGGCGGTCGGCAAGCCGGACGATGCCCGAAATCATCGCGCGCTCGTCTTCCTCGAGGACGCCGGCGGTCTGCGCCTCGGCGACAACCAGGTGCAGCTCCTCGGCGGTCACGTGATTCCTGGATTCGCGATCGAGACCGAGAAGCTTGAAGATCAGCACGCTGGACTGATTCAGCAGCCACACGAACGGCGCGGTGATTACCGACAGCCAACGCATGGGGACGGCCATCACCACCGCAATCGGCTCGGGCGAGCGAAGCGCGATCTGCTTGGGAACGATTTCGCCGATCACCAGCGAGACATAAGTCGTGAGAAAGATGACCACGCCGAAGCCGACCGTACGCGCGGTGTCCGGGCTAAGGCCGAGAAGCTGCATTCGCTCGGCAGTCGGCGCGCCGAGCTTCTCGCCCGAGAAGGCGCCGGCGAAGATCGCGAACAGCGTGATTCCGCTCTGCACCGTCGACAGGAAGCGACCGGGATCGGAAGCAAGATCGAGCGCGCATTGGGCGCCGCGGCTCCCGCTTTTGGCCATCGCCTTCAATCGCGCCTCGCGCGACGAGACGATCGCAAGCTCGCTCATGGCCAGGACGCCGTTCACCGCCACCAAAGCGAGGATGAGGAGGACGTCGAGCCAGGGAATGGGGGTTAAGTGGTCGCTCATAGGCGTGAGGCGGCCGAGTGTAACCTTGGGTGCGCCCTGTTCACAAGCGCCGCCGCGATTTCGGCTTTGACGCGCGCTTTGGTCCGGGCTTTGGTTCGTGCACGGAACCATCGCCGCTATGCACCGGTTTCATCGCCTTCTGACGCCTTCATCCGGAGACTCATCCATGCGCCTAAGCCGCAGCCTCAAGGCGGTCCTGATTTTCGGCTCGGTCGCGGCCGTCGCCGGCTGCCAGACCGCGCCACCGCCGCCGATGGTGGTGCCGGCGTCGTTCACCCCGCTCGGCGTTGCCGCGCCTTACCTCCAGGGCCCGATCATCGCCGGCGCCCGGGCGCGCGCAGCGAAAATGCGGGCGGCGAAGATCCGGCCGCTGAGCCCGGCCGCGGTCCCGGCATACATGGCCAACCTCGACGCCGAGCTGCGGCGCCAGACGGCGGGCATCGGCCTCGACGTGCTTCGGGTCGGCGGCGGAATCGTCATCCGGATCCCGGCCGGCCTGACCTTCGATGCCGGGAGCGCAGCGGTGAAACCGCAGTTCGACGCGACCCTGCTGGAAATCGCGCGGACGGTGAAGACCCGCAACCAGACGTTCGTCGACGTGCTGGCGCACACCGATCTATCCGGCACTCCAGCCGGCAACCAGGCGCTTTCCGACCGCCGCGCGGCAGCGGTCGCGAGCTATCTCGCTGGCCATGGAGTGGCCAAGGCGCGGATCGCTTCGCGGGGCCTTGGCGAGACCGCGCCGCTGTATAATCCGGAGATCGACGAGACCCAGAAAGCGGCCAACCGCAGGGTCGAAATCCGGCTGGTCCCTTACACCGGCTAGCGACGCTCGGCGAAGAAGCCGCGCAGCAGCTCGGCGGCCTCGGCCTCGCCGATCCCGCCGAGCACCTCGGGGCGATGGTGGCAGGTCGGTTGCGCGAAGATTCGCGGCCCGTGCACCACTCCCCCGCCCTTCGGGTCCTCGGCGCCGAAGCGCAGCGCCTTGATCCGGGCAACCGAAATCGCGGCGGCGCACATCGCGCACGGCTCGAGCGTCACCCATAGAGTGCATTGGTCGAGGCGGGACGTGCCGAGCTTGGCGGCGGCAGCCCGGATCGCCTCCATCTCGGCATGGGCGGTGGGGTCGGTCGAGCCGCGCATCGCATTGCGGGTTTCGGCGATGATCTCCTCGCCCAGGGTGACCACCGCGCCGACCGGCACTTCCCCGGCGGCAGCGGCTTCCTGCGCGAGATCGAGCGCCCGGCGCATCGGCGGCGGAAGCGGAAAGCCCATCGCGCCCGGCTAGCCGAGCGCGCCGCGCCTGTCAGCTATTGCGAATTGTTGGTCGGGGCGGCGGCCTGGTTCTGCGCCGGCCGCTGCACCTCCAGCGCTGGGACCTTCACGGTCGCGTCCTTGGTGCCGACCTTGACGGAGCCGGTCTCGACGTCGAACGCCGGGGTCTGCCCGCCCTTGGCGACGACACCGTTGGTGGTTGCTGCGACCTGCGGCGCCTGGGCGGTGCGGGTTTGGCTGATGTTGAGGAAGCCGGTGGCAATCGCGCCGATAATGGCGAGGATTGCGAGGATGATGACGAATAGGATCGTGCGCATCAGAAGTAACCCCGATCTGGTTTCGAACGCCAAGCTCCTGCGACACTCGCCGGGGCGGTGGTCAAACGCTGCAACTGTTGTTGGGTTGCCGTGGCGAATGCGCCGACGGCGTTGACGAGCGGCGTCCAAGCGGCTAACGGGCGGCGCTCTTCGGGCCTTGGCTTAAGGCTCGGCTTAAAATCAGGATTTGAACCATGTCGCGGGTTTGCGAGCTGACCGGCAAGGGCCGGCAGGTGGGTAACAACGTTTCCCACGCCAACAACAAGACCAAGCGTACGTTCTTGCCCAATCTGCAGAACGTGACCTTGATCTCCGACGCTCTCAACCAGAGCGTGAAGCTGCGGGTGTCGACCCACGGCCTGCGCTCGGTCGAGCATGTCGGCGGCCTCGACAATTGGGTGCTGAAGACCAGCGACGACAAGCTCAGCGCCAAGGTCCGCAAGCTCAAGAAAGAGATTGCGAAGAAGGTCGCCGAAGCGGCCTGACGCTGTCAGGCCGCGTGAGCCTGCACTAAGCTTCTGAAAATTCAACGGATTTGCTGAACGCTGGCTGCACCCCGCGTTCAGCCTCCATTGCCTGCGAATCAGGCATAACCCCTTCATTCGACGGGGTTTATCCCCTTTTCCCCGTCGCGTCTGGAAACAGACAAGTTCCCTCGCGTCGCGTAACGAGGGGGGCCCGGTGCGCGTTTGTTGCATCGGGCCCATTTTTTTGCCTGCACGGCCACCGCTTGCGACTGTCATTCAATCGCCGTTTCGGATGGTAAACGATAACGCAACCAGCTTCCTTCAGCGGCTGCTTAACCACGCCTGGTTAGATCCGGCACGTGGGATCGATCCGGGCAAGGTGGCGAACATGAAATATGACGGCAAGCTGGAAGGCCAGGAATGGCATCCGCGCGACACGCGGATCGACGCCAAGCACGACGTTCGAGTCCATTGCGAAGCTGGCGACTTCGAGGCCGAGGTCGTCAACCTGTCCAGCGACGGCTTCCGGCTGCGTTCGCACGACCCGCTCGAGGTCGGCTGGGAAGTGACCCTCGAATCGCTCGACCACAATCCGGTCAAGGCCGTGATCTGCTGGGCCTGCGGGCTCGACGCCGGCGGCGTGTTCGCGGAGCCGGTCGCGCTCTAGCGAGCTCAAATGTCCATCCGCCATTAAGCGCGGAAGATGAAGAACAATTGCAAAGCGGCGATCGCGAAGAATACCCCAAAACAGATATCGCTCACACGCGGGTCGAGGGCGAAGATGTCGCCATATTTCACTTCGTACGCCCAGAAGAGCCCAACGGGCAGTCCGACCGCCAAAGAAAAATACTTCACCCACTTCGGCTGCACCCACCAATGTGCCTCCCTTAGCGTCTCTGGTTCGTAATCGTTATCGAATGGGCTACGAGGCTTTCGCTCCAACTGCTCACGAGCGCCGAGTTCCTCCCTTTGAAGGTCATTGAGGCCGTCCGGTCCGATGGGATCTGGACCAATCATACGCTAAACCTTCAGCGCAGCGGCCATTTCCGCTTCGCGCTTCAGGTTGCGGGCGAGCTGGGCCATTCCATTCAGATATTGCGGCGGGATGTGGATGTCGCGGTAGTCCAGCGCCGCCGCCGCGCGCAGCGTCCAGAACGGGTCGACCAGATGCGGGCGGGCCAGCGCGACGAGGTCGGCGCGGCCGGCGGCGAGGATCGAATTGGCGTGGTCGGGCTCGTAAATGTTGCCGACCGCCATGGTCGCCAGCCGGCCCTCATTGCGGATACGGTCGCTGAACGGAGTCTGGAACATCCGGCCGTAAACCGGTTGCTGGCCGAGCCAGGTCTGGCCGGCCGAAACGTCGATCAAATCCGCGCCTTCGCGCGCGAACGCCTCGCCGATGAGCACCGCTTCGTCGGGTGTGATGCCGTCCTCGCCGGCCCAGTCGGTCGCCGAAATGCGCACCGACATCGGCTTGTCCGGGGGCCAGGCGGCGCGCATCGCGGCAAACACTTCGAGCGGGTAGCGCAGGCGGTTGTCGAGCGACCCGCCATATTCGTCGGTGCGCTTGTTCTGCAGCGGGGTGATGAAGCTCGACAGCAGATAGCCGTGCGCCGCGTGGAGCTCGACCATGTCGAAGCCGCACTCCAGGCCCATCCGGACCGCGGCGACGAACTGGTCGCGCACCAGGTCCATGTCGGCGCGGGTCATGGCCTTGGGCGTCTGGTTGACCGGGGACCAGGCGATATCGCTGGCCGCCATCACCGGCCAATTGCCCTCGTCGAGCGGGACGTCATTGCCTTCCCAGCCGAGCTTGGTCGAACCCTTGCCGCCGGAATGGCCGAGCTGGAGGCAGATTTTCGCCTTGGACTGGGCGTGGACGAAGTCGACGATCCGCTTCCACGCGGCGAGCTGATCGTCGTTCCACAGGCCAGTGCAGCCGGGGCTGATCCGGCCTTCGGGTGAGACGCAGGTCATCTCGGTGAACAGCAGTCCGGCGCCGCCGATCGCGCGCTCGCAATAATGGACGAAGTGGAAGTCGTTGGGGATTCCGTCGACCGCTGAATACATCGCCATCGGCGAGACTGTGATCCGGTTCTCCAGCTTCAGCTCGCGCAAGCGGAGCGGCGCGAACATCGGCGCCGCCGACTTGCCCGGAACGCCGGCCTTTTCCCAGAACCAGCGCTCGACCGTCTCGAGCCATTCGCGGTCGCGCAGGCGGAGGTTCTCGTGGCTGATGCGCTGCGACCGGGTGAGCAGAGAATAAGCGAATTGCAGCGGCTCGAAGTGGAGGTAGCGGTCGAGCGTTTCGAACCATTCGGTCGAGTTGCGCGCGCTGTTCTGAAGCTTGAGAACTTCGAGATTCCGTTCGGCGACATATTCGTCGAGCGCGGCCTCGAGGGACAACGGCTCGTCATTGCGAGCGGAGCGAAGCAATCCAGACTCGGCGCCGCTGGATTGCTTCGTCGCTGTCGCTCCTCGCAATGACGGAGAGGTGCGGTTCAATCCATCCGCCAGCTTGATCGCGTCCTCGAGCGCGAGCTTGGTGCCCGAGCCGATCGAGAAATGCGCGGTGTGCGCGGCGTCGCCGAGCAGGATGACGTTGCCGCTCGACCACCGCTCGCACTTGATCCGCTTAAAGTTGAGCCACGCAGCGCTGCCGCGCAGATGCGTGGCGTTGGACATCAATTTGTGGCCGCCGAGATAATTGGCGAACAATTTCTCGCACGCGGCGATCGCTTCCGC
>JAZJZB010000036.1:0-32663 GCA_040390085.1 Pseudomonadota bacterium | reverse complement strand
GAGCAGTCGGGCGCGAAGCGATAGGCGTGCGCCCAGATCCAGCCGTGCTCGGTCTCCTCGAAGGCGAAGGTGAAGGCGTCGAACACTTTCGAGGTGCCGAGCCACACGAACTTGTTGGCGCGGACATCGACATCGACTCCGAAGGCTTCCGGCTGCGCATCGCGGAAGCGCGAATTGGCGCCGTCGGAGGCGATGACGAGGTCGTAGCCCTTCCACTTGGCATCGGCCGGATCACACTCGGCCTCGAAGTGGAGCACGACGCCAAGCTCGCGGGCGCGGTCCTGCAGGATTTCGAGCAGCCGCTTGCGGCCGATGCCGATGAAGCCGTGCCCGCCCGAGGTCACGGTCTGGCCGCGGTAATGGACGTCGATGTCGTCCCAGTGGGCGAACTCCTCGGCGATGATCTTGGCCGAAACCGGGTCGTTGGCGGCGAGGTTTTCGACCGTCTGGTCGGAAAAGACGACGCCCCAGCCGAAGGTCACGCCGGGCGCATTGCGCTCGAATATCTCGATCTCGTGGCGCGCATCGCGAAGCTTCATCGAGATCGCGAAATTGAGCCCAGCCGGCCCGCCGCCGATGCACGCGATCTTCACCGCACATATCCAACAAAGTTGTCAAAGTTGTCGATGCCACGCGCGCGCGGGTGGGGGCGCGCGCGAGGGCCCGGCAGCAAGTTCGGACTCGATCCGGAATAGAGGCAGCGCATGGCCGCAGCATGGCACAGCAGCGCGCCTGTAGGACAGTCACAAAGAGCGGCTCTTGTGATCTGAGGTGATCGTAAAAATCGAATTGGTGTGCGGGTTGCGCGACGAGACCGTCAACGTCTTGCCGTCAGGCGCGAGCGTGAATGTCCGGAGTTGCGATCCTCGACGCGCTTACCGCCGCGCCGAGCGCCATGGTCGCAAGAATTTTCACGCGTGCGAATCGACGCCGCGAATGAAGGCGCCCACCAGCGTATTGAATTCGTCGGCGCGTTCGAGATTGCCGAGGTGCCCGGCGCCTTCGATGGGCTCGTAGCGCGCGCCGGGAATGAGGTGGGTCAATTCGCGCGACAGCGACGGCGGAGTGACTTTGTCCTCGGTCCCGCACAGAACCAAAGTCGGGACTCGGATGGCGCCGGCGCGCTCGCGCTGGTCGGCGAGCCACACGGCTTCGGCGCCGATGCGGAAGGCCGCCGGGTCGATGTTGGCCATGGTGTCGATGACCTCGCGCCTGACCGCGGGATCCGCGGGCTGCGCGAGCAGGACGTCGACCCGCGCTTCGGCGAGCACACGCATGTTTTCGCTGGCAGCGATCGAGCGGTCGTAAATGCCATGGCCGTCCGGATGCGAGGCAAAGGTGTCGGCAAGGATCAGCGACGCGCAGCGGTCCGAATCGGCGTGATGGAGCGCGAGCGCGACGACCCCGCCGAGCGACAGGCCGCAGATGTGCGCGCGGTCGATTCCAAGCTCGTGCATCGCCGAGATGATCGCATCGGCATAATCGTCGCGGGTGGTGCCTTCGGGCGCGGGGTCGCTGTCGCCGTAGCCGGGATAATCGAACGCGATCGCGCGCCGCTCGCTGCCGAAATGCTCGAGCTGCGGCGCCCACACCGATTTGTCCGAGCCGACCCCGTGGAGGAAGACGATCGCCGTCCGCTCGCCCGACCCGGCTTGGGCGTAGCCGATGTCATAGCCGTTGTTGGTGATGACGCGCGGCATGTTTACACCCGTCATGCTGAACTTGTTTCAGCATCCATTGTGTGGAGACCTATTCCGCATTCCATCAAAATGGACCCTGAAACAAGTTCAGGGTGACGGTTTGGAGGAGGCGCGTTAGCCTGCCGCCCAATGGCGCGACTGACGATCAACGGCGAACCGATCCACTACAAGCTCGACCCGGCGACTCCTTTGCTTTGGGCGCTGCGCGACGCGTCGAACCTGACCGGCACCAAATATGGTTGCGACAGCCGCGATTGCGGGGCGTGCACGGTGATCGTCGACGGGCGCGCGGTGAACAGTTGCAGCGTTACGCTCGCCGATCTCGAAGGCGCGACAGTGACCACGATCGAGGGCCTGTCGCCGGACGGTTCGCACCCCGTGCAGCAGGCGTGGCTGGCGGAGCAGGTGACGATGTGCGGCTATTGCGAACCCGGCTTCATCATGGCGATCGCGGCGCTGCTTCAGGCGAGCCCCAGCCCGAGCGAGGAGCAGGTCGCGGCGCTGCCCAACATCTGCCGTTGCGGCGCTTATCCGCGCATCCGCAAGGCGATCGCGCGGGCAGCGCAGGCGCCGTCCCGCGGCGAACCCTACTGACAAAGATGAACATACGCAGGCGAAACAGTTCAGCGATGGCTCAGCCGCAATGGCGCAAAAGCCGTTGTAATGACTGGAAAGGTAAGTGCCATGCGTAAATTCATGATCCCTCTTTTGATCGCCAGCGCGCTTGCGAGCCCCGCGGTCGCCGCGGGACGTGGTGGCTTCGGCGGCGGTTCGGGCGGCGGCGGCATGCGCGTCGAGCGGATGTCGGGCGGCTTCGGCGGCGGCATGCGCGTCGAGCGGATGTCGGGCGGCTTCGGCGGCGGCAGCTTCGGCGGCGGCATGCGCACCGAGCGGATGTCGAGCGGCTTCGGCGGCGGCATGCGCGCCGAGCGGCCCGCCGGCTTTGGCGGCTTTGCGCGGTCAGCCGATGCGCGGCCGGTCGTCCGGCCGGTACCCAACGCTTTCGGCGGCGGCGGACCGCGCGGCGAGCTTCGCCCGCAAGCCGTCCAGCCGATGCGCGACTGGCGCGGGCCGGCGGCGCAGCCGTTCGCCAGGCCGGTCATCGACCAGCGCTTCGAGCGCGGCGCCGACCGTGCACGCTGGCAGACGGCGCGTCCCGGGCCCAACGGCGCGGCTATGCGCCCGCCGGTGGTCAGCAACGTGCCGCAGCCGGGCACTCAGCCGCCGCCGATGGCGAGCCGGCCGACTAGCCAGCCGCAGTGGAGCACGGCGTGGCGCCAGAACAGCCAATATGACTGGGACGGCTGGCGCAACCAGCACCGCTCGCTGTTCCAGCTCGGCGCTTATTATGATCCGTTCGGCTGGGGCTACCGCCCCTACCAGATCGGCTGGCGCATGTGGCCGAGCTATTACGGCAGCAGCTTCTGGCTCAACGACCCGTGGCAGTACCGGCTACCCTATGCGCCGGCGGGCACGCAGTGGGTGCGCTATTACAACGACGCGCTTTTGGTCGACATGTACAGCGGCCAAGTCGTCGACGTGATCTACAGCTTCTTCTGGTAGATCGCTGACAGCCATTGGTCGAAGGGGCGTTGCGGCATTGCCGTAGCGCCCCTTCTGCATTAGGCGGCTAATACACCGGACGACTCGCCGAGGGGGAACCATGAAAATCGCTGGCACTTTGATCCTGTCTTCGTCGCTGCTTGCGCTGGCCGCCTGCGGCACTGCTCCAGCGCCGGTGCAAGCGCCCGCCTCGCCCGCAGCGGTCGAAGCGCCGCCACCGCCGCCCGCGGCGCCGCAGGTCAGCGCCCACGACCGCTTGTTCCAGCTGTTCAAGGAAAGCGACGAGGCGAACCTCAAGCGCAACCCGCTGAACGCGATCTTCCGCGGCGACCTGCGCTATGCCGAGCATCTCGGCGACAACATCACCGACGAATATTATGCCGGCGAGCGGGCGGCCGCGGAGCATGACCTTGCCGAGCTCCACGCGATCCCGCGCGACCAGCTCGATACCACCGACCAGCTCGCCTATGACGTGTTCGAGTTCCAGACCAAGGACACGCTGCGCGGGCTCCAGCCAGACCTGCTCGCGCTGACCGAAGTGCGGCCGATGAACCACTTCTTCGGCCTCCACACTTTCTATCCGACCTTCGCCAGCGGCAAGGGCGCTGCGCCGTTCAAGACGCTCGAGGATTATGAGAACAACCTCAAGCGCCACAAAGAGTTCGTCATCTATCTCGACCGCGCGATCGGGCGCCTCCGCCAGGGTGAGCAGTCGGGCGTGGTCGATACCAAGATGACCGTCCGCAACATGATCGAGCAGCTCGACAATCAGCTCAAGATGAAGCCCGAGGACTCGCCTTATTACGGCCCGGTGAAGGAATTCCCGGCCGGGATCAGCGATTCCGACAAGGCGCGGCTGACCACCGAATATCGCGCCGCGATCACCGATGAAATCTACCCGGCGCTGACCCGGCTGCGCGATTTCCTGAGGGACGAATATCTGTCCCGCGCGCGCGAAGGCGCCGGCCTGATGTACATGAAGGGCGGCGACAAGCTTTACGAATATCTGCTGCAGTCGACGACCACCCTGCCGCTGACCGCCGAGCAGATCCACCAGACCGGCCTTGGCGAGGTGACCCGCATCACCGGCGAGTTCGAGAAAGTGAAGAGGGAGGTCGGCTTCAAGGGCAATCTCCACCGGTTCTTCGAGTTCATGCGGACCAGCCCGAAGTTCCAGCCGAAGAGCCGCGAGGCGCTGACGCAGGGCTTCTACGACATCCAGAAGAAGGTCGAGCCCAAGCTTCCGGCGCTATTCGCGCTGATGCCCAGGGCCAAGCTGGTGATCCGGCCCTACGAGCCGTTCCGCGAGAAGTTCGAGGCCGGCGGTTCCTACGAACAGGGCACGCCCGACGCCTCGCGGCCCGGCACCTTCTATTTCAACGCTTACGACCTGCCGTCGCGCAGCACGGCCGAAATGACCACTTTATTCCTCCACGAAGGCGAGCCGGGCCACCATTTCCAGATCAGCCTGGCGCAGGAGAATGAGAAGCTGCCGCCGTTCATGCGCTTTGGCGGCAACACCGCTTATGTCGAAGGCTGGGCGCTTTACGCCGAGACGCTCGGCTATCCGATGGGATTGTACGCCGACCCCTACCAGCGGTTCGGGACGCTCAACGACGAAATGCTGCGCGCGATGCGGCTGGTGGTCGACACCGGAATCCACGCCAAGGGTTGGACCCGCGAGCAGGCGATCGATTACATGCTGTCGCATTCGGGCATGTCGAAGACCGACGCGACCGCCGAGGTCGAGCGCTACATCGCGATCCCGAGCCAGGCCGTCGCCTACAAGACCGGAGCGCTGACCATCCAGCGGCTGCGCGATCACGCCAAGGCCGAGCTCGGCGACAAGTTCGACATCCGCGAGTTCCACGCCCAGGTGCTGGACAGCGGCGCGCTGCCGCTGACGATCCTGGAGCAGAAGATCGACAGGTGGATTGCGGAGAAGAGGGGGAGGTAGGCCAGCGCGCACTGTCGCTCCGCTTGTCCTGAACCCGGGAACCAAACGTCGCGAATTCGATTGCCTATTGACGTTTCATGGCGGCTGCAAACCAATGATCTTTCGCCAGCTTTTCGAGCCGGAATCCGCGACTTATTCGTACCTTCTTGGCTGCCCCGACAGGCGCAAGGCCGTGCTCATCGATCCCGTCATGGAGAGCCTCGAGCGGGATCTTGCGATCCTGCAGGAACTGAGCTCGAACTCGCTTACACGCTCGAGACGCATATTCACGCCGATCATGTTACTTCCGCTTGCTCGCTGCGCAGCCTGACCGGATCGAAAATCGCCCATCCTGCCGTCGATGGGCTGCCCTGCGCCGATGTCGGAGTCGCGGAGGATCGGCCGCTCAGCGTCGGTTCGCTCACCCTCCACCCAAAGTTCACGCCTGGTCATACCGACGGGCATCACGCCTACATTGTCGAGAGCGCCGGAGCGCTACGGGCGTTCACCGGCGACGCGCTGCTGATCGACGGCTCCGGCCGAACCGATTTCCAGGGAGGCGACGCGGAGACGCTGTACCGTTCGATCACCGAACAGCTGTTCACCCTGCCCGACGATTGCCTGGTCTACCCGGCGCACGATTATCATCACCGCCACGTCAGCACCGTCGGCCAGGAGCGCGAGCGCAACCCGCGGCTGGCCGGAAAGACCGTGGATGAGTTCGTCGAGATTATGGCCGCGCTGGACCTGCCCTATCCAAAGAAGATCGACGTCGCCGTTCCCGCCAACCGCCTGTGCGGCGAGTGCCGGCAAGACCTTTCCCGAGCCGCACGTCAGATCGCTGGGAAGTCTCCGCAGGGGTAGGTGACTTTTGAGGAGAAGTGTCGATGTTGAAGCAAGGCGCCAAACAGCTCGTGTCTGCCGCGAATGCCGAGGTTGAGAGCATTTCACCGGATGACGCGGCGAAGCTGATCGGCCGTGAAGGCGTGCTGTTCGTCGACCTGCGGGAACCTGGCGAGCTTGCTTCATCCGGTATCGTCAAGGGCGCGCTCCACGTGCCGCGCGGATTGCTCGAGTTTCAGGCGGATCCGGAAAGCCCGTCGCACAAGGTCGAATTCGCCAAAGCCGAGCGGCTGGTGCTCTATTGCGGTTCCGGAGCCCGCTCCGCACTCGCGGCCAAGACGCTGCAGGACATGGGCGTAAGCGGGCTTGCGCATGTGCCTGGTGGATTCCCCGCCTTGAAGGCGGCTGGGGCACCCACGTCGGAATGCAAATGAACGGAGTAGTTAAACGCCCATCCCTCCACGCGTGATCTGCGACAGTTTGAGGCGTTGGTGACATTGACCCCCTCCCCCCTAGGGGGTAGGGAAGGCGCTGTGGCACACCAAACTGATCCGGAAATTCGCCGCGGTCTCACCCAGGCGCGGGGACACATCGATTCCATCCTTTCGATGCTGACCGAGAACCGCTCGTGCATCGATCTCGCCCAACAGCTTCAGGCCGTGGAAAGCACCGTCCGCAAGGTCAAACGGGCATTGGTCGAAGATCACATGCAGCATTGCATCGCCGATTCCGCAAACAACGCCGCGATGTCCGGCGAAGAAGCTCTGCGCCAGTTCAAGGCGCTCACCAAATATCTGTGAGGGATCGATGTTAAGGAGGTTCAAGGACTGGTTCGGGTTCGGCGATCAACCATCCGCTCACGGGAACAATCATGATCATAAAGGTCATGGCCACGGCGGCGGGCACGGTCATACGCACGGCGTGATCGATGCAAGCCTCGCCTCAACCGAGCGGGGCATCTGGGCGATCAAATGGTCGTTCGTGATTCTGGCGATCACCTCAGCGATCCAGCTTGCAGTCGTCTATTTCACGGGCAGCGTCGCACTCCTCGCCGATACGATCCACAATATCGGCGACGCGACGACGGCGATCCCGTTGTGGTTCGCCTTTGTGCTTGTCCGTCGCAAGCCCTCGCGGACATTCAATTACGGGCTCGGGCGAGTGGAGGACCTCGCCGGTATCCTGATCGTCGCGATCATCCTGTTCAGCGCGCTGGTCGCCGCCTACGTGGCGATCGACCGGTTGATCCATCCGCGCCCGATCACCAACCTGTTCGCAGTCGGGATAGCGGGCTTCGTCGGATTTATTGGCAATGAAACCGTCGCCGTGTTCCGCATTCGCGTGGGACGTGCGATGAACAGCGCCGCGCTGATCGCCGACGGTTATCACGCGCGGACCGACGGGCTGACCAGCCTAGCGGTCGTATTCGGCGCTGCCGGCGTCTGGTTCGGCTTCGCGCTGGCCGATCCGATTGTCGGCCTCCTGATCACCGTCGCCATCTTCGGTATCGTCTGGCAGTCAGCGAAGGCCGTGTTCACACGAAGTCTCGATGGCGTCGATCCCTCGATCCGCGACGAGATTGCGCACGCTGCCGGACATGTTTCGGGCGTGAAGCAGGTAGTTGATGCGAGAGCGCGCTGGCTCGGGCATAAATTGCGAGCAGAGTTGACGGTGCAGGTCGATGACCAACTGCCGGTTTTGCAGGCGAACGCAATTGCCGCAGAGCTTCGACAGTCACTCCACGATCACCTCCCCGCACTCGACGGAGTTACCATTCAGTTCGGGCAGGCGCGAGCCGATGAGACGACGACAGTGCCGCACGAGGATCATCGACATGCCGAATGCGCTCATGGCGATAAAGACGGTCACGCACATTGATGCCATGCAAACCTCGACTGAGGAGCGGCGCGAGACGCAAGGCTTGAAAGCTGTCCGATGACCGCGGGTTGGTCGCGCTTTCGATGAGCCGCCTGTGGAAGGTGCTTGCGATCATCGCAGCTGGGATTGCGTTCGCGTTGGCAATCCTGAACGGCTGGTACTACGGATAGCCAATGGCGATGGAGTGGTGGGAAGCCAACGTCGGTTTTGGCTAGACGGTCCTACTTCCCGGCGTAGGCCTTGATGAGGTCGTACAGATAATCCCGGCCGACATAGAGCGAGCGCACTTCGATGCGCTCGTTCAGTCCATGCGCGCCGTTTCCATCCGGATCGTGCCATGCTCCCGGCACTCCGTAGGTCGGGATGCCGACGGCGCCGAGGAAGGTCGCGTCGGTGTAGCCATTGGCCAGGACTGGAACGACCGGCACGCCGGGGAAATATTTGGCCGCGAGCGCCTTGGCCGGCCCCATGACCTTGGACTCGAGCGGCGGCGCCGGCGGCGAGGGGCGGAGCGGCGGCAGCGTGGTCACGCTCACTTGCGGGTCGCCGATGATCGACGCCAGCTCGGCGCGGATCGATTCGACCGAATGGCCGGGGAAGATCCGGCAATTGACATAGGCGCCGGCGCGCTGGGCCAAGGCGTTTCGGGCGTGGCCTCCGTCGAGCATGGTTGCGACGCAAGTGGTCCGCAGGTTGGAGTGCAGGGACGGGTCCTTGTTGACGACCGCTTCGGCCGACTTGTCGGCCGGGTTCGCGGCAAGCGCGACCATTGCCGCCCCGGTCGCGTCCTTGCGGCCGGCGCCCGCCTCACGGAAGTAAGTCCGCGTGGTCTCGGTCATCTCCAGCGGAAACTCGTGCGCTTCCACTTTGATCAGCGCATGCGCCAGCTCGTAGATCGCATTGTCGGGACGCGGCGCCGAACTGTGCCCACCCGGATTGCGGGTTTCGAGCCGGTAGGTCGCGAAAATCTTCTCGCCGACCTGCATGCGCTGCTCGACGATTTTGCCCTTGCCGTCGGTGGTTCCGCCGCCCCCTTCGTTCAACGCGAATTCCGCGTCGATCAGCGCGCGCCTGTTCGCCGCAAGCCACTGCGCGCCGTTGAACGCCCCGTTGGTTTCCTCGCCGCAGGTCAGCGCGATCTTCACGGTCCGCCGCGGCCGGTAGCCGGTCTGCTGGAAGCGGATCAGCGTATCGACCAGCATCGCCGCCATCGCCTTGTCGTCGGACGACCCGCGAGCGTAGAAATAGCCGCCTTCCTCGATGAGCGTGAAAGGATCGCGCGCCCAGTCTTCCCGCTTGGCCTCGACGACATCGATGTGGGCGATTCCGAGGATCGGCTTGAGTGTCTTCGACGTGCCCGGAAAGACGGCGACAAGACCCCCTTCCCTGGGATGGTCCGGGTCGGCGTACAGGATCACCTGGCTGGCTGGGATGCCGGCCGCGCGGAGCCGCGCGGCCATGCGTTCGGCGGCGAGCGTGCAGCTGCCGCTGCTCAATGTCGTGTTGGTCTCGACGAGCTCCCGGTAGAGATCGCGGAACGCCGCCTGGTCCGGGCGAAGCGGCGCTTGTGCTGCGGCGCCCGATCCGCTGCTCAACGCCAGCGCGGCCAGGCTTATCGCAGCCGCGATGCCGATACGAGTGCGCATGCCGGTTCTCCCCCGCGCCAGCGTGCACATAAAGCGGCGTGGCTGGCAATAGAGCCGGTGCCGCGATGCTGCGTCACCCTCCGGCGAGCGCTTCGGCGATCAAGCCGCGGGCATTGTCGATGCCGTAGAGCGCGATGAAGCTGCCCATTCGCGGGCCCTGGCTCGAGCCGAGCAGCGTTTCGTAGAGCGCCTGAAACCAGGCGCGCAGCGATTCGAACGGGTGGCGCTTGCCGACTTCGAAGACCTGGGTCTGGATGTCCTCCGCCGACGCATCGGGCGGAAGCTTGGCAAGCTCGGCGTCGAGGTCGCGCAGGGCTTCCGCTTCGACGTCGGTCGGCGGTCGGCGCTGGAGGGTCGGAGCGACGAAGTCGCGTGCGTAATTGACCGCGAGGTCGATCAGCTCGTCGAGCTCGGGGTCGGTCTGGGGCGAGCTTCCGGGGGCGTAGCGCTGGACGAACTTCCACGCGGTGTCCTTGTCGCCGACGCCCGGCAGGCTGACCAGGTTCAGCAGCAATCCGTAGGTCAGCGGCAGCGTCGTCGTCGGCACCTTGCCGCCGTGGACGTGGTGGACCGGGTTGCCGAGCTTCTGGTCGAGCGCCTGGTTCCGGTAATTGCCGCGGAACTGGAGATATTCGTCGACCGCGCGGGGGATGACGCCGAGGTGCAGGCTCTTGGCGCGCTTCGGCTCGCGGTAGATGTAGAAGCTGAGGCTCGGCTCGCTGCCGTAGCGCAGCCATTCCTCGAGGCTCAGCCCATTGCCCTTCGACTTCGAGATCTTCTCGCCATTCTCGTCGAGGAACATCTCGTAGTTGAAGCCCTCGGGCGGGCGGCCGCCGAGGACGCGGGCGATCTTGCCCGACTGGACGACGCTGTCGATCAAATCCTTGCCGGCCATCTCGTAGTCGACCCCGAGCGCGACCCAGCGCGCCGCCCAGTCGACCTTCCACTGCAGCTTGGCGAGGCCGCCGAACGCCGATTGCTGGACGCGCGAGCCGTCCTCGTCGTCGAAGGCGATCAGCCCGGCCTCGGCATCGACTACGGACACCGGCACCTGGAGCACGCGGCCGCTGGTCCGTGAGACCGGAAGCACCGGCGAGTAAGTCTTGCGGCGGTCCTCGCGCAGGGTCGGGAGCATCACGCCCATGATCGCGTCCCAGCCGTGCAGCACCTTGCGGATTACTGCGTCGAACCGGCCCGACGTGTAGCAGTCGGTCGCCGACAGGAATTCATAGTCGAACCCGAAGCGGTCGAGGAAATGCATCAGCATCGCGTTGTTGTGGTGGGCGAAGCTCTCGTGCGTCCCGAACGGGTCGGGGATCCTGGTCAGCGGCTTGCCGAGATTTTCGGTCAGAATCGCCTGATCCGGGACGTTGTCGGGCACCTTGCGCAGCCCGTCCATGTCGTCGCTGAAGGCGATCAGCCGGGTCGAATTGCCGGTCAGCTCCTCATAGGCGTGGCGGACGAAGGTGGTGCGCGCGACTTCGTTGAAGGTGCCGATGTGGGGCAGGCCCGACGGCCCGTAGCCGGTCTCGAAAATTATTGGGTCGCCAGCCGGCTTGCCGTCTGGCCAGCGCTTCAACAGCTTGCGCGCTTCCTCGTAAGGCCAGGCCTTGGACGCCATTGCGGCAGAGCGGAGGGTTTCGGCGTCCAAATTCGTTGCTCTTCTGTTCCAGCTTCACCAATGTCCGGGAATGGCCGCTCCTTTGCCACTTCCCGCGCTCCACGCAACCCATGCGGGCATCTGGCTTGCCGACGGCCACGGCGACGCGCGCGAGGCGAGTCGGGGCGAGGCGATCGCGCGGGCGGCCGAGACTCCGCACATCATCCTCAATGCGCCGCTCGTCGGGCAGCGCCTCGGTTACCCCCAGCTGAGCGGGCTCGACCTGCTCGAGCTGTTCGCTTTCCTCCGCCCCGCGCGCTTCGCGGTGCCGACCGTGGCGGGACTCAGCAGGACAGTCGGCCTCGAGCCGCCGGCGAGCGAGGCCGAGGCCGCACTCGCGCTTCGCCGGATTGCCGAGGCGCTGCTCGGCGTGCTCGGCGATCCCGAATGGGCGCAGCGCGAAGGCGCCTGGACGTCGAACGCAACGCTGCACCGGCTCGGTTGGGGATGGGCGCCGCTGGTCGCCGCGCGGCTCGATCCGCCGGAGGGCGGGGAGCGCATGCTGTTCGCCCGACTGAAGCAATGGGACGAAGCCGCCGAGCGGCCGCCGCCACTGACGGTGACCGTGTCGGAAGATGCGGCGCGGGCGAAGCTCGACCAGCTGACCGGCCGAGCGGAAGCGCGCGAGGGACAGCGGGCGATGGCCGCGGCGGTGACCCAGGTGTTCGCGGCCAAGCGCGCCAAGGATTCGCCCAACCTGCTGCTGGCCGAAGCCGGCACCGGAATCGGCAAGACCCTCGCCTATCTCGCGCCGGCGGCGCTGTGGGCCGAGGAATCGGGCGGCACCGTGTGGGTTTCGACCTTCACCAAGGCGTTGCAGCGCCAGCTCGACAGCGAGGGGCCGAAGCTGGTCGGCGACCCCGAGGAGCGCGCGCGCCGGATCGTCATCCGCAAGGGGCGCGAGAATTATCTGTGCCTGCTCAACCTCGAGGACGCGCTGCAGGGCGCATTCGCCGGGCGCGCCGCGATCCTCGCCCAGCTGGTCGGGCGCTGGGCTGCTTACTCCAAGGACGGCGACATGGTCGGCGGCGACTTGCCGGGCTGGCTTCCGAGCCTGTTCCGCCGCGCCGGCGCGACCGCGCTCACCGATCGCCGCGGCGAGTGCGTCTATGCCGGCTGCCCCCATTATCGCCGCTGCTTCATCGAGCGCGCCGAGCGCGCCAGCCGCGAGGCCGATTTGGTCATCGCCAACCATGCGCTGGTGATGATCAATGCCGCCCGCGCACGCGAGGATTCGCCGGGGCGGATCCTGTTCGACGAGGGTCATCATCTGTTCGACGCCGCCGATTCGACCTTCGCGGTCGCGTTCGGCGGGCAGGAAGCGATCGAATTGCGCCGCTGGATCGTCGGGCCCGAAGGCCGCTCGCGCGGGCGGCGGCGGGGCCTCGCCGCGCGGCTGATGGACGTCGCTTCCTATGACGAGGAAGGCGCCAAGGCGCTCGACGCGGCGGTGGAGGCGGCCAAGGCCCTGCCTTCGGACGGCTGGCTGCAGCGGCTGGTCGAAGGCGCGCCGTTCGGGCCGGTCGAGGCGCTGCTCGCCGAGGTTCGTGGGACCGTCTACGCGCGGTCCAAGGCGCAGGAAGCCGGTTACGGGCTGGAGACCGAGCTTGCCGAAGCCGATGGAGCGCTGGTCTCGCAAGCGGCAGCCGCGATGCAGACGCTCGAGTCGCTGCAGAAGCCGCTCGCGGCGCTCGCGCGGCGGCTCGAGGCGGTGCTGGACGATGCCCCCGACTGGCTTGATTCGCAGGCGCGGGCGCGCGTCGACGGAGCGATCCGCGGGCTGTCGTGGCGGCGCGAGACGCTTGCCGCGTGGATCGCCCTGCTGGCGCGGATCGGCGGCGAGGCCGACCCCGAGTTCGTCGACTGGCTTGCGGTCGAGCGGATCGACGGGCGCGAGCTCGACGTCGCGATCCACCGCCGCTGGCTCGATCCGACCAAGCCGCTCGCGGCGACCGTTCTCGCGCCGGCCGAGGGCGTGCTGGTGACCTCGGCGACCTTGCGCGGCGGCGAGGACTGGCCGACCGCCGACGCCCGCACCGGCGCTGTCCACCTGCCGCAGGGCGCGGCTCATTTCGAAGCGGAAAGCCCGTTCGATTATGCCGGCTGCTCGGAAGTGCTGATCGTTACCGACGTCCGGCAGGGCGATGTTGCTTCGCTGGCCGGCGCCTACGCGCGGCTGATCGAAGCGGCCAAGGGCGGGACGCTTGGGCTGTTCACCGCGATCCAACGGCTGAAGGCGGTCCATGCGCGAATCGCCGACCGGCTGGCGCGCGAAGGACTGCCGCTGCTCGCCCAGCACGTCGACCCGATCGACGCCGGGACCCTGGTCGACATCTTCCGCGACGACCCGCGCGCCTCGCTGCTCGGGACCGACGCGCTGCGCGACGGCGTGGACGTGCCCGGCGAATCGTTGCGGCTGGTGGTGATGGAACGAGTGCCGTGGCCGCGGCCGACCGTGCTTCACGCGGCGCGGCGGATGGCCGGCGGGGGGAGCAAATATGACGACCGCGTGGTCCGCGCCCGGCTCGCCCAGGGGTTCGGACGCCTGATTCGCAGGCAAGGCGATTGCGGACTGTTTGTGATCCTCAGCGCTGCGATGCCGTCGCGATTGCTGGCCGCCTTTCCGCCCGGAGTCCCGGTGCGCCGAGTCCCGCTCGACCAGGCGATCGCCAGGGTCGAGGAGCGGCTTCGCGCCACTGCGGCAGTGAAAGAGCCGGCCTAGTCCTCGAGAGCGTCGGCGAGCCGGTTGCGGAGCGCGATCAGCCGGAACACGTCGACTCCGGAAGCGCGATCTTCATTCCGGGCGACCGGTTGGTCGGCCATTTCACGAGCGACGGTGGCAACGTCGACGGCCTGCGCCTCCTTGTCGCGCAGCAGCTTCTGCACGCCGCGCACGGTATAGCCTTCGTGGTTGAGCAGGCGGTTGATCCGCTGCGCCAGCGCGACGTCGGCCGGGCGATAGTAGCGGCGGTTGCCGGCGCGTTGCATCGGCCGGAGTTGCGGAAACCTGGTTTCCCAATAGCGCAGGATGTGCTGGGCGACGCCAAGCTCCTGCGACAATTCGCCAATCGTCTTGAGGGCGCCGGGGTCCTTTTCGCCGGCGGTTGCCAAGATCAGCCTTTCGCGATCCGGTCGCGCATGATCTGGCTTGCGCGGAAGGTCATCACCCGCCGCGGAGCGATCGGCACTTCGACTCCGGTCTTCGGGTTGCGGCCGATTCGCTGGCCCTTGTCGCGCAGGATGAAAGTGCCGAATCCGGAAACCTTCACGTTCTGGCCCACGGACAGCGCGTGGCACATGTGGTGAAGCACGCGCTCGACCACCCCCGCCGATTCGGCCCGCGACAGGCCGAGACGCCGGTGGACGACGTCGGCGAGATCCGCGCGAGTCAGGGTATTGCCGGCGTCCGCGTCCTTGTTAAGCCGCGCGATCCCGAGATCGGCCATGAAAATTCTCCCGCCTGGAACGACGTGCCCCCGCCGTTTCGATTACGCTTTCGTAACGGAATCCCGCCCCGTCGGCAATTCGACATTTGCCGGAAATTCCAAATTATTCAATACCTGAGCGCTGCCGCACCCCAAGTAAATCCGCCGCCCATCGCTTCGAGCACGACCACATCGCCGCGCTTGATCCGCCCGTCCTTCACCGCGGTGTCGAGCGCAAGCGGCACCGAAGCCGCCGAAGTGTTGGCATGCTGGTCCACCGTGACCACCACTTTTTCCGGGGCGAGGCCGAGCTTTCTGGCGGTCGCGTCGAGAATCCGGGCATTGGCCTGGTGTGGAACCACCCAGTCGACGTCGGCCGAAGTGAGCCCGGCGGCGGCGAGCACCTCGTTGAGCACCGCGGCGAGGTTGATGACCGCATGACGGAACACCTCGCGGCCCTTCATCCGCAGCTTGCCCACCGTGCCGGTGGTCGAGGGGCCGCCGTCAACGAACAGCAGATCGTTGTGGCGGCCGTCGGCGTGAAGCCGGGTCGCGAGGATCCCGCGCTCGCCGTCCTCGGCGCTCAGGACCAGCGCTCCGGCGCCGTCGCCAAACAGGACGCAGGTGGCGCGATCCTCCCAGTCGAGGATCCGGCTGAAGGTCTCCGCGCCGATCACCAGCGCCTTTGACGAATTGCCCGAGCGAAGCATCGAGTCGGCGACCGACAGTGCGTAGAGGAAGCCGGTGCATACCGCGTGGACGTCGAAGGCGACGCAATCGTTGATCCCGAGCGCGGCCTGGACCTTCGTTGCCGACGAGGGGAAGGTCTGGTCCGGAGTCGCGGTGGCGAGCACGATGAGGTCGATGTCGGTCGCGGCAAGGCCCGCATGCTCGAGCGCGCGGCGCGCGGCGTCGGTGGCGAGGCTCGCGGTCGTTTCCCCGTCGCCGGCGATGTAGCGGTTACGGATGCCGGTGCGCTCGACGATCCACTCGTCGGTCGTGTCGACCGTCTTCGCAAGGTCGGCGTTGCTGACCTGGCGGCTGGGAAGCGCGCTGCCGACGCCGGCAATCACCGATCGCCGGGTCACTGCGCGGCCTCGTTGGCGAAGGCGTGCGCGCGGAAATTGTCGATGTCCTCGCCGATCTTCCGGGTGATGTCGTTGCGGACCATGCTCGCGGCGACGCGGATCGCGTTGGCGACGCCCTTGGTGTTGGCGCTTCCGTGGCTCTTCACCACCAGCCCGTTGAGCCCGAGGAAGACCGCGCCATTGTGATTGTTGGGGTCGAGGTGGACCTTGAGCAGGTTCAGCGCCGGCTTGGACAGGGCAAAGCCGGCTTTGGAGCGAAGCGAGCTCTTGAAGGCGCGGCGCAGCAGATCGGTGACAAAGCGAGCGGTGCCTTCGGCGGTCTTGAGCGCGATATTGCCGGAGAAGCCGTCGGTCACGACCACGTCGATCTGGCCGCGCGACAGCTGGTCGCCCTCGGTGAAGCCGTCGAAGCGCAGTTGCAGGTAATCGGCCTCGCGCAGCAAAGCGGCGGCAGCCTTGAGCTCCTCCGTGCCCTTCAATTCCTCGGTGCCGATGTTCAGCAGCTTCACGCGCGGTCTGGAAAGGCTGAGCACGGTGCGGGCATAGGCCGCGCCCATGACGCTGAACTGAACCAGGTTCTGGGCGTCGCACTCGGTATTGGCGCCAAGGTCGAGCATGACCATGTCGGTCTCGCCAAGCGTCGGCAGCAGCGCCGCGAGCGCCGGCCGGTCGATCCCCGGCATGGTGCGAAGCGCGAGCTTCGACATGGCCATCAGCGCGCCGGTGTTGCCGCCGGACAGGGCAGCGTCGGCGATCTGTCCCTTTACCGCATTGATCGCCATGCCCATCGAGGTGGTGCGTGCGCGGCGGATGGCCTGGCTCGGCTTTTCGGACGAAGCGATGGATTCGGGCGAGTGGACGATGGTCGACTTGTCGCGAAGCGGGCGGTGATGCTCGAGCTCGGCAGCGACCGCTTTCTCGTCGCCGTAGAAGGCGAATTGGAGCGTCGGGTCCTTGCGCAGCGCGCGAGCGGCGCCGCCAATCATCGCCGCGGGGCCGGCATCGCCCCCCATGGCGTCGATCGCAATGCGCGGGCCCTCGTTCATGGGCCTAGGAAAGCTTAAGCCTCGGTCGGGACAATTTCGCGGCCGTTATAGTGGCCGCAAGCCGCGCACATGTTGTGCGGCAGCTTCAGTTCGCCGCAGTTCGGGCATTCCTGGAACGTCTTGGGCGTCAGCGCGTGATGGCTGCGACGCATGTTCCGCTTGGACGGCGAAGTTTTTCTCTTGGGGACAGCCATTGCGGCACCTTTAAAATCAACAAAAATTGCGACGATCTGCGCCTCATCTCAGCAGGATAAACCCGCTGGGGGCGGCCGGATCGTCGCGAACCGCCGCTCCTATAGCGCCTGGAGCGGCTGTTGCAAGGCTAAGCTGGCGGTGCGACCAAGGCGTCGGGGAGACAAGCATATGATGCCGGTTCCAGTCACGCTCGTCGCCGCCGCCGCGGCCGTGTTCGTCAACATCTGGCTCGGTTGGCGAATTGCCCAATATCGCGAAGATTTCAAAGTGAGCGTCGGCGACGGCGGCCATGAGCCGTTGCTGCGCCGAATGCGCGCCCAAGCCAATTTTACCGAGAACGCGCCGTTCTTCCTGATCCTGGTCGGCGGCCTTGAGCTGTCCGGCGCGGACCGCCTGATTCTCGGCATTGTCGCTGCGATCTTCATCCTCGCGCGCATTGCCCACGCGATCGGCATGGATTCTGCTGACAACCGCCGCTGGCGCATGTTGGGCATGATCGGCACCAGCCTGCCGCTGCTTGGCCTTGCGCTATGGGCGCTGGTTTGCGCCGCGGAGCATTGCCTAGGCCGCTAGAGCGGCGTCGCCGACGAAGGGGTTGGTCTGCCGTTCGTGGCCAAAGGTCGACATCGGCCCGTGGCCGGGGACGAAAGCGGTCTCATCACCCATCGGCCACAGGCGCTCGGTGATCGAGGAGATCAGCTGCTGCTGGTCGCCGCGCGGAAAGTCCCAGCGGCCGACCGAACCCTTGAACAGCACGTCGCCGACCAGCGCCAACTTCGATTCCGCATTGTGGAAGACAACGTGGCCGGGCGTGTGACCCGGGCAATGGCGGACGTCGAAGCTGAGCTCGCCGACCGTGACCCGGTCGCCGTCGACCAGCCAGCGCGACGGCTCGAACGGCCGGCCAATAACGCCATATTTGACGCCGTCCTCGGCCAGCCGGTTGATCCAGAAACGGTCTTCCTCGTGAGGTCCCTCAATCGGAACGCCGAGCTGTTCGGCGAAAATGCCGGCGCCGCCGCAATGGTCGATATGGCCGTGGGTCAGCAGGATCTTTTCGATCGTCACGCCCGCCTGCTGCGCGGCGGCCTTGAGGCGCGGCGTGTCGCCGCCGGGATCGACGAACGCGCCGCGCATCGTCGCTGTGCACCACAGCAAGGTGCAGTTCTGCTGGAGCGGCGTGACTGGAATGATCGCCGCGCGAAGCGCCGGTTCGCTCATTTGCCGGGTTCGAGCTTGGCCATCGCCGGCGGCTCGTCCTTCATCGACGCCGCGACGGCCTCGGCCTGGCGCATCACGCGCAGCAGGTTGGCGCCGGCGAGCTTGGCGAGGTTGGCGTCAGACCAGCCGCGGCGGATCAGCTCGGCGAACAGCTTGGGATAGTCCTCGACTCCGGCAAGGCCCGCGGGCGTCGCGTCGATCCCGTCGAAGTCGCCGCCGATGCCGACATGATCGTAGCCGGCGACGCGGGCGATATGCTCGATATGGTTGGCGACGTCGCTCACGGTCACGGCCGGCGAGCGATGGGCGGCGTCCCACGCCTTTAGGCCGGCGTCGACATCGGCCTTGCTGGCGCGGTGGATCGCTTTGAGCCGCGCTTCCTCGCCGCTACGGCTGGCGCCCCAATTCCAAACCGCGTCCGAGAGGAAGGCGGGCACGAAATTGACCATCACCACACCGCGGTTCGCCGGCAGCAGACGGAGCACGTGGTCGGGGACGTTGCGCGGGTGGCCGGCGACGCCACGCGCCGAGGAATGGGAGAAGATCACCGGCGCGCGGCTGGCGGCAATGGCGTCGGCCATGGTCGCGGGCGACACGTGGCTGAGGTCGACCAGCATGCCCAGCCGGTTCATCTCGTGGACCACGGTCACGCCGAACGGACTGAGGCCGTCATATTTGGGATCGTCGGTGGCGCTGTCCGCCCATTCGGTGGTCTGGTTGTGGGTTAGGGTCATGTAGCGCGCGCCGAGATTGAAATATTGGCGAAGCGCGGCGAGCGAGCCGCCGATCTGACGCCCGCCCTCGACGCCGATCATCGACGCCACCCGCCCCGCCTTGTGGATTCGGACCACGTCATCCGCGGTCGAAGCCAGCTCCAGGTCCTTGGGATAGCCGGCGATCATCCGGCGCACGATGTCGATCTGCTCGATCGTTTCGCGGATCGCCGCGTCACCCGTGATCGTGCCGTCGATGTAGACCGACCAGAACTGCCCGCCCACCCGGCCATGGCGGAGGCGCGCGATGTCGGTCATCTGCGGCTTTGGAGTCCGCTTGTCGGTGCCGCTGGCGAGGCCGTCGACGCTCCGCTTGTAATTTTCGGCGAGCTGCTCGGCGATGTCGTTGTGGCCGTCGATCAGCGGAGTTGCCTTGAGGATCCGGTCGATGCGCGCCTGGACCTTCGGCTCGACCGGCTGCGCTGCAGCGGCGGCCGGGAGCATCATCACCAAAGCGGCGGCGATCAGAAGCGTCTTTTCCATGGTCATGGCCAGGGGTTTAGGAACAGGCCGGCACCGGCGCAATCTTGAGGGCTTGCGCATTGCTGTTCGAGCCGCGAAGCATAGAGCCGTGCCAGCATCAGATCTCGAAGAGACCATGCAATTCGATCCCGAGGAAGGGATCGCCAATCTCGACGAGCATCTCGACCGCCTGAAAGCGGCGGCCGAAGCCCAGGGCTTCAAGTTCGACCGCCACGCGGCGCGCAACGAGCTGCAAGCCGCGACTTTCGGCAAGCGCAGGGCCGCGATCGCGCGGCTGCTGCTGTCGCCGACCGGCACGATGGCGATCGAGGTAAAGCCGGCCTAGGCCGCGAGCGGAAAGCGCAGCAGCCGGTCGGAGACCGGCACCAGCGCGGCCGCCTTGCCACCCACCGACCCCAGGATCTCCGGATGATTCGCGTCGAGCCCGCCGGTGAGCGAGCCGAACGCGGGCATGATAATCTTGGTCGCCGAAGTCACGAAGCAGCGGCGCGACACCTGGCGGCCCTTCACATGCACTTTCAGCTTGGGGTGGAAGTGACCCGAGATTTCCGGCCGACGGTCGCCGCGCACGGCTTCGTGGCGGAGGACGATTCCGCCGATCTCGCATTCGTCCTCGATCCGCCCGCCGCAATGGTCCGAGAAGCCCGGATCGTGATTACCGACGATCCAGGTCCAGTCGAGCGTGGCGGTCAGCGAGGTCAGCAGGTCGCGGGCGCTGGTCGGGAGACGATCGCAGCCGAAGCGGTCGTGGAAGCTGTCGCCGAGGCAGTAGAGGCGCCTGGCGCCGGTGCGCTCGACCTCCGCTGCAAGCGCGGTCAGCGTGGCGTGCGAATCGTAGGGCGGCAGGAACTGGCCGAGCCGGGCGAACCAGCTCGCCTTTTCGAGGTGCAAATCGGCCACCAGCAGCGCCTGCCGGGCGGGCCAATAGAGCGCGCCGTCAGGCGTTGCCTGGAAGGTTTCACCTGCGAACGAAAAGGGAACCATGGGGCTGGTGTATCGACGGCCTATGGCTTGTTCCAGCACGAAAAATTCCGCTCATCCTGAGTAGGGGCTGAGTAACCCCGGCTTCATGCCGGGGGCATCGAAGACCCGTATCGAAGGACGGTCCTTCGATACGCCGCTTCGACTTCGCTCAGCAGCTACTCAGGATGAGCGGTGTAGGGCGAAGCCTACTCGTAGTCCCCGCCCGACGGGGTTGGACGCGGCGGCGCTGCAGCGGTGAGGCGCAGCGCTTCGGCGGCTTCGCTCAGCGAGGCCAGCTCCTCGGTCTCGGCCTCTTCGTCGACGCGAACCTTCTGCAGGTTGGTGACCACGGCTTCCTCGAGATGCTTGGGCTTGACCGTCAGCTCGGCGATCTCGCGCAGCGCGACGACCGGATTTTTATCGCGGTCGCGATCGATCGTCAGGTCCGCTCCACCCGAAATCTGGCGCGCACGCTGGGCCGCGAGCAGGACGAGGTCGAACCTGTTCGGGATCTTATCAACACAATCTTCAACCGTAACGCGCGCCATTAGCCGCTCCGCAAAGCCTATCCGTTTGAAGGGATATGGGATGTCAGGAAGGCCGCGCCAATAGCTTGCGGGGTTCCGAAAAGTCAAGGAAAGCAGTGTTCATGGCCGACCACCCAGCCGAACCGGTCACCAACCCGGCGATCCGGGCCGAGATTAACGGCAACGCGCTCGAGGTGATCGACAGCGGCGAGGGACGGTTGCGGGCGCTGCTGGCGCTGATCGCCGGTGCCCGGCACAACCTCAAGATGCTGATGTACATGTTCAATCCGGACCACGTCGGCGGCCTGGTCCATGATGCGTTGCTGGGAGCTGCGCGGCGCGGCGTGGACGTGCGGCTGCTGGTCGATGGCTTCGGCTCGGACGCAACGCCTAAATTCTTCGCCGACCTCGCCCAGGCCGGCGGCGAGTATTGCGTGTTCAATCCGTCTTACGGGCGGCGCTATCTCCTTAGAAATCATCAGAAGCTGATCACCGCCGACGACCGCATCGCGATCCTCGGCGGCGCCAATATCGACGAAACCTATTTGACCGACACCGGACCTCAGCACTGGCGCGACCTGTGGCTTCGCATCGAGGGCGAGGAAGTGGCGATGGCCAGCCGCTATTTCGACGTGATCTTCCGGTGGTCGAAGCGAAAGAAATCGACGCTCCGATCACTCAGGCGGATGATCGGCGAATATAGCGAGTGGCGGGGAGTCCTGCAGTGGAAGTTCAGCGGGCCATTGAGCATGCGCAACAGCTGGTGGCGAAGCATCGGCGGCGACATGAAACGCGCGACCCGGCTGGACATGATCTTTGCCTATTTCGCACCGCCCGGAGCAATGCTTCGGCGGATCGGACGGATCGGCCGGCGCGGCCAGGTGCGGATCATCAACGCCGCCAAGTCCGACAACAATTCGACCATCGCCGCCGCTCGCCACAGCTACAGCCGGCTGCTTCGGCGCCACGTCGAACTATATGAATATCAGCCGGCCAAGCTGCACACCAAGATCGCGATCGTCGACGACGTCGTCCACATCGGCTCGTCCAACTTCGACTATCGCAGCTTCTACATCAACCTGGAGGTCATGCTGCGGATCAAGGACGCCGGCTTCGCTGCGGCGATGCGCGGCTATTTCGAGCGCGAGCTCGAGGACTGCAAGCAGATCACCCCTGCGCTGCACAAGCGCCGGGCGACCCCGTGGCGCAGGATCAAATGGGCGATCGCCCATTTCCTCGTGAACGTCCTCGACTACACAGTGACCCGCCGCCTGAATATCCGGATCGAGCGCTAGGCTTCGGCGGGCTCGCCCTTATAGGCCCAGAACAGCGTGGCCGGGGGAACGTTGATCCATTCGAACCCGCGCTTGATCGGCGCGAAATGCGGCTTGATGAAATCGAGCACCTTGGGACTGAACTGATAGACCAGGAACGCGCCGCCCGGGCGGATCACGGTCGAAGTCGCTTCGGCGATCGAATCGCCGACACCCGGCGGAAGCGTCGAGAATGGCAGCCCGGACAGCACATAATCAGCCGACCCGAGGTTGCGGTCGGCGAGGATCTGTTCGACGTCGGCCGCCGATCCGGTGACGGTCACCAGCCGGTCGTCGTCGATCGATTCCTTGAGGTAGCGCGTGAAATCGGCGTTGGTGTCGATCGTCAGCAGCGTCGCGTCGGGCGCAAGTCGGTCGAGAATTGGCCGGGTAAATGTCCCGACGCCGGGGCCATATTCGACGAACAATCCGGTGTTCGCCCAATCGACCGGATCGAGCATCTTTTCGATCAGCACCCTGCTCGACGGAATGATCGATCCGACCATCACCGGATTCTTGAAGAAGCCGCGCAGGAATTGCCATTGCGGGCTCGGCGAACGGCGGTCGCGGCGGCGCTGAAGTCGGCGTGATCCTTTCAGCGTGCGCGCGGGTGATGTTGACATGGATGCTCCGTTCGGGGCCGGCGAAGGGCCGGAGCGTTGGCAAATGTGCCGCCGCTTGGCAAGTTTCCGAACGTTATAAGTCGCGCGACGCTGCTGCTCGTTCCGCGAAGCGCGCGAATATTGCGACGAAGAGGTTCCGCTTCGCGCCGCGCCTGCTTATGCGGGCTTGCGTGGCCTCGATCGCGCGCAAGGGCGGCGTCGGCGCGAGCGCGCTGACCACGACGCATTTCCTGCTGCTCTATGCGGCGATGCTGGTCGCGGCCGCGGGCAATACCGCGCTGCAATCGATTATGCCGGCGATCGGGCGCGAGATCGGGATCAAGGATTTCTGGGTTGCGATCGCCTACACCTGGTCGGCGGTGCTGTGGGTGCTGCTCGCGCCTTATTGGGCGGAGAAGAGCGATCATCATGGCCGCAAGACGCTGACCCTGATGGGGGTCAGCGGATTCATCCTGTCGATGACCTTGTGCGGGATCGCGCTGTTCAGCGGGCTTCACCAATGGATCGGCGGCGCGCTGACCTTCGCGCTGTTCGGGCTGTTCCGGTCGATCTACGGCGGCCTCGGCTGCGCGACGCCGTCGGCGACCCAGGCCTATCTTGCGTCCAGGACGCGGCGCAGCGGGCGGGTCGCCGCCTTGTCGGCGCTGTCTTCCTCGTTCGGGCTCGGGACGATCATCGGACCGGCGGTCGCGCCGCTGTTCGTGCTTCCGGTGCTCGGTCTCGCAGGCCCGCTGTTCGCGTTCGCGCTGATCGCAGCGGCGGTGTTCGCCGCGATCCTGCTGTGGCTTCCGAACGACCGGCTCGGCCGCCGCGTCGGACATGGCGCTGCAATGAGCTATCCTTCGCTGGCCACCACCCCGACCGGCGCAAGCGTGGTCGCCGCGACGGCGCCGCGGCGGCAAAAGCGGCTGAGCTGGCGCGACCCGCGCGTGCGCCCGTGGATCACCGCCGGAGTCGCCGCCGGCCACGCCCAGGCGGCAACGCTGACCTGCATCGGCTTTTTCATCATCGACCGGCTGCACCTGGCGCCGTCGGGCTCGGAAGGGCCGATCGCGATCGTGATGATGGCCGGCGCAGCGGCGACGCTCGGCGCGCAATGGGGACTGATCCCGCGCCTCAGTCTCGATCCGCGCGCGCTGATCCTGTCGGGCGCGCTGATCGCTGCCGCGGGCCTGATCGGAACCATGCTGTCGACCGACCTCTATGGAATCACCATCGGCTTCGGCATCGCCTCGCTCGGCTTCGGCTTCACCCGCCCGGGCTTCACCGCCGGGGCATCGCTCGCGGTACCGCTGTCCGAGCAAGGCGCGGTCGCAGGCGTGATCACCGCGGCCAACGGGATCAGCTATGTGCTCGCTCCGGCGGTCGGGATCAGCCTCTACGGCTGGCACCCCGATTTGCCGTTCGCCGTCTTCGCATTGCTGCTGGTCGGCCTCGCCCTGGTCGGCCGCCGCAGGCTCGCGGCCTAGGACTTGCCGCCGGTTTTTGGCCGCAGCATTCCCGGAAGCACGAAGCCGATCCCGCCCATCGGCCGCGTCGCCTCGCTCTTCAGAGTCTCCTGGATGTTGTCATATTCCTCGAGCATCTCGGGCGTCACCGAAGCCCGCGTCTCGGCGAGCGCGACCTCGAAATCGGCCATGGTCACGGTCGCCGCATCGAGCCCGTTGCGAAGCGCGGTGAGGCCGGCGCGGCGCACCAGATCCTCGAGGTCGGCGCCGGTGAAACGCTCGGTGCGCCGGGCGATCTTCTCGAGGTCGACGTCGGCCGCGAGCGGCATGCCTTCGGTGTGGATTGCGAGGATCCGGCGGCGCCCTTCGGTGTCCGGGACCCCGACGTAAATCAGCTCGTCGAACCGGCCGGGACGAAGCAGCGCCGGGTCGATCAAAGTTGGGCGGTTGGTGGCGCCGATGACCACCACGTTCTGCAGCTCCTCGAGCCCGTCCATTTCCGACAGGATGGTGTTGACCACCCGCTCGGTGACCTGCGGCTCGCCAAGCCCGCCGCCGCGCGCGGGCACCAGGCTGTCGATTTCATCGAAGAAGATGATCGTCGGCGCGACCTGGCGCGCGCGGTTGAACAGCCGGGCGATCTGCTGTTCGCTCTCGCCATACCATTTGCTGAGCAGGTCTGAGGCCTTGGTGGAGATGAAGTTCGCCTCCGCTTCGCGCGCGGCCGCCTTGGCGAGCAAAGTCTTGCCGGTGCCCGGCGGGCCGTAGAGCAGGAAGCCCTTGGCCGGGCGGATGCCGAGGCGGCGGAAGGCTTCGGGATGCTTGAGCGGAAGTTCGACCCCTTCGCGCAGCCGGTCGCGCGCCGCGTCGAGCCCGCCGACATCGTCCCAGCGGATCTGCGGCGCCTCGACCATCACTTCGCGCATTGCCGACGGCTGGACGCGCTTCAGCGCATTGTCGAAGTCCTTCAACCCGACCGACAGCGCGTCGAGAATCTCGGTCGGGATCGCCTCCTCGGCGAGGTTGAGCTTGGGCATGATCCGCCGCACCGCTTCGAGCGCAGCCTCGCGGGTCAATGCGGCAATGTCCGCACCGACGAAGCCGTAGGTGCGCCGGGCGAGGTCATCGAGGTCGACGTCGGGGCCGAGTGGCATTCCGCGGGTGTGAATGCCGAGGATTTCGCGGCGCCCGGGCTCATCGGGGACTCCGACGACGATCTCGCGATCAAGACGACCGGGACGGCGCAGCG
This sequence comes from Pseudomonadota bacterium, assembly GCA_040390085.1. GTDB lineage: Bacteria > Pseudomonadota > Alphaproteobacteria > Sphingomonadales > Sphingomonadaceae > Sphingomicrobium. The sequence continues at coordinate 7,083 of JAZJZB010000036.1, read as the reverse complement.
CCTCGTCGAGCGCTTCGGGCCGGTTCGTGGCGGCGATCACCACCGTGTTCTGCCGCGGCTCGATCCCATCGAGCAGGGTGAGCAGCTGGGCAACCAGGCGCTTTTCCGCCTCGCCGGTAACCTGGCCGCGCTTGGGCGCGATCGAATCGATCTCGTCGATGAAGATGATCGACGGCGCGGCCTGAGCGGCCTGCTCGAAAATCTCGCGCAGCCGGCGCTCACTCTCGCCATAGGCCGAGCCCATGATTTCGGGCCCGTTGATCAGGAAAAATTGCGCCGCGCTTTCGTTGGCAACGGCGCGGGCAAGCAAGGTCTTGCCGGTGCCCGGCGGGCCGTGGAGCAAAACCCCCTTGGGGGGATCGACCCCGAGGCGCTGGAACAGCTCGGGATGGCGGAGCGGAAGCTCGACCATCTCGCGCAGCGCGTCGATCGTGTCGCGCATTCCGCCGAGGTCGTCGTAAGTGACGTCGGCGCGGCGCTGCCCGTCCTCGGCCTTATATTCGGGAAGCAGCTCGACCGTGGTCTTGCTGTCGATGTGGACGATGCCCTTGGGCGTTGAGGAGACCACGACCAGCCGCAGTTCCTGGAGCGAAAAAGCCGGGGCGTTGAGCAGCTGGCGGATGTGGTCCGGCATGTCGGCGTTGATCCGCTGGTGGCCGGCGGTGGCGACCACATCGCCTTCCACCAGCGGCCGCCCGGCGAAAGTGCGTTTGAGCGCATCCGCCGAGCCCTGCAGTCGGACGTTGGGCTGGGCCGGCGCGAACACGACGCGCGTTGCCGCCTTGGACTCGGCCTTGCGGACCTCGACATAATCGGCGGAGCCGACGCCGGCGTTGGCGCGCTGCAGGCCGTCGAGCCGAATGATGTCGATGCCCTGGTCCTCGCCATAGGGCCGGATCGCGCGCGCCGCGGTGGTGCGCTTGCCGACGATCTCGATGACGTCGCCTTCGTTGAGGTCGAGCTCGTCCATCAATTTGTCGGGGAGCCGGGCAAAGCCGCGGCCGCTGTCGGCGGGCGGGAGGCTGGCGACCTGCACCTTGCGTGATTTGATGCGGTCGATCGTGTCTGCTTCAGGCATGGTTGCTCCCGGCTCCCGCTTCTTCACGCATCAAACTGGTGCGTTTCGCTTGTGGTTCAATATTTGATCGCTCCGGCGATCTTGCGGACGATGGGCCGCGGAGCGAAGCGCGTGCTCGCCGCGGTGACCTTGTTCATCCAGCCCGGAACGACGACTGCGCGGTTCTTGTCGAGCCCATCCAGGCCGGCCTCGACGACCTGCGGAGACTCCATCGCGACGCGGTCGAACAGCCCATTGCCGCCAAAGCCTGCGACCTCGCCGAACTCGGTCCGCGTCGGACCGGGGCACAGGCAGGAAACCTTGATTCCGTGCGGCTTCAATTCCTCGTGGAGCGCCTCGCTCAGCGACAGGACGAACGCCTTGGTCGCGAAATAGACCGCCATCTTCGGCCCCGGCTGGAAGGCCGCGGTCGAGGCAACGTTGAGAATTCCGCCCGACTTGCGCTCGATCATCCCCGGCGCGACCGCGCGGCACAGCTCGGTCAGCGCGCCGACGTTGAGGTCGATCATCTGCCGCTCGCGCTTGGCGTCGAGCTCGGCGAAGCGGCCGATCAGCCCGAAGCCGGCATTGTTGACCAGCAGGTCGACGGTTTCGCCATTGGCCTCGAGGTCGGCCATCAGCCTGGCGGTGGCGTCTTTCTTGCTGAGGTCGATCGCCAACGCCCGCGCGTTTCCGAGTTCGCTGGCAAGCTTCTCAAGCCGTTCATTGCGCCGCGCAACGAGGACGAGCCGGTGACCGCGCTTCGACAACTGGCGCGCGAACTCGACGCCAAGACCAGCCGAAGCGCCGGTGACCAGCGCGACCTTGTTCATCGGTCATCCCCTTCGAGACGGGCCTTCGACGCGCTTCGCGCTCTCAGTCCCTCCTCAGGATGAGCGGCGGAATCCGATCCGCTCATCCTGAGGAGCCGCTGAGCTTGCCGAAGCGGCGTCTCGAAGGACAAAGTGGCCCTAGCCAACCGTCGCCTTGACGATCTTGCCGGGCTCGCGCGGCGGCTCGCCGACCGGCAGCGCGTCGACATATTCCATGCCGCTCTCGACCTGCCCCCAAACGGTGTACTGGCCGTCGAGGAAGCGGGCGTCGCCGAAACAGATGAAGAACTGGCTGTTGGCGCTGTTGGGCTCGGACGTACGGGCCATCGAGGCGGTGCCGCGGACATGCGGCTCGCGGGTGAACTCGGCCTTGAGGTTGGGGAGCTTCGAGCCGCTGGTGCCGGTCCCGGTCGGGTCGCCGCCCTGGGCCATGAAGCCGGGGATCACGCGATGGAACGGGACCCCGTCATAAAAGCCGCTGTTGGCGAGCTCGGTGATGCGTTCGACATGGCCCGGCGCAAGGTCGGGGCGGAGCTTGATGACGACGTCGCCGCCGGTCGAAAGGGTGAAGGTAAGACGGTCGGCGTCGGCCATGATGAACTCCATGATGAACTGTTCGAAACAGGGGCGATTTAGGTGCATGGCGATGGTTGCGCCAGAGCGGCGGCGACCATAGGAGGGCGCCACCGGTTCAGGAGAGGCGTGAGGACATGAGCGAGAGCGAGCCCATCGCCGCCGCACGCGCCAATGATTCGGCCTCACCGGTAGATGAGGAAGACCGGCTCCGGCCCGAGTTCGTCGACCGGGTGCTCGACGCGGTCGACGCCGGCGACGACGAGACCGCGCGCAAGCTGGTCCAGCCGCTCCACCCGGCCGACATCGCCGACCTGATCGAGCTTGCCGCGCGCGACGAGCGCGAAGGGCTGGTCAAGGCGCTGGCCGGGATCATCAGCCCCGACGTGCTCGCCGAGATGAACGATTACGTTCGCGAGGGCCTGCTCGACGAGATGGAGCCGCAGCAGGTCGCGGACATCGCCGGCCAGCTCGAGACCGACGACGCGGTCGCGCTGATCGAGGATCTCGACCGCGACGACCAGCAGGCCGTGCTGCAGCGGATGGAGCCGGACGACCGCGCAGCGGTCGAGGAAGCGCTGAGCTATCCGGAGGAATCCGCCGGTCGCCTGATGCAGCGCGAGCTGTGCGCGGTGCCCGAGCATTGGAAGGTCGGCCAGGTGATCGATTATCTGCGCTCGACCGCCGACCTGCCGACCGATTTCTGGGAAGTGTTCGTGGTCAGCCCGGCGCACCATCCGGTCGGGACGTGCAAGCTGTCGACGATCCTCAGGATGCCGCGCAGCACGCCGGTGTCCGAAATCATGGGGCACGAGCAGACCCTGATCCCGGTCGACATGGACCAGGAAGACGTCGCGCTGCGCTTCCAGAAATATGCGCTGGTCTCGGCCGCGGTGACCGATGATGAGGGGCGGCTGGTCGGAATGATCACCGTCGACGACGTCGTCCACATCATCCAGGAAGAAGCCGGCGAGGACGTGCTGCTCCTGTCGGGCGCGGGCGAGGGCGACATCAACGAGCCGATCCGGATGACCGTGCGCCGGCGTCTGTTCTGGCTGGTGGTCAACCTCGGGACGGCGATCCTCGCGTCGAGCGTCGTCAGCCTGTTCCAGGGTGAGATCGGCAAGTTCGCCGTACTCGCCGTGCTGATGCCGATCGTTGCCGGAATGGGCGGCAACGCCGGCACCCAGACGCTCGCGGTGGCGGTGCGCGCGATCGCCACCAACCAGCTGACCGAATCCAATACGCTTCGGACCTTTGCGCGCGAGCTGACGATCGCGCTCGCGAACGGGATTTCGCTCGGCGTGCTGATCGGCGCCGGCGTCGCGCTGGTCTTTGCCAATCCGTTGCTCGGCGCGGTCATGGGCGCGGCGATGGTGATCAACAATCTGGCGGCCGGCCTCGCCGGGATTCTCGTGCCCGTCACCCTCGAACGGCTGCGCATCGACCCGGCGGTATCGTCGGCGGTGTTCGTGACGACGGTCACCGACGTTACCGGATTCTTCAGCTTCCTCGGGCTTGCGGCGCTGGTCGGCCTCGGCCGCTAAGCGATTGCGAATCTTTGACTAGTTCGGCATCGCTTAAGCCGTGCCCAAGCTTCATCTCACCAAGGTCGCGTTCGGGTGCCGAACCGTGGATGCGCTTCAGAAGCGAGTCGCGGCCCGCGCCTCGGGCGGTGAAATGCGGGTGGTTACCCGAATGCGCCCGAAGCGGGCCGATGAGCTGATCGGCGGCTCGATCCACTGGATCGTCAAGCACCGGCTGGTCGGCCGGCAGGAAATCCTGCGCTTCGAACCGCGCAAGGACGGGCGAATCGACATCGTCCTTTCGGCCGAGCTCGAGCTGATCGCGCCCTATCCCAAGCGCGCGCACCAGGGTTGGCGCTACCTCGAAGCCGCCGATGCGCCCGGCGAGGATGGCGATGACAGCGGCCTCTCTGAGCTGCCGCCGCTGCTCTACATGCGGCTCGCCGTCCTTGCGTTGATCTAGGGTTCGCCACTATCGCGAACCGACCAGCAAAACGGAGGCAGCCATGTCGGAATTCACGGTTTCAACGGCAATCGATTCCAAGGTCGCTGAACGCGCCATGCTCGGCCATCCCTTCTACCAGGCATGGACCGAAGGCCGCCTGCCGCTCGAAACGCTGCGCGATTATGCGCGGCAATATTTCCATCACGTCGAAGCCTTCCCGAGCGCGGTCAGCGCGGTGCACAGCAACTGCCCCGACCGCGACGGGCGGCGGATGCTCGCCGAGAACCTCGCCGAGGAAGAAGGCATCGAGTCGGGCAAGCAGGACCATGCGACCCTGTGGCTGATGTTCGCCGCCGGCCTCGGCGAAGGCGAGGACGGCGTTCGCGCGCAGCAGCTCAATGCCGAGACTCGGGCGCTGATCGACGCCTTCCGCAGGCTGTCGCGCCAGTCCTACGCGGCGGGCCTCGGCGCGCTTTATGCTTATGAGAGCCAGTTCCCCGGCGTCGCCAGCGCCAAGATCGAGGGATTGATCGACCGCTACGGGATCAGCGACGAGGAGACGCTGCGCTTCTTCCGGGTCCATGAGAGCGCTGACGTCGAGCACAGCGCGGTGTGCCGCGCACTGCTCGACCGGCTGCCGGAAAGCGAGCAGGCGGAAGCCGTCGCTGCGGGCGAAGAGCTTGCCGGCGCGCTGTGGAATTTCCTGTCGGGCGTTGAGGCCCGCGCAAGCGTCAACTAAGGGTTAGCGGCACCCGCTGACGGTCGTCGACCCGCTCGTGTGCAAGGTGCACGCGGGCCGGCCGGCAAGCTCGATCGTCGCCGGGCCGGAGGCGCCAATTGTCGCCGAATTGCCGACATTGGCCTTGATCGTCGCAGCGCCTTCGGCGGCGATGGTCGCGTCCTTGACCGACAGCGCGGCGGCATCGAGGCTCGAGATCCCGCGGACCGTCGCGGTCAGCTTGAGCGCCTGGCCGGCGAGCCGAACATCGGACGATCCGGCGAGGCTGACGCCGAGCTGGTCGACGTCGACCGCGCCGATCCGCGCCGCCCCCGATCCCTGGAGCGACAGATTGAAGGTCAGGCCGCGCACGCGGTCGATAGCCATGGTGCCCGATCCGACCAGCCAGGCGCTGCCGAGGTCGTGACTGCCGACCTTGATCTCGACCGGCCCAGGGTCCTGGCCCCGATAGCCGCCCCACGAGCCGATCGCATTGTGGACGACGAGCGTGTCTCCGCGAACATCGATTGCGACCCGATCGAGCGCTGCCGCTGCGCCCGAGGCGCTCGCGAAGGGCGCGACTCCGGTGGCGACGCTGACCTTGTATGGGCCTTCGACGCGGACCTTGGTGAAGCTGGTGATGCTGAAATTGCGCGTCGCAGCGTCGGCCGGGGCGGCAAGGACGACGGTCGCGAGTGTGGCGATGAGGAAGGTGCGCATCGGCACACCTTCCCCGATCATGGTTAAGGCGGCTTTAAGAGCGACTCCGAATTACGAGCAGCGAACGTCGCCGGATCCGGACTTGTGGACGCTGCACTTGGCGCCGCCGCCGACCTGGACGTCGCCCGAGCCCATGATGCTGACGTCGGCGGTACCGGTTGCATGGGCGCGGACGCTGCCCGACCCGGCGATCGACACTTTGGCATCGTTGGCGGCGACTGCCCCGGCATCGATGTCGCCCGATCCGGCGATGTCATAACTGGCGGACCTTGCGCGGCCCGAGGCGGCCTTGACCCCGCCCGAGCCGGCGATCGACAGCTTCAGCGATTGGACGTCCAGCGCGGCAACGTTGAGCCCGCCGGAACCCGCAACCGTGCCGTCGAACGAATCGCCCTGGACCTTGTCGACCTTGATGTCGCCCGATCCGGCGATGGTCGCTGCGCTGAGCTTTGGAACGGTCACCGCGAAGACCGCCTTGCCCTTGCTGTGCCAGCCGAAGTGGAACCAACCGCCGTTGTCTTGCGGACGGATGACGAGCTTGTCGCCCTTGACCTCGACCATGGTCTTCTCGAGCAGCTTCTGCGCGCCGCGGGCCGAGACTCCAGGCTTGCCGCCGGTGCGCACCTCGACCTCATAAGGGCCGGCGACCTCGATCTGCTGGAAGTTGCCGACCTGGTAGGTTCTGGAAACCGTCGGGCCGCCGCCTTCGGCGTGGACCCGGCCACAACCGGCTACAGTGGCGGTGGCGGCAATCAGGACCGCGACTGAAGTGCGCATGCTTGGTTCCTCCGACTGTGTTATCGTAGCAATACACTACGACAACAGCAGCCGCAAGCGCAAAAAAAGGGCGCCCGCGGCGGGGCGCCCTTTCTCTGTCGACCGGAAGCGGGGCCCTAAGGCCGCCGCTCACGGCTGCCCCCGGCAGCCTTAGGCGACTTCTTTGGCCTTGTGATGGATCAGCGCCGCCTTGTTGAGGATCTCGAGGATCTTGACGAGCGCCGACTTCTCGTCGGTCTGCTCCATCGCGCCGAGCTCGCGCGCGAGACGCGACGAAGCGGCTTCGAAAATCTGCCGCTCGGAATAGCTCTGCTCCGGAGCGTCGTCGGGGCGGAACAGGTCGCGGGTTACTTCGGCGATCGAAGTCAGGTCGCCCGAGTTGATCTTCGCTTCATATTCCTGGGCGCGGCGCGACCACATGGTGCGCTTGACCT
>JAZJZB010000035.1:953-1593 GCA_040390085.1 Pseudomonadota bacterium | reverse complement strand
CCGACCGACTGGCTGCCCTGCCCCGGAAAAATAAATGCCCGCATCGAAATTCCTGCTCGTCTGTGCTTTATATCGAGCGCGGACTAGGCCGGGCATCGCAGCTTGCCAACCCCGCTCCAATCTCGGGGGAACCGGCATGACCGAAGCGATTGCGCCGCGCAAATTGGGCCGCTGGATGAGCCTGGCGATGGTCGTCGGATCGATGATCGGCACCGGCATCTATCTTCTCCCAGCGACGCTCGCGCCCTTCGGCCCGAACATCGTCGCCGCGTTCGCGGTCACCATCGGCGGGACGATGTGCCTCGCGCTCGCGCTCGCGCTGCTCGCCGCGCGTGTCCCGGGCGGACCATTTGTTTATGTCGAACGGGCGTTCGGCGAGAACACCGCATTCCTGACCTTGTGGAGCTATATGGTGTCGCAATGGACCGGAGTGGCCGGGGTGGCGGTCGCGATTGCCGGCGGTCTCGGCTACCTGTTTCCGTGGGCTCGCAGCGCAATCGGTCTGATCGTCATCGCGCTCGGCTCGATCTTCATTCTATTCCTGGTCAATGTTCGCGGTGTGCGCTCCGCCGGAGGGTTGCAGATCGCGACCGCTCTGATCAAGATTATCCCGCTGCTCGCGGCGGTGTTCCTGGTCATC
>JAZJZB010000035.1:0-943 GCA_040390085.1 Pseudomonadota bacterium | reverse complement strand
GCTTCGCCAGCGGCGTCCCGGCCGAGCCGCTTGCGCCAGTCCCGCTGACCCTTGCCGGAATCGCTGCCGCGGCGGCGCTGATGCTGTTTTCATTGACCGGGTTCGAGGCCGCCGCGGTGGTCGCTCCGGTGACCGACAATAGCGAAAAGAACGTGCCGCTCGCGACGCTTGCCGGAACCGCTTTCACCGGCGCGATCTACTTCACCGCGACCATTTCCGCACTGATGCTGCTGTCGAGCGCGGTGGCGGCGAAGAGCGGCGCGCCCTTCGCCGACGCGATCGCGCCGATCCTCGGCAGCGTCGCCGGCGCGGTGGTCGCCGCGATTGCTTCAGTGAGCGCGTTCGGGACTGCCAATTCGCTGTTGCTGTTCGCCGCCGAGATCGGGCGCACTCTGGCCGTCGCGGACGACTTGCCGCGCTTCTTCCGCCGCTCGAATGCCGCGGGCGCGCCAGTGGGCTCACTGTGCTTCGCCGCGATCATGGCGGGACTGCTCGTGCTTGCGAGCAGCAGCAAGGATTTCGTCGCGGTCTATGTCTTCATTACCCTGGTTTCGACCGTTGCCGCCTTGGTGCTCTACGTGGTCTGCGCCGCGGCCGCGCTCAAGCTCGGGATCGGCGGCAAATGGCTACCGGTGATCGTGGTCGGACTCATCTACGGCGTGGCGATGTTCGCCGGTGCCGGGCTCGAGCCGACTTTGTGGGGTTTCGGGCTAGCCGCCGCCGGCTTGCCCATCCGCTATCTATCGCGGCGCTTTAATTCCCGCGCGACCACCCCGGCGGCGGCGCCCGCTCCAGTCGCGCCTCGGGAATGAACCCGCGCAGCCGGCGCGCGAAACTGCGCAGGCACACCTCGCTTTTGCCCAGCGGCCCGGCTTCATAAGCTGCGCTTTCCATGCCGCGCTGGACCCGGGTGATGAGCACCGTGTCCTCGGCATTGACCCGC
>JAZJZB010000034.1:352-16503 GCA_040390085.1 Pseudomonadota bacterium | reverse complement strand
CCAGCTCGCTTCAATCCGGATCTGGTTGCGACATAATGAGTCGGTGGCCTAGTCCTTGCGGCCGATCCGGTGATCGGCGGGCGCCTTCGGTTTCTTCTCCGCGGTCGCAGTCCCGCCCGCGGGCGAGGTCGCGGTCGCGTAGTGTCGGATCATGCAGGTTGTTGCGGGCTTCGTCCTTGCTGCTGTTGCCGCGCATTTGTTCCTCTCCTACTGCTTCGGACGGTTCAACGGGCGAGTGGGGTGCCGGTCTCCGCCGCTCACCGCTTTTGGGAAGGCGTTCGGCCATGATTCTCTACGGATCTTCATTGTCACCATTCGTCCGCAAGGTGCTCGCCTTCGCGAGCGAGAAAGGGATCGCGCTCGACCTCCAGCCGACCGGCTTCCCAGACCACAGCCCTGATTATCTTGAAGCGAGCCCCTTCAAGAAAATGCCGGCGCTGCGCGACGGCGACTACAGGCTCGCCGATTCAAGCGCGATCATCCACTACCTGGAAGCCAAATTTCCCGAGCCGGAACTCATTCCCAGCGAGCCGAAGCTGCGCGGCAAAACGATCTGGTTCGAGGAATTCGCCGATACGATCCTGTTTTCGTGCGGCGCGAAGATCTTCTTCAACCTGATCGTCGCGCCCCGCTTCATGGGGCGGCCGGGCGACCTCGAGGCCGCCAATGCCGCTGAACTCCACGACCTTCCGCCAATCCTCGATTATCTCGAAAAGGTCGTCCCCGACGACGGCGGCTATTTGGTCGGCGATAAGCTGACCCTCGCCGACATCGCGGTTGCAAGCCCGTTCGCGAACTTCCGGCATACGAACACCAAGGTAGACTCCAAGCGCTATCCCCGCACGCTCGCTTATGTCGACCGGATGCTGGCGCGTCCCAGCCTTGCCGAATGGCTTGAGCGGGAAACCGCCTATCTCGCGAAGGAGCCCGCATAGAAAAGCGCCGCGCCCCTTACTGAAGCGCGGCGCAATTCATGGCGGCGATCGGGCGCTAGAACGAGCCCCCGCCGCCGCTGCCGCTTGGCTCATCTTCGTCTTCGTCAAGCGCGCCGCGGCCCTGCTCGGCGAAATCGCTTCCGCCGGTCGCGCCGGCGCCCGACGATCCAGTTTCGCCGCCCGACGATCCGCCTTCTCGCAGATATTCGTCGGAGCCGCCGCCCTGCGACCCGATGAAGCCTTCGTCCTCAGAGCCGGACTGGCCGGTGCTTTCCTGACCGAAGCCGCCGCTCTGGCCGCTCGTGCCGGTTCCGGCGCCGGCGCCCTGATCGGTGCTCAGCGTTTCGCCGCCACTGCTCGACTGGCCTTGGCCGCTCGAGCTCTGCCCGCCAGAACTCTGACCGGCGAATTGACTGCCTTGCTGGCCGCCTTGGCCGCTCATCGTTTCCGGCGCACCCTGGCTTCCGGCCTGCTGGCCCTGCTGCCCAAATTCGTTCTGTTGGCCTTGCTGGCCAGTGGTCTGCTCGTCATTTTTGCCGGTTTCGGATTCAGATCCAAAGTCTTTGTCGTCCCGTTCTTCAGCCATGTGACAATACTCCCTCACATCGGCCCCCGCTTGCTCTGGGCTGTAGAACAAGGGCGGGACGGCAACCGTTCCGACAGCTGAATCGGCTTTGCGACGAACGGCTTGGCGCAGCGTCGGGCTGAGCGACCAAAAAAAGGCCGCCGATCCGGAGAACGACGGCCCTTTTGCGTCGCGTAACGTGGGGTTGCTCAGGCTTGTTCGGCCTCGCCGTCAACAGCCGGAGCTTCTTCGACCACGGCTTCTTCGGCCGCAGCTTCTTCGGCCGGAGTCTCGGCAGCTTCCGCATTTTCTTCGGCGGCAACACCAGGTTCGGCGGCCGTCTCGTCCTGCTCGGTGAGATCGGGCGCATCGCGCTCGAACATCTGAGCCATGACGTCGACGCCCTGCGCCTGGAGGTCGGCTTCCTCAGGCGAGCGGGCGACGTTGACCTTGACCGTCACCGACACCTCGGGGTGGAGCGCGATCCTCACGTCGTGCACGCCGATCGCCTTGATCGGGCGGTCGAGCACGACCTGGCTCTTGGTCACCTTGGCGCCGACACCTTCGAGCGCTTCGACGATGTCGCGGGCACTGACTGAGCCGTAAAGCTGGCCGGTGTTCGACGCCTGGCGGATCAGCTGGACAGTCTTGCCGTCGACGCCCGATGAAGCCTGTTCGGCTTCGGAGCGGCGGTTGGCATTGTCTTCCTCGATCCGCGCGCGGTTCGCTTCGAACAGCTTGCGGTTGTTTTCATTGGCGCGAAGCGCCTTCTTGTTGGGCAGAAGGTAGTTGCGGGCGAACCCGTCCTTGACCTTCACCACGTCGCCGATGGCGCCGAGCTTCTCGACGCGTTCAAGCAGAATGACTTCCATCTCGGCGGCTCCTTACTTCACGACATAGGGAAGCAGGCCGATGTGGCGCGCGCGCTTGATCGCACGAGCCAGCTCACGCTGCTTCTTGGAGGAGACCGCAGTGATGCGCGACGGGACGATCTTGCCGCGCTCAGAGATGAAGCCCTGGAGCAGGCGGATGTCCTTGTAATCGATCTTTGGCGCGTCCTTGCCCGAGAACGGGCAGCTCTTGCGGCGGCGGAAGAATGCGCGGGCCATTATTCGACTTCCTCTTCACGGGCGGCGCGGAACTCGCTGCGGTCCCCGCGGTCAGGGCGGTCGCCGCGGTCGGATCGGCGCTCGCGCTCCTTGTCGCCACGGCGCATCATCGCCGAGGGGCCCTTTTCATGGGCATCGACCTTGATGGTCAAAAAGCGGATCACGTCCTCGTTGATGTTCGACTGGCGCTCGAGCTCGGCGATCGCGGCCGGCGGCCCATCGACATCGAGCGCGACGTAATGCGCCTTTCGGTTCTTGGCGATGCGGTAAGCGATCGAACGCAGACCCCAGGTCTCGGTCTTGACGACCTTCCCGCCATTGTCTTCGATGATCTTGGTTGCGTTTTCCGCGAGCGCATCGACCTGTGCCTGTGCAAGGTCCTGGCGCGCGAGGAAAACATGCTCGTAGAGCGGCATGTCTTAGCGTCTCTCTTTTGGCCGATTGCTGACGCCGCCCAATGCGGACGCCCCTCCGGCTGTCGTCTTAAAAATTACAGGCGCAGCGGGAGTGCCGTGCGCCAGCGGTGGGCCTATGAAGAAGGGAAGCCGAAAAGGCAAGGCCCGGGAGGTGCTTGGCTGGACTGCGGCGGGCCGGAATGGCAGAGAAGGCGCAATGGCGACACAGCTGAAATCGGTGCGGCCGGCCGCTGATCCGCTCGACGGGATGAGCCTGCCCGGCTGGCTCTATTACGATCCGGAATTCTTCGAGGCCGAGAAGAAGGCTTTCCTGCGCCAGGCGCCGCAGGTCGTCTGCCATGTGAGCGAGATCGCCGAGCCCGGCGAGTGGCGCAGCATCGAATATCTCGGCGAGAGCGTTATCGTCATCCGCGGGGACGACCGCGTGGTGCGGGCCTTCTCGAACGTCTGCCGCCATCGCGGCTCGCGGCTGGTCGATGGCGATGGCGGCTGCGCCAAGGTGCTGACCTGCCCTTATCACGCGTGGAGCTATGCTCGCGACGGGCGGCTCGTCGGCGTTCCGCACCGCAACGAATATCCCGGACTCCAGACCGAGAAATTGGGGCTGTTCCCGGTCGCGCTCGAGCAATGGCACGGGTTCCTGTTCGTCACCCTCGAGCCCGGCGCTCCTTCGGTCGTGGAGATGATGGCGCCTTATGCCGACGAAGTGGCGCTGTATCGCTTCGAGGATTTGCGCGCGATCGGCCGGGTGACGCTTCGGCCGCGCCCGCTCAACTGGAAGACGATCGCCGACAATTATTCGGACGGGCTCCACATTCCCGTCGGGCATCCAGGCCTGACCCGCCTGTTCGGGCGCAACTACCGGATCGAGGCCAACGGCCATGTCGACCGCATGGAAGGCGATTTGATCGAGAAGGATTCCACGAACTCGTCGGAGCGGATCTACCAGCGGCACCTTCCGGCGGTCGATCACCTGCCGCCATCGCACCAGCGTAAGTGGCTCTACTACAAGCTGTTTCCAAACGTCGCCTTCGACATCTACCCGGACCAGGTCGATTTCATGCAGTTCCTGCCCATCAGCGGCACCGAAACCGTGATCCGGGAGATTAGCTATGCGCTACCCGACGACCGCCGCGAGATGAAAATCGCCCGGCACCTTAACTGGCGCATCAATCGCCAGGTCAATGCCGAGGATACCGAGCTGATTACGCGGGTCCAGCTGGGCATGCAGTCGCCAAGCTACCGGGCGGGTCCGCTCGGGACGAGCGAAGTGTGCCTGCGGAGCTTCGCGCAGAAGCTGCGTCAGATGATTCCCGAAGCGCGGCTTAGCTCACCGCCGACTCCGGGCTGGAGCGCAACGCGTTATAGCGCCGGCTGAGCCATCGGATCGGTATTCCCGACAAGGCAAACAGAAGGCCCCATTTCGTCGCCTCCCAACCGGCGCCAAAGAACATCGCCAGCGAGTAGAGCGCCGCGATCACCGCGATGATTGTTCCGAGGAGGCCGCCGGTCAGCCTGAGCTTCAGCACGGCCGCGGAGCACATCGCGTAGAGCAGCAGCGTGGCGATCGCTGAAACCAAAGCGACGAACGCATAGACGCTGACGAAAGCCGGCGCCGAATTGAAGATCAGTAGCGCAATCGATAGCACCGCTGCGGTGACGATCCCGACATAGGGCACGCCGTTGGCTCGGGTGCGGGCGAAGATCAACGGTAAGTCACCGCGCTGGGCGACCGAGCGTGTGAGCTCAGCAACGCCCAGCATCAGCGCATTGTTGGCGCCAAGAGCGCTAATAGCAGCAATCAGCGCCACAATCGTTCCTGCGACCGGACCGAGCCACGGCGCGATTGCTTCCGCGAACGGCGCCCTGCTCGTGGCCGCCGAGGCGCTGGGCAGAAGCCACAGCACGGCCAACGTAGCGGTAAGGTAAATGAATCCGGTGACGGCGACGCCGATGATCTGCGCCCTCGGGACGTTGCGTTCGGCGTTCTCGGTGACCGGAGCGGTGATCGGGCCGACTTCGAAGCCAGTGAGCGCGAACAAGGTCAGCGCAGCGGCGGCGAGGATGCCTTGCGGCGCAATTGGTGTCGGGGTCAGATGTTCGACCGGATGACCGCTGGCGACCTTGGCGGCGACCAGGACCAGAACGGCCAGGAGCGGCAGGAGCTTGATCATGGTCGCTGTCACCTGAAGCCGGCCCGCGGTGCGGACGCTGATCAGGTTGAAGATCGCGAGCAGGATAATCGATCCGGCGGCGACAATGAACAAGCCAACGCCCGAAGCGATTGCCGGAAAAACGTAGGACAAGGCGCCGGCGACGGCCAACGCCACGGCCGTTATGCCTGACCAAACCGAGACCATATAACTCCACATTGTCAGGAAGGCCGGCACGTCGCCGAATGCGCTCGTCACGTAAGCAGTCGGGCCGCCCGGAATATTCGCCGCCAGCCGCGCCATTCCAAGCGCGATGCACATCGTGCCGCTGATCGACAGGAGCCACGCGAAGGTGATGTTCGGCCCGTACGGAGCCAGCACGGCGGGCAGGAGGTAGATTGCGGAGCCGATCATCGCTCCCACTACCATCGCCAGGCTCATCCACGGCCCCAGCCCCCGCGCGCTCCGCGTGTCGGATCGCTGATCGGCGAGGTTGTTATGCATTGGCTGATCCCCAACAAGGCTTGGCAAGCTGCCCCTGGGCAGCTTAGGCCGCGCGCACGCGAAATCACAACAAGGGGCATCGATGCGCGCATTCCTTTTCCCGGGGCAAGGCAGCCAGGCAGTGGGCATGGGCGCAGCGCTCGCAGACGCGAGCCGGACCGCGGCCGACGTCTTCAGCGAGGTCGATGAAGCCCTCGGCCAGAACCTGTTCCGGTTGATGCGCGATGGGCCGGAGGACGAGCTCAAGCTGACCGAAAACGCGCAGCCGGCGATCATGGCGAATTCGATCGCGGTGTTCCGTGCGTTGACCAGGGACGGCGGTGTCGACCTCAGGAAAGCCGCGAGCTTCGTCGCGGGCCACTCGCTCGGGGAATATTCGGCGCTGTGTGCGGCCGGCTCGTTCGACCTCGGCACGACCGCAAAGCTGCTCAAGCTGCGCGGACAAGCGATGCAGCAGGCCGTTCCAGTCGGGCAGGGCGCGATGGCCGCGCTTCTGGGCGCCGACCTCGCGCTTGCGCAGAGGATCGCCGACGCTGCCGCTCAGGGCGAAGTTTGCGCCGTCGCCAACGACAACGACCCAAGCCAGGTGGTCATTTCCGGGCACAAAGGCGCGATCGACCGGGCGATCGAGATTGCCAAGGACATGGGCGCCAAGCGGGCGGTCTCGCTGCCGGTCTCCGCTCCGTTCCATTGCCCGCTGATGGAGCCGGCTGCTGAAGCGATGCGCGACGCGCTGAGCTATGTCGTAATCGAGCCGCCGGCCGTTCCGCTTTACGCCAACGTCACCGCTTTGCCGGAAACCGATCCAGACACGATCCGCAACCAGCTGGTCGAGCAGGTTACCGGCATGGTCCGCTGGCGCGAAAGCGTTGCAAACATGGCCTCCGCCGGTGTCGACGAGTTCGTCGAGCTCGGCGGCAAGGTGCTCGGCTCGATGGTCAAGCGCATCGCGCCGGACGCGAAGGTCACCAGCCTGATGACCATCGAGGACATCGAAGCGCTTGCGAGGGAGATCGCGTGAGCCGTCACCCTGAACTTGTTTCAGGGTCCATTCTGGTGAAGTGCGATGCGGGTCTCGAAAATGGATGCTGAAACAAGTTCAGCATGACGGGGAGTGGAATGTTTGATCTCACAGGAATGACCGCGCTGGTGACCGGCGCTTCCGGCGGTCTCGGCAGCGCAATCGCCAAAGCGCTGGCGGGGCAGGGCGCGCGGCTGGCGGTGTCGGGCAGCAATGTGGAGAAGCTCGAAACCTTCCGCGCCGGTCTCGGCGGCGATCACGTCGCGCTTCCGTGCAACTTGTCCGACGGGGCGGCGGTCGACCAGCTTGTGACCCAGGCCGTCGAGGCGCTCGGCGGAAAGCTCGATATCCTGGTCAACAATGCGGGCGTGACTCGCGACAATTTGCTGATGCGGATGAAGGACGAGGAATTCGAGGAGGTCATCAGGATCAACCTCGAGGCGGCATTCCGGCTGATGCGCGCCGCCGCCAGGCCGATGATGAAGGCACGGTTCGGGCGGATCATCTCGATCACTTCGGTGGTCGGCGTCACCGGCAACCCCGGCCAGGCCAATTACGTGGCTTCGAAAGCCGGGCTGATCGGAATGACCAAGTCGGTCGCGCAGGAGCTTGCAAGTCGCGGGATCACGGTCAACGCGGTCGCTCCCGGATTCATGGCCAGTGCAATGACCGACGCGCTCAACGACCAGCAGCGCGAGAGCATCCTGTCGCGCATTCCGGTCGGTGCAATGGGCAGCGGCGATGACATCGGCGCCGCCTGCGTCTTCCTTGCAAGCCGCGAAGCCGGATACCTCACCGGCCAAACACTTCACGTCAATGGCGGGATGGCGATGCTGTGATCAGCCGTTAACTGTCTCTTGCTGCAGTCCTTGTCGTCGGGTTGCGGCCACCTATATCGCCCATGAATTCAACTGTTCGGCTGCCTGATTTGGGGGCCGAAGTGGGGCTGTAAGAAGAGGGATAGAAAACATGGCCAAGGTCATCGGGATCGACTTGGGCACGACCAATAGCTGCGTTGCCGTCATGGAAGGCGGCAAGCCCAAGGTGATCGAGAATAGCGAGGGCGCGCGTACGACGCCTTCGACCGTCGCTTTCACCAAGGACGGCGAACGCCTGATCGGCCAGCCGGCAAAGCGCCAGGCGGTCACCAACCCGGACAACACGATTTTCGCGGTGAAGCGCCTGATCGGCCGCCGCTTCGACGACCCGATCACCAAGAAGGACACCGAGCTGGTGCCCTACAAGATCGTCAAGGGCGCCAACGGCGACGCCTGGGTCCAGGCCGGCGGCAAGGATTACTCCCCTTCGCAGATTTCGGCCTTCATACTCCAGAAGATGAAGGAAACCGCCGAGGCCTATCTCGGCGAGAACGTCACCCAGGCGGTGATCACCGTTCCAGCTTACTTCAACGACGCCCAGCGCCAGGCGACCAAGGACGCCGGCCAGATTGCCGGCCTCGAAGTGCTGCGCATCATCAATGAGCCGACCGCTGCGGCGCTGTCCTATGGCCTCGAGAAGGAAGACGGCAAGACGATCGCCGTCTACGACCTTGGCGGCGGGACGTTCGACATTTCCGTCCTCGAGATCGGCGATGGCGTGTTCGAGGTGAAGTCGACCAACGGCGACACCTTCCTCGGCGGCGAGGACTTCGACGCCCGGATCGTCAACTGGCTCGCCGACAGGTTCAAGGCGAAGGAAGGAATTGACCTTCGCACCGACCGCCTTGCCCTGCAGCGCCTCAAGGAAGCTGCCGAGAAGGCGAAGATCGAGTTGTCATCCGCTGCGACGACCGAGATCAACCAGCCGTTCATCACCGCGCGCATGGAAGGCGGGGCGACGACCCCGCTGCACCTGGTCGAGACGATCACCCGCGCCGACCTGGAAAAGCTGGTCGAGGATTTGATCGAGCGGACCATGGAGCCCTGCAAGAAGGCGCTCAAGGACGCCGGGATCGACGCCAAGGACATTGCCGACGTCGTGCTGGTCGGCGGAATGACCCGGATGCCGCGGGTGCGCGAGCGGGTGAAGGAATTCTTCGGCCGCGAGCCGCATACCGGCGTCAACCCGGACGAGGTCGTTGCGATGGGCGCGGCGATCCAGGCCGGAGTCCTGCAGGGCGACGTCAAGGACGTGCTGCTGCTCGACGTCACCCCGCTGTCGCTCGGCATTGAGACTTTGGGCGGTGTGTTCACCCGGATGATCGACCGCAACACGACCATTCCGACCAAGAAGAGCCAGGTCTTCTCGACCGCCGAGGACAATCAGAACGCGGTGACGATCCGGGTCTTCCAGGGCGAGCGCGAGATGGCCGCCGACAACAAAGTGCTCGGCCAGTTCGACCTGGTCGGAATCCCGCCGGCGCCGCGCGGCGTGCCGCAGATCGAGGTCACCTTCGACATCGACGCCAATGGCATCGTCAACGTGTCGGCCAAGGACAAGGGCACCGGCAAGGAGCAGCAGATCCGCATCCAGGCGTCCGGCGGCCTTGCCGACGCCGACATCGAGAAGATGGTCAAGGAAGCGGAGCAGTTCGCCGAGGAAGACAAGAAGCGGCGCGCTGCGGCCGAGGCCAAGAACAACGCCGAAAGCCTCATCCATTCGACCGAGAAGCAGCTCGCCGAGCATGGCGACAAGGTCTCCGCCGATGTGAAGGAAGAGATCGAGAAGGCGATCGCCGAGGCCAAGACCGCGGTCGAAAGCGGCGATTCCGACGAGATGCAGCAACGGACTGCCGCGCTGACGCAGGCGGCGATGAAGCTCGGCGAGGCAATGTACAAGGCCCAGCAGGCCGAGACCGAAACTGCCGGCGGGCCCGAGGCTGGCGCTGCTGCTCCGGAAGGCGAGCAGCCGCAGGAAGAGGTCGTCGACGCGGATTTCTCCGAGGTAGACGAAGAGAATAAGGGCTGATGATGCGGCGCCGCTACCTTCGTGGAGCGGCGCCGGATCCTGTACTGCGTAGGGGTGGGAAGCACTGATGGTCGAGCAGGACTATTACGATCTGCTGGGCATCCAGCGCGGCGCTGACGAGGCCGCGATCAAGGCCGCCTACCGCAAGCTCGCCAAGGAATGCCACCCCGACCGCTTCAATGGCTGCACCGACAAGGAAGCCCGCTTCAAGGCGATCAACGAGGCGTACGACATCCTCAAGGATCCGCAGAAGCGCGCGGCCTACGATCGCTTCGGCAAGGCAGCCTTCCAGAACGGCGGCGGCGGCCAGGACCCGTTCGGCGAAGCCGGCTTCAACGGCTTCTCCGACATCTTCTCGAGCATCTTTGGCGAGTTCATGGACCCGCGCGGCGCCCGGCAGAACGCCGCGCGGGGCGCGGACCTGCGCTACGACCTGGAGCTCAGCCTCGAGGAAGCGTTCACCGGCGTCGAAAAGACCATCACGGTCGACGCCATGGCGACCTGCGAGCAATGCCACGGCCGCGGCTGCACCCGCACTGATAATTGCGCGACCACCTGCGCGACCTGCGGCGGCATGGGCAAGGTCCGGGCGCAGCAGGGCTTTTTCGTCATCGAGCGCGGCTGCCCGACCTGCCGCGGCTCGGGCGAGGTGATCAGCGATCCTTGCGCCAACTGCCATGGCGAGGGCCGCGCGCTGTCACAGCGCAAGCTGTCGGTCAAAATCCCCGCCGGAGTCGATGAAGGCACGCGGATCCGCGTCGCCGGCGAAGGCGAGGCCGGCGTGCGCGGCGCCGCCGACGGTGACCTCTATTTGTTCGTCCACATGAAGCGGCATCCGATTTACGCGCGCGAAGGGACGACGTTGATCGCCGACTGCCCGGTGACCTTCACCACTGCCGCTTTGGGCGGATCGATCAGTCTGCCGGGAATCGACGGCGCTTCGGTCGACCTCAAGATACCCGCCGGAATCCAGTCCGGCGAGCAGCTGCGGCACCGTGGGGCGGGGATGAGCGTCCTCAACGGGCGTGGACGCGGTGACCTGGTCGCCCGGATCCTCGTCGAAACGCCGACCCGGATGAGCGCCAAGCAGAAGAAATTGCTCGAGGAGTTCCGCGAAACCGAGACCGGCGAGGAATGTCCCGCCGCGAAGAGCTTCTTTGCCCGCGCCCGCGAAAAATTCGGCGGCTGATCAGCCCTTGAGCTGATCGATTTCCAGGCGAAGCGCGAACAGCTGGGCGAACAGCTCGGCAGCGGCGTGAAGCTCGAAGCTCGGCGCGCGCGGAACGCGGCTGTCGCAGCGGAATTCGCCATTCACATCGTTGACCGAGAATGGCACCCGCAGCGACGCGCGCACGCCTTCGCGGCGCAGGGCTTCCGCGGCAGTCGCGTCGCAGCAGCGAAGCAATGCGCCTTGGGCCGAGGTTTCCGCGGACTGCCGAGGGAAGATCGCCACCGGCTCGGCTTCCGTGTCGCCGACGATGGTCGGCACATCATCCGTCATTTCCGACGAGCCGGCGAATGCAGCGCGGCTGCTTTCGGCGCGCCGATCGCCATAGATCAAGGTGACCCGGTCATGGCCGGTCAGCGCCCGCATCCGCCTAGCGCCGCCGTCGAGCAGCGACTGCCCGCGATTGTCGGCGAGGCCGGCGATCAGCCCCCCAACCGTCCCGAAGCACTCGCCATAGGCGCCTTCGGACGGGATGGCTTCGAGCAGCACCCGGCCGCCGCGGAGCTGGAAAGCAATGTCGAACAGGTCGGGGTCGTCGGTCAGACGGACCGCGTAAGCGCGCGCGATCCCGGTCGTCCCGCTGAGCCTCGAGAAGAGATTGCGAAGGTCGTGAAGCGCTTGCGACTGGACGAAGCGGCCGAGCGGTTCATCGATCAACGTGACGTGGGATTGACCCAGAAGCCGGTGAACATTCTCGGATGCACGCCGCACGATCCAGTCGAGCGATAGCTCGACGAAAAAGCCGCCTGGCTGGATTCGCGCCGCGGTATCGGCACGTTCCGTCACTGCAGGCTCGCTGCGCAGTTCCTGGACGTCACTCATCGGCCCCCGGCTCCGATTGGAAGTTCACCATAGCGAAGATTTTGCCCGCCGCACGTGAAAAACGCGTGAACTGAAACGCTTAGCCCGACGTGCCAAACACCCGGTCGAAAATCGTGTCGACGTGCTTGAGGTGATAGCCGAGGTCGAACAGCCCATCGAGCTGATCAGCCGAGAGTCGCTGCGACACATCGGGATCGGCCTTGAGCAGCTCAAGCAGCGAGAGCTGGCCGTCCGAGTCCCACACCTTCATCGCATTGCGCTGGACCAGCGAATAGCTGTCCTCGCGGCTCAGCCCCGCCTGCGTGAGCGCAAGCAGCACCCGCTGCGAATGGACCAGCCCGCCCATCCGGTCGAGATTCTTCTGCATCCGTTCGGGGTAGACGACCAGTTTGTCGATCACGCTGGTCAGCCGCGCGAGGGCGAAGTCGAGCGTGATCGTCGCGTCGGGGCCGATGAACCGCTCGACCGACGAATGGGAGATGTCCCGCTCGTGCCACAGGGCGACATTTTCGAGCGCCGGAGTCACGTAGCCGCGCACCATCCGCGCAAGTCCGGTGAGGTTCTCGGTCAGCACCGGGTTGCGCTTGTGCGGCATTGCCGAGCTGCCCTTCTGGCCCGGCGAGAAATATTCCTCGGCCTCGAGCACTTCGGTGCGCTGCAGGTGGCGGACCTCGGTCGCGACCCGCTCGATCGACGATGCGATCACCCCGAGCGTCGCGAAAAACTGGGCGTGGCGATCGCGCGGGATCACTTGGGTCGACACCGGCTCGGGCGTCAAGCCGAGCTCGGCGGCGACATGCTCCTCGACCGCCGGAGGCACATTGGCGAAGGTGCCGACTGCGCCCGAGATCGCGCAAGTCGCGACATCATCCCCCGCGGCGACCAGCCGCTCGCGGTTGCGAGCGAACTCGGCATAAGCCTGCGCTAGCTTGAGCCCGAACGTGGTCGGCTCGGCGTGGATGCCGTGGCTCCGGCCGATGGTCGGCGTCAGCTTGTGCTCGAACGCACGGCGCTTAATCACCTCGAGCAGCGCGTCCACGTCCTTGATCAACAGCTCAGCCGCCTGCTTGAGCTGCACCGCTAGCGCGGAGTCGAGCACGTCCGAGCTGGTCATCCCCTGGTGCAGCCAGCGCTTCTCCGGCCCGAGCTTCTCGCCGGCCCAGGTCAAAAAGGCGATCACGTCATGCTTGGTGACCGCTTCGATCCGGTCGATCGCGTCGATGTCGATGGCGCCGAGAACATCGCGGTCGTACGCGGCGCGGATGGTCGCCGCGTCCTCGGCCGGGATCATCCCGATCCTGCCCATCGCCTCGGCGGCAAACACTTCGATCTGCCACCAGATGCTGTAGCGATTTTCGGCCGACCAGATGGCCGTCATTTCGGGGCGGGAATAGCGGGGGACCATGCCCAAGGCGGCTAGCAGAGCCGCAGCAGTGCATCAAATGTCGGCGAGCGACCAAGTGCGCGGAGCAGCGCTGCTGCCGAGCCAGGGCTCGGACGCGCAAGCGAACGAGCCCTGGTGACGGCCTCTAGAAGAAATAGCGCAACTGCAGACCGTACTGCCGCGGCTCGCCATAGACGATCAGCGGCAAGGCGGGGTTCGACACGCCAGTCACGTCCGTGCCCACCGCCTTGTAGCTTGCGTAACGCTCGTTCAGCAGGTTGCGGCCGTACAGCGCGACCTCGAACTTTTGGCTGTGCGGCTGCCAGGCAATGCGGCCATTGACCAAGGTGGTGGTCGAACCACCGTAGAGCGGGTTGTTGTTGGGCTTGAAGAAGACCCGGCTGCGGTAGGCGATGTCACCGCGCAGGGTGAGGTCGCCCAGGCTGCCCAGCGGCGCTCGATATTCGGTCCCGAAGGTGAGGTTCCATTTCGGCGCATTGGGCAGGCGGTTCCCAGCAAGGCTGGTACCTGCGTCAAAATATAGGTCATAGCGCGCGTCGAGATAGGCCACGGTCGAGGTCAGGGTGACGCGCTGCGCGGGCTTGGCAAGAAACTCCAGCTCGACGCCCTTGATCGTCGCCTTGCCGGCATTGGTCGTGGTTGCAACGCCGTTGATATACTGGACCACCTGCAGGTTGGTGTAGTCGTAATAGAAAGCAGCAGCGTTGGCCCGCAACTTGTGGTCGAACAGGGTCGACTTGACGCCCGCCTCGTAGCTCCAGAGATATTCCGGCAGGAACGGCCGGCCGTCGCCGAGCTGGAACCCGCCGGACTTGAACCCGCGGGTTGCCGAGGCATAGGCCATCACCTCGTCCGTGAGGTCATAGTCGATCCCGAACTTTGGCGTCCACGCGGTCCACGAATCGGACGGCGTTCCGCTGTCGACCTGGGTCGGGCCGACGAAGATGCGGTAGGCAAAGTCTTTCTTTTCATAACTGTAGCGAAGGCCGGCCGTCAGGCGGGCGCGGCCGAGCGCATAGGTTCCCTGGCCGAACAGCGCATAGGCATTGGTCGTGTTGCTCTCCGGAATGGCGATTGCGCGGGCGGGCTCCACGATGCGAATTTCGTCCTTCCCCTTCTCGTTGAGGTAGAAGGCCCCGACGATCCAGCGGAACGGCCGGCTGTTGTCGCTGAACACCTGGAATTCCTGGGTGAACGACTTGGATCGCTCGTAGAATTCGATGTTGCGCAGGAACAGGTCGGTGGCATCCACATCGAGGACCTGCGAGACCTTGCTCGCGCGATAGGCGGTGATCGACCGCAGGGTGGTCGACCCAGCATTATAGGTCATGGTCGAAGAGACGCCCCCCGCATCCACATAGAAGCGCGGCGGTGTGTCGAGTGCAATTTGGTTACGGCGGGTAGGAATTGTCGCTCCGGCCGCGGCAAATTCCGGCGGGTAGAAGGGCCGCACCGCAGGATAGCCAGTCTCGCGGTCCTTGCTGCCATCGGCGCGCAGCACGATCTGGAAATTGCTGGTCGGATCGATAGCGAGCGTCGCTCGGCCGGCGAGATTGTCCTCGTTCTGGTACGGACGCCCGGTTACCGCGTCATGGTAGATACCGTCGCGGGTGTTCCTGACGACAGTAATCCGGGCCCGGACATCGTCGCTGCCAAGCGGACCGGAAACGGTGCCGCTAAACGTCCGCTTGTCATAATTGCCGACGGTCACGCCGAAAGTTCCGCTAAGATCGCGCGTCGGCATTTTGGAAATGATGTTCAACGTCCCGCCGGCCGAGTTGCGGCCGAACAGCACGCCCTGCGGCCCGCGCAGCACTTCGATGCGCTCGACGTCGAACATGTCCTGGTAGCTCGTCGTCGGCCGCGGGATGTAAACGCCGTCGTAATGGACCGTGGTGCTCGGATCGGTCGCGACGCCGAAGGCCGACGTCCCGATGCCGCGAATGTTGATGATCGCCATCGAATCGTTGGTGACCGACACGCCTGGCACGAAGAACTGGAGATCTTCCACATTCGAGATGCCGGTCTTCACCAGTGTCTCGCCCGATAGCGCCGTCACGGCGATCGGAACCTTCTGCAGGTTCTCTTCACGCTTGGCGGCGGTGACGACGATCTCCTCGACCTGCTCCTGCTTGGCCGGGCCGGGCTCGGTGGACGTTCCAGTCGCCGAGTTGGGCGCGGTGCTGTTCGCCGTCTCAGCCTTTGCGGTAGTTGTCGCCTCCGCGGGGCTGGTCATCAGCAAGGGAAGTGCGATCGCGCCGAGGCAGGCGGAGGAACGGAGCAGGGCATTAGGCCGGCGGTACAATTTCACGTAAATCTCCCCTTGCTCGCCGCTATAGGCGAGGCCAATCCAAGTTCAGCTTTCAGGCAGCTCGCGCTTGCAGCCATTCAGGATCCGGCATTGCGCCGGATCGCTCGTTGACTGCGCAGCAGACGAGACCCCCTTCCTGAGCCGTAACAATCTCTTCAACTTTGGACAAGCCTTGCTGCTGCACGTGAAAAACGCCTTTTCGGATCAGATCAGATCAGCCCCATCGCCCGCATGCTTGTCCGCCCCGACGCGCCGACGATGACATGGTCGTGCA
Organism: Pseudomonadota bacterium; assembly: GCA_040390085.1. Lineage (GTDB taxonomy): Bacteria > Pseudomonadota > Alphaproteobacteria > Sphingomonadales > Sphingomonadaceae > Sphingomicrobium. Next base: position 853 of record JAZJZB010000034.1, on the reverse strand, counting down.
CCGTCACCTTCATGTGGCGCCCGGCCTCTACCAGGTCGCGGGTCAGGCGGATGTCCTGCTGGCTCGGCGTCGGGTCGCCGCTTGGGTGGTTGTGGACGATGATCAGCGCGGTGGCGCCAAGCGCGATGGCGCGGGCGATGACTTCACGCACATGGACCGAGGCCTCGTCGACCGAACCCTGCCACAGCGCCTCGTTGGCGATCAGCATGTTCTTGGCGTTGAGGAACAGGACCCGCACCTGCTCAACGCGCGAATGGGCCATCGCCGCGTGGAGATAATCGCCGAGCGCATCCCAGCTCGACAGGATCGGGCGCGCTTCGATCCGAGTCTCCAGCAGGCGCAGCGCAGTCGCCTGGGCGATCTTGAGCGCAGCGATCGTTGGATCCGTAAGCCCTTCGCGCCGCAGCGTATCCGGGTTCGCTGAAAGCAGCGGCCCGATTCCGCCAAAGTCGCTCAGCAACCGCTTCGCCAGCGGCTTGGTGTCGACCCGCGGGATCGTCA
>JAZJZB010000034.1:0-342 GCA_040390085.1 Pseudomonadota bacterium | reverse complement strand
GGATAGAGCTAACCGAGCAGGCGGCACGCGCTGAAGCCGAACTAGAACTCGCACGCGAAGCGGCTGTCAAGGCGGGCGAAAAGACCGGCAAGGATGACCTGAAGGAAACTAACCGGGATCGCGAGCGTCAGCAGATATTCGATCAGCTCATAGTCGTGAAAGCCGTCCGGGCCGGCGTCGAGCAGCCGCTTGCGCAGCCGGGCGCGGTGGCCGCCTGTGTCAACTTCGTCAATTTTGCCGACGTGCCCGTCCATGCCGCCTTTCCACGCGACCTCCCGAGCAGTGACCACTAGGCCACCGACTCATTATGTCGCAACCAGATCCGGATTGAAGCGAGCTGGA
>JAZJZB010000033.1:0-6550 GCA_040390085.1 Pseudomonadota bacterium | reverse complement strand
TCGTGGCTGAAGGAGCATCTCGACACCGATGCCTCGGCCCAGGAAATTGCCGACAAGCTGACCGCCATCGGCCTCGAGGTCGAGGGCCTCAGCGATCCGGCCGAGGCGCTCGCCCCCTTTCGCGTCGCCAGGGTGCTGACCGCGGAGAAGCACCCGCAGGCCGACAAGCTCCAGGTGCTGACCGTCGATGCCGGCGCCGATTATAACGATGGGGCCCCGGTGCAGGTCGTGTGCGGCGCTCCCAATGCCCGCGCCGGAATGCTCGGCGTGTTCGGGCCGCCGGGAGCCTACATCCCCGGCACCGACTTCACTTTGAAGGTCGCCGCAATCCGCGGCGTCGAATCGCGGGGCATCATGTGCTCGTCGCGCGAGCTCGAGCTTGGCGACGACCATAGCGGGATCATCGAGCTTCCCGACGACGCGCCGGTCGGTACCGCCTACAGCCAATATGCCGGGCTCGGCGATCCCGTGTTCGACGTTGCGATCACGCCGAACCGGCAGGATTGCATGGGCGTCCGCGGAATCGCGCGCGACCTCGCGGCGGCCGGTGTCGGCACGCTCAAGCCGCTTGCGGTCCCACAGGTGGAGGGCAGCTTCCCTTGCCCGGTGCCGGTGACGATCGAGGATCCCGAAGGCTGCCCGGCCTTTTTCGGCCGGGCAATCAAGGGCCTTACCAACGGCGCCTCGCCCGACTGGATGCAGCGCCGCCTCAAGGCCGCGGGCCAGCGCCCGATCTCGGCGCTGGTCGACATCACCAATTACGTAATGATCGACCTTGGCCGGCCGAGCCACGCTTATGACATGGCCAAGCTCAGCGGCGGCCTGACCGCGCGCGCGGCGCGCGATGGCGAGAAGATCCTCGCGCTCAACGAGAAGGAATATGCGCTCGCGCCGTTCATGACCGTGATCGCCGACGACAAGCAGGTGCACGACATCGGTGGGATCATGGGCGGCGAAGATTCGGGCGTCGGCGAAGCGACAAGCGACATCATGCTCGAAGTCGCTTTCTTCACGCCCGACCGGATCGCCCGCACCGGCCAGGCGCTCGGCCTGACCAGCGACGCGCGCAGCCGCTTCGAGCGCGGAGTCGACCCGGCCTTCCTCGACGACGGGCTTGCCATCCTCACCGGCGTGATCCTCGACATTTGCGGCGGCGAGCCGTCCGCGGTCATTCGCGCCGGTCAGCCGCCAGTCGAGCAGCGGACGATCACGTTCGATTTCGCCCGCACCAGGAAGCTCGGCGGAATCGAGGTTGCCGAGCAGCGCCAGCGCGAAATCCTGGAAAGCCTCGGTTTCACCCTCGACGGCAACGTGGTGACCGTGCCGACGTGGCGTCGTGACGTCGAAGGCAGCGCCGACCTGGTCGAGGAGGTCGCGCGGATCAACGGGTTCGACAAGGTGCCTTCGACCCCGCTCGAGCGCGAGCCGGGGGTGGCAAGGCCAACCGCCACCCGCTCGCAGCTGGTCGAGCGACAAGTCCGCCGCACCGCTGCGGCCCGCGGCCTCGACGAAGCGGTGACCTGGAGCTTCATTTCCGAGGCCGAAGCCGCGGCGTTTGGCGGCGCCGACTGGAAGCTGGCCAACCCGATCAGCGAGGAGATGAAGGTCATGCGGCCGTCGCTGCTGCCGGGCCTGATCGCCGCGGCGCGGCGCAACCTCGACCGGGGCGCATCATCGGTGCGGCTGTTCGAGATCGGCCGCCGCTATCTCGGCGACGCCGAGCATTCGACCCTGTCGCTGCTGCTTGCCGGCGACAAGCGCTCGCGCGAGTGGCAGATCGGCAAGGCGCAGGGCTTCGACGCGTTCGATGCCAAAGCAGAGACTCTTGCGCTGCTCGAAGCGGCCGGAGCGCCGATCGCCAACCTGCAGGTGTTTCCCGATGCCGGGCCGACCTGGCACCCCGGCCGCTCGGCCAGGCTCGGCCTCGGCCCGAAGACGATCGTCGCCAGCTTTGGCGAGCTTCACCCGGGGCTGCAGAAGAGTCTCGACGCGCCGGCCGGCGCGGTCGCCGCGGAGATATATCTCGACGCGGTTCCAGCGCCGCGTTCGGCGGGCCGCGCCCGCTCGGCCTACGCGCCGCCGGCCCTGCAGCCGGTAACTCGCGACTTCGCCTTCATCGTGCCTGCCAATCTGACGGCCGAGAGCTTGCTTCGCGCAATTCGCGGCGCCGACAAGACGGCGATCACCGCGGTGCGCCTGTTCGACCGCTTCGAGACTCCCGAAGGCCTGTCGCTGGCCTTCGAAGTGACGCTGCAGCCGGTGGAGAAGAGCTTCACCGACGAGCAGATCGCCGAAATCGCCGGCCGCATCGTTGCCGCCGGAGATAGGCTAGGCGCTCGCCTGCGCTCCTAGCTCGAGCGCGTTGATCGCGGCGTGGACTCGCGTCTCGACCTCCTCGCGCTTTAGCCCCGGCGGAACGATCTCGCCGACCTTCACGGTCATCGTCCCGCTGTGGTGGACCAGGCCGCGGCCCCACAGCCGCCCGCTGTCGACCGCAACCGGGATCACCGGCAGCCCCAACGCGCGGTAGAGCGCCGCAAAGCCCGACTTGAGCGGCGGAGTCTCGCCGACGCGGACCCGCGTCCCTTCCGGATAGATGATCACCGAGCGGCCGGTGGCGACGGCCTGCTCGCCCTGCTTGACCAGCGCGCGGAGCGCCTTCGCCCCAGCGCCGCGCTCGACCGGGATGACGCCATACCGCCGGGTCATCAGCCCGAACAGCGGGATATCGAAGAGCTCGCGCTTGATAACGATCACCGGCAGATTGGTGATCCGCACCATCTCGGTCGTCTCGAGCATCGACTGGTGCTTGACGGCGATCAGGTGCGGACCGGGCGGAATATCGCCTTCGACCCGGGTGTGGATGCCGAGCACATTGCGCGCAAGCCAATGGTTGACGGCGACCCAGCTGCGCACGACCGCGAGCGTCGGCCGGCTGCCGAACAGGCTGGCGGTCAGTCCGGCCACCACCCACAGCAAGGTGGCCGGATAGAAGAGCGCCGCGTAGAGCAGCGAGCGCGCAAGCGGCATCAAAGGTCGGCCCACACCGCGAGCCGGCGAAGCACATATTTGTTGTACTCGCCGAACAGGGTGAGGAAGCTCGGCTCGGTGCGGACGGCGTCGGTCTCGACCACATATTTGCGGCCCAGCGTCTTTTCGAACTCGTAGCGCGCGCGGCGCATGTGCCAGTCGCTGGTGATCAGCCGGACCGAGTGAAAATTGTGCTTGCCGAGCCAGCGCAGCGCCTCCTCGGCGTTGGAGCGGGTGTCGACCGATTCGCTGCCAAGATCGACGCAGCATTTGAGCCATTTCTGGCTTCCTGCGACGCGCGGCGCGAGGTCCTTCTTGGTCACCGCCGGATCGGCTCCGGCGACCAGCAGGCGCTTGGCCTTGCCCTCCCGCAGCACGTCGACAGCATGCTCGATCCGACCGCTGCCGCCGGTCAGCACGACTGCGGCGTCGGTCGGCGCGGCAGTCGGCGCCGCCGGCTTGCCGAGCGTGAACGCGTAAAGCACGAAACCGAGCGCGTAGAGCAGCAGCAGGAGCGAACCGAAGCGGACGATCATAAGGCTTCGCGCAATGCCGCGAGCACCGCGGTTCGGGCAACCCAGGTGGCGAGCACCGTCAGCGCGACCGGCAACAGCAGCAGCATGATGAAATCCACTCCCGACAAAGTCGCTCCGCCGGTGAGGTCGCCGGCGAACGCGGCGCCGCTGGCGAGCAGCATGAGCACGACGGCGGCGGCAGCAGCTCCGGCGAGGCTCCCGACCGTCGCGTCGATCGCGATCTTGCGCTGGAACAAATGGGTCACCTGCAGGTCGGTCGCGCCGACGCCGTGCATCACCTCGATCGTCGAGCGGTGGGTGTCGAGCGCGCCGCGCGCGGCAAGCACGACGGCAGCCGAGGCGGCGGCGCTGAGCAGCAGCACGAGGCCGAGCGAGAGCCACTGCAGCAGGTGCAGCGAATGGAGCAATGGATGGACGCTTTCGCTGTGCGCACTGACCCGCGCGTCGGGTGCGATCGCGCGCAGGCGCTGCTCGATCGAGGCAAGGTTTGCGCCTTGCCCGATGTCGAAGTTGATCAGCGCGGGGACTGGCAGGTCGCGGCTTTGCGCCGCCGGTCCAAGCCAGCGCTCCAGCGTGCGGCGCATGTCCTTCTCCGGAACCGCCTCGACCGACGTCACCCCTGGCGACGAGCGAACCGCCCGGACCAGCGCGTCGAGGTAGCCACCCCCGCCCGGCACCTCGACCGCATAACGCGCCTCGATCGCCCGCGTCAGCGTGCCGGCGGTGTTGGCAAGGGCGAGGCCGGCGGCGGCGATGACCATGATCGAGAAACTCATGATCGCGATCACCCACGGAGTCGGACCGCGCAGCCGCGCCGCACCGAGCAAGCGCCGTTCGGCTGGCGAAGCAAACAGCCAGTCGAGCATCTAAAAATGCTCCTGGCGCGAGGGGGGCGGGTTCTTGAGCGAGCCGGTCGGGTCGACCAGCGTCCCATTCTCAAGCCGGATCAACTGTGCCCCTGGAGTGGCCTTGATCAGCCCGACGTCGTGGGTCGCCACGACGACCGTCGTCCCCAAGCGGTTGAGCGAGGTGAACAGGTGCAGCAGCCGCTGCGCCATGTCGGCATCGACATTGCCGGTCGGCTCGTCGGCGACGAGCAGCTCCGGCCGGTTGATCACTGCGCGGGCGATCGCCACCCGCTGCTGCTCGCCGCCCGAAAGTGTCGGCGGCCGGGCGCTTGCGCGGTCGGCGAGGCCGACCCAAGCGAGCATCTCGCGCACCGGGCCCTCGATTTCGTCGTCGGTGGCACCGGCCACGCGCAGCGGCAAGGCGACATTGTCGAACGCCGACAGGTGACGGATCAGGCGGAAGTCCTGGAACACCACCCCGATCCGCCTGCGGTAGGGAGGCAGCGCCTCGCGGGGCGCTTCGCTCAGTTCTTCGCCGAACAAGCGGATCCGCCCGCGCGTCGGGCGCTGGGCGAGGTAGAGCAATTTCAGCAGCGAGGTCTTCCCCGCGCCCGAAGGTCCGGTGAGGAAATAGAAGCCGCCGGCGCCAAGCCGGAAATCCATGTCGCGCAGCACTTCGCCGCCCGTGCCGTAGCGCAGGCCGACGCTGTCGAATTCCGCGACTGCAGGCAGTTCGTCGTCCCTCCCTCTTGATCGTGACTTGGTGGCGATGTCCGCTCGCCTTGCCAAGCCAGACGCATTCCTGTTTACCGTGCGCTGACCGTCCCGGAAGAGGGCTTTTTACTATATGATCCTCACCTGCCCGAGTTGCGGCACGCAATATGTGGTGAAGGACGGCGCGATCCCGCCCGAAGGCCGGCAAGTGCGCTGCGCCTCCTGCAAGCATAGCTGGCATCAGAATCCTGACAATGCCGACGGCGGCGAGCCGCCGGCCGATCAGCTGGAGCCGCAGGCACAACCGGAAGTCGAGGCTGCCGAGGAAGACGAAAGCGTCGCCGAAGCGACGTTGATCGACCCGCGCAGTGGTCCGGAGTCCGAGGAACGCGCCTACGAGGAGTCGATCGTCGCCGACATTCCCGAGGAAACGGCGGAATCCGAGCCTGCGATCGCCGATGAAATGCCGAACGAGGCCGAGGCGACCGCTCCGGCCGAAGATTGGCGCGAACCGCCCCAGGCCGAGCCGGAAGGCGACGACTACAGCCCATTTGCAGCGCCGGACGAGGTCGAGCCGCGCAAGCGCAGCCGATTGCTCACCATCCTGCTGATCCTGCTGGTGGTCGCTGCCCTGGCCGCGGCATTCTGGTTCTTCGCGCCCTTGGAGTGGAAGGCGCGACTTGGCCTTGCCGCCGCCGGAGCAAGCCCGCTTGCCCTCGTCACGACGCACATGGACCGCCAGCGACTGGAAAGCGGCAATGAGCTGCTGACCGTCACCGGACGGATCATCAACCCCACGGCCGAGGAGCAGGACGTTCCGCCGCTCCAGGCGCAGCTGCGCAGCCGCGCCGGCAAGGTCGTCTACAGCTGGACCATCCAGCCGCCGGCGCGGAGCCTGCCGGCCGGTGCGAGCGCGAGCTTCAATAGCGCGGAAGTGAACGTGCCGCCCGGGGGCGACGAGCTCACCATCACCCTCGGCAGTCCGAAGGCCTGATCCTCACTGAAATTCGATGAGCCTGGCCGGCTGCGCCGTGCCGTTGCTCACGAACACCGTCGCCCGCGCCCGCGGCGCACCGTCATTGTGCTCCGCGTCCAGCTTGAGCCGGACGGCGGAGATGATCCGTACCGTCGCTGTGGCCTGCGCTACGACTCGAGACGTCGCCGGAAGCGCCGGTGGGGCCGTTGCGACGGCCATTGCTGCGGCAACAAGCAACAACATGCCGCGAAGGGTAACGCCGCACTGCTGGAATGGTAAAGAAAGTCTTAAGATGACGTCCCGGATCGGGACGTTCTCGCGCGCCATTGCGCGGCTCAAGGGCCTTTGCTAGGGGCCGCGCCTTGCCAGTGCCGGCAGCTCATGCCGGCCATTTCATGACGTGCGGTCGTGGCGGAACTGGTAGACGCGCAGCGTTGAGGTCGCTG
>JAZJZB010000032.1:4300-9908 GCA_040390085.1 Pseudomonadota bacterium | reverse complement strand
CGGGGCGGATCATGTCCGCGCCATTGCCGGCGATCCGCCAGCGCGACAGGTCGAAGCGGTCCTCGGCGCGGGTCTGCGAGCTCATCCGGCGCGAGCAGATGTCGTAGCCGAAGGTCGGCGAGTAGCTGAGCGAAGTGCCGGGATTGCGGGTGATGAGGTCGAGCCAGGCCAGCGGGCGGCGGGCGAAATCCTCGGTCTTCAGATAATCGACCGTCATCTGCATCGCGACCGGCGAGAGCAGGCAGCCGACCAGCCCCATGTCATGATACCAGGGCAGCCAGGAGATGACCCGGTCGCTGTCCTCAACCTTGAGCCCGAAGCCGTGGGCGTGGAGGTTGTCGAGCAGCGCCGTGTGGGTGACCGCGACGCCGTGCGGGAAGCGGGTCGAGCCGCTCGAATATTGCAAATAGGCGATGTCGCTGCCCTTGGCGGCGGGAAGCTCGGCCGCAGCCTCGGCGACTTCGTCGAGCGTATCCCACGCCCGTGCGGTGACTCCGGCCCGGTCCGCCGCGCCCTGGCAGAATTCGGTCAGCTCGGGCGGATAGAGAAGCAGTGCCGGGTCCGAGCTCTTGAGCTGGACTCCAAGCTGCTCGACATAGGCCTCGCGCCCGCCGAAGCTGGTTGGCAGCGGCAGCGGCACCGGCCAGGCGCCGGCATAGACGGCACCGAAGAATGCGGCTGCGAACTCGACTCCGGTTTCGGCGATCAAAGCGAGGCGGTCGCCCGGTTTGATCTCCAGCGTCATGAAGCGGCGCGCCTGGCGCAGCGCGTCGACCCGAAGCTCCGAATAAGGGTAAGCCCGGATCAAGGTGCCGCGCGCATCGTGGAAATTGAGCCCGCGCTTGCCTTGCGCTGCATAATCGAGCGCTTCGCCAAGGGTGGCGAAGTCGGCGAGACGGCGTGGCAATGAATCGACGGTGGGAGTCGCACCCGGCGGCGCAAGTTCGCTGGTCACCGAGGCGTTGCGTTCGAGCACGCCATCCCTTCCTAAGCTTGTTCCAATTATAATGCGGCCGCGTTCCAGCGCAGCCGCTTCCCTGTTGGCGGTGGAGTGTGGCACAAAAAGGGCGTGAAGACACGCCGGGCGCTTCCGCCGCTCACGAAATCGAAGCTCGATGAACTCGCGCTGCGCTATGTCGGCCGTTACGCGACGACGCGCGCAAAGCTGCGCTACTATCTCGCGCGCAAGGTGCGCGAACGCGGCTGGGATGGGGAGCATGAGCCGGATCTCGAGCGGCTCGCGGATCGCTTCGCCGAGCTCGGTTACGTCAACGACGCTGCCTATGCGCTCAGCACATCGCAGGCGCTGAGCGGCCGCGGCTACGGCAAAAGGCGGCTGGTCGAGAAGCTCAGGGTGGCGGGCGTTGGCGAAGAAGACAGCGCGGCAGCGCGGGCGCTCGCCGACGACGAGGCGGTTGCCGCTGCGCTGCGCTTTGCCGAGCGGCGGCGGCTCGGGCCGTTCGGCGAGCGCCCGGTCGATCCCAGGCAGCGCGAGAAAGCGATTGCGGCGATGGTCCGCGCCGGTCATCGCTTCGGCCTTGCCCGGACCATCGCCGATCTCGCGCCGGGCGCAGAGGTGGATCTCGAGGAGCTTCGGGCTAGCGCTAACTAAAGTCGGTTTGCCGACACAGCGGCGCATGTTAATGGGGTCGAAATGGTGCGTGCTTCCTTGAACCTGGCCGACGGGGGTGACCGGGCCGAAATGTCCGACGACGAATCCCCCGACTCGGGATTGGCTCCGATTACCGGGCGCGTGAAATGGTTCGACGCCACGCGCGGCTTCGGATTTCTCGTCAGCGACGAGGTCGAAGGCGACGTGCTGCTTCATTTCAGCGTGCTTCGCGAGCATGGCCGGCGCAGCGTTCCCGAGGGCGCCGTGATCGAATGCGTGCCGGTGCGACTCGAACGCGGGCTGCAAGCCAAGAAAGTGCTTTCGATCGACCTGTCGTCGGCCTTGCCGCAGCAGCCGCGCTCGTCCATTCCGTCCGGCGAGCGCGCCGATCGCCGGGCGCTGTCCGATGCGGCCGGCGAGTTCGAGCCGGTGGAGGTCAAATGGTTCAACCGAGTGCGCGGCTATGGGTTCGTCAAGCGGCCGGACGAGGACGGCGGCGAGGATGTCTTCGTGCATATGGAGACGGTCCGGACGGCACAGCTTGGCGAGCTGCAACCGGGGCAGAAGCTCGAGGCGCGGATCGCCCCGAGCGGCAAGGGACTGACCGCGGTCGAGCTTCGTTTCGACGGCTCGCCGGACTAACGCTCGCAGCCGGTGCGCTGCTTGCCTGCAGCCCCCAGGCCCCGGCCCGGAACGCACCGGCAAGCGCAGCCGCCGATGAGGCTCCGCAAACAGGATTGCGCCAGGTGCCGCTGACCATTCGCTCCGCCAACGGAGAGCATCGCTTCACCGTCGCGGTCGCTGCGACTGCCGAGCAGCAGGAGCGGGGCCTGATGTTCCGCCGCTCGCTTGGCCCGGACGAGGGGATGATCTTCCCATATGACCCGCCGCAGAACGTCGCCTTCTGGATGAGGAACACGCTCATCCCGCTCGACATCATCTACATTCGCAGCGACGGCACGATCGTCCGGATCACCAACGCCAAGGCGCTCGACGAAACGCCGTTGCCCGCGGGCGAGCCGGTTGCCGTAGTGCTCGAGATTCGTGGCGGGCGGGCGGCCGAGCTCGGCATCCAGGAAGGCGATGTGGCGACCTGGCCGCACTGAACCCCTCCCTTGCAGGGAGGGGAGGATTACGGCAGAGGCATCGCCCCATGGGTTTCTGGTCAAAGACATTCACTTGGTGGAACGGCGCGACCGTCGGGACCGCGCTGTTCACCCGCCGCTTCGGCAATGAGGTCGGCCGCGATGACGAGGGCAATGTCTATTACCAGGACAACAAGCGGCCGGGCCGCCGCTGGGTCATCTACAACGGGTCCAACGACGGCAGCCGGGTTCCGCCCAACTGGCAAATGTGGCTGCGCGGGACGATCGAAGATCTGCCCGACAAGGCGCTTCCGCCAGTGCGCAAGTTCCAGCAGAAGCCGACCGGCAATCTGACCGGGACGATGCAGGCGTTCCGCCCCGACGGAGCGCTCGGCTCGGGCCGGATCCGCCCCGCCTCGACCGGCGATTACGAGCCCTGGATTCCCGAATAAGCGTGCCGAAAGCCGCTGCACCGCTGCTGATTGCGCTCGCGCTCGCCGCGTGCGGCCGCGGCAACCAGCAACAGGTTGGCGGACCGGCGGCGCGGCAGGCGCCGGCGACCGCCGCGGGGCAGGGCGGAGTGACTCCGATGGCCCAGCGGGTCGCGGTCCTCGGCATCCTCAACAAGCGCAACGGCATCGTCCAGACCAACGCCCTCCATCCCGGCCAGTCGGCCCGCTGGAAGGATGCGATCGTTCGGCTGCGCGCGTGCGAAACCACCGCGCCATGGGAAGAAGAGAAATTGACCGGCGCGTTCGTCCAGCTCGACGTGCAGCGGCCCGACAAGCGCTGGGGCCGGGTGTTCTCGGGCTGGCTCTACAAGGAATCGCCGTCGCTCAACGCCGTCGAGCACCCGGTCTACGACGTCTGGCCCAAGAGCTGCGAGATGACATATCCGGCCGGTCCGCCAGCGCCGAAGGCGCCGGCGAGCTCGAGCAACCTGTCGAGCGCTGCAAAGTCGGCCGGGGCGTCGGGATCGGCGCCGACCGCCGCTCCGCCGCCCGCCGAAGCGCCGCCGGCCACGCCGCCGCCGAGCGCCGCCGACAATAATGCGACGTAGGTTTCGCGCGGCACGCTGATCGCCCCTAGCGAGGCGAGGTGCTCGGTCATGAACTGGCAGTCGAGCAAGCTGAAATTGCCGACCTTGAGGCGCGCGACCAGCCACGCCAGCGCGACCTTCGAAGCGTCGGTCATGCGGCTGAACATGCTCTCGCCGAAAAAGGCCCGGCCGAGCTTCACGCCGTAGAGGCCGCCCACGAGAGTCCCTTCGTTCCACACCTCGATCGAGTGGGCGTGGCCGGAGCCGTGGAGCGCGTGCATGGCACGCTCGAGCTCGGCGTTGATCCAGGTTTCCTCGCGCTCGGCGCAAGCGGTGATCACCGCGCTAAAATCCTGGTCGCGGGTGACGTCATAGACCCCCGAGCGAAGTCGCCGGTTGAGCGAGCGCGACAGGTGAAACCCGTCGAGCGGGATGATCGCGCGGTTGCGCGGCTCGACCCAGAACAGCTCGTCCGCCTCGCGGCTGTCGGCCATCGGGAAGATGCCGGACGCGTAACCCTGCAGCAGCAGGCGCGGGTCGAGCCGAGTCATGCGGCGATACTATCCTCCCCCGGCTTTCCGGGGGAGGGGGACCAGCGGAGCTGGTGGAGGGGTTCTTCCGGCGCCCGGAACCCCTCCACCGCCTTCGGCGGTCCCCCTCCCCATGAACTCTTGGGGAGGATATTCACAGAATCTCGCGGACCGTTTCCTCGGGACGGCACAGCCGCGCGCCCTTGTCGGTTTCGACCAGCGGGCGGTTGATCAGGATCGGGTGCTCGACCATCGCGTCGAGGACTTCGTCGTCGGTCACGTCCGGGCGGTTGAGCCCGAGCTCGTCGGCCAGCGGTTCCTTGGCGCGCAGGCCCTCGCGCGGGCTGATCCGCGCCCGGTCGTAAAGACGCACCAGTTCGTCGCGGGTGGGCGGCGCTTGCAGATATTCGCGGATCCACACGTCGCACCCGGACTCGCGCAGGATTTCCAAAGTCTTGCGCGACGTGCCGCAGTTCGGATTGTGGTAAATTGTCGCTTTCATTCTGGTTTAACTTTCCAAGCAAATTCAATGCGATGCTAGCGGCGGTTGCGAAGCCCGGCAATCACGCATAGCGGGTCATTGTCGCGGTTGCGGAACGATGTGCCGCAATCGTCGTTCCACCGTTCGTAACATGCCGTTCGCGCCGTTCGCGCGCGGCGCAGGCATGTTCGGCAGCTCATTGATTTACAACGGGAGAAAGAGCGATGCGTAAATCCATTCTTGCCCTTACGCTTGCAAGTACAGCCGCGCTTGGTGCGTGCGCCAGCAATCCACGCGTAGCCCAGGACGCCGCAATCGGCGGTCTCGGCGGCGCAGCGGTCGGAGCGGTGGTTCCGGGCGTGAGCGTGATCGAAGGCGCCGCGGTTGGCGCGGCCATCGGCGGCCTTGCCGGCGCCGTGTGGTCGGACAGCAACAACGACGGCTATGTCGATGGCTACACCTACAACGGCCAATATTATGCCGGCACTCCGCAGGGTTATGATCCCACCATTCGCGGCGTCGCCACTGGCGCGCTTGGTGGCGCTGCGCTCGGCGCAGTGGCCGGCGCGGTCATTCCTGGCGTCAGCGTCCTTCAGGGCGCGGTGATCGGTGCCGCGGTCGGCGGTCTCGCCGGCGCGATCTGGGCCGATCGCGACAATGACGGCCGGGTGGACGGCTACATGTATAACGGGCAATATTATGCCGGTGCGCCGACATCGACTGCTCCGGCTCCGACCTACTCGGCTCCGACCCGCAGCGGTGAGCGCGGCTAATATTGGGGCCCATCAAAGTGGTACTTTGATGGGACCCCGGATTATCGGAGAGTCCGTGGAAAGTTTGCGTAACAGGTGCACCGGCCGC
>JAZJZB010000032.1:0-4290 GCA_040390085.1 Pseudomonadota bacterium | reverse complement strand
CACTTTTTTAGGAAGACTGGCGGTGTCGTTGCGGGCGTGATGCTCGCGGCGACGCCGCTGTCTCATGCCGCCGCCGCGGCCGCGCCCCAAGCGCGTATCGCGGTTGCCCAATCCAGCCAAAGCGTCGCCGATTTCTACCGCGCGCGCGACAATGCGCCGCTGTGGCTCGCGCCGCAGGCCGGCGATTCGGCGCAGCAGCTGATTTCGCTGCTCACCACCGCCAGCCTCGATGGGCTCGACCCGGCGCGCTACAATGTCGCCGCGTTGCAGCAGGCGGTCGAGGCGGCGCGGGGCGGCAAGCGCAAGCACGTCCTCGAAGCCGACCAATTGCTGTCGGCGGCCTTCGCTGCTTATGTCGACGACCTTCGCCTGGGCGCCGGCGCCGGGATCACTTATGTCGATCCGCAGCTCAAGCCGACGCCGCCGTCGTCGCTGGCGGCGCTGCTCAACGCGGCCGCCCAGCCGTCGCTCAGCGACTATGTCCATGCGATGGGGTGGATGCACCCGATCTACGCGCAGCTGCGCCAGGCGCTCGCCGACCACGGCTATTCGAGCGACAAGGAGCGCGAGGTGCTTGCGCTCAACCTGGTCCGCGCCCGCGCGCTGCCCGAGGGCAAGCAGCGCTACGTGGTGGTCAACGCGGCGCAGCAGCGCCTCTACATGTACGAGGGCGGCAAGGTCGTGGATTCGATGGTGGTGGTGGTCGGCAAGCCGAAATGGCCGACACCGATGCTGACCGCTTTCATCCGCTATGCAGCGCTCAACCCTTATTGGTACGTGCCGCCGGACCTCGCCGGCGAGGACGTCGCCCAGTTCGTCGTCAAGCAGGGCCTCAAGTATCTCGACGACTATGGCTATGAGCTGGTCGACGACTGGACGCCCAACCCCAAGATCATCGACCCCAAGACGGTCGACTGGCAGGGCGTGCTCGATGGCAAGGTCCAGGTCATGATCCGCCAGAAGCCGGGACCAAAGAACTTCATGGGGCGGATGAAGTTCATGTTCCCCAACGAGTTCGGCGTCTATCTCCACGACAATCCGCGGCGCGACCTGTTCCTCAAGTCCTCGCGCTATTTCAGCGGCGGCTGCGTCCGGCTCGAGGACGCGGCGCGGCTGGGGCGCTGGCTGTTCGGGCGCGACCTCGACTGGCAGACCGCGGGGGTCGAGCAGCCGGTGCCGCTCGCCAACCCGGTCCCGGTTTACATCACGTACCTGACCGCGATGCCCGATGGCGCGACGATCGCTTACTTTGACGATGTTTACGGGCGCGATGCAGCCAAGGTCGCGGTCGCTGGGTCGAGCGCAAGCGAGTCGGCCGCGGGCCGCTAGGGCCGCCACCAATTGGGATAGAAAGTGATGTCCTGGGCGACCGCCCGGCCGGTCGGGTCGCGCGCCGGGTCGAAGCGGATGTAGCGCAGCGTCAGCTGGCACATCAGGGCGTCGATCGAGCCGTCGCCGCTCGACCGCGCGACGCGGCAGTTGGAGACGCTTCCGTCGGTGTTCACCTTGACCGTCACGCCTACGCTTCCACTCGCGATGCCGGTGGCCGAGAGGCGGCGATACTCGCTGTCGGGGATCCGGCTGATGCGCCGCGCGGGCGTGAATCCCGAATAGCCGCCGCCGCCGCGCCCGCTGCCGGCGCCGCCGGCGCCGGTGCCCGTGCCTGAAGTGCCGGCGCCGACCGTCGTCGCATTGCCGGTGCCGGCGACCTTGGCCGCGGGAAGTGGGGATTTGACCGGAAGCGGAGTCGGCGGCGCGACGATCGGCGAGGGCTCGGCCTTCTTGGCGGGGGCGCCGGCAGCTTTTTTCATTTCCTGGGGCCGCGCCTTGGGCGGTGGCGGCGGAGGCTTGGGCGGTGGCGGTGGCGGCTCGCTGAGGGTGATCGTGGTCAGCCGCTCGACCGCCTGGCTGACAACGCCGACATTGAGGCCGGTCAGGATTGCCGCGGCGAGCGCCGCGTGGACGGCGACGACGCCGGCAATGGCTTTCGCCTTGTCCGGCCGATCGGCGGTTCCAGTGTAGCTCGACATGGCTTGCGTCTCGTCTGGGACAACGCATCGGCCGAAGGAAGGTTGACCGTCGGTTGCGGCCGCAATCACTCTTCGATGATTGGGCCCGTCGTGCCCAGATCGGCATTCTTCCGCTCCGGCCCGACCGCCGTCCAAACCAGAATCAACAGGGCCGTTGCGCCGCCGAAGATGGCGAGAGCGAGCGCATAATCGCCGCCGTTGCGCTCGGCGATCTCGGCCTGGAACACGGCGTTGCGCGACATCAGCAAATTGCCGAGCTGATAGGCGAAGCCCGGGAACATCGCCCGGACCGCGCCCGGCGAAAGCTCGTTGAGGTGGACCGGGACAATCCCCCAGGCGCCCTGAACGGCGATTTGCATCAGGAAGGCGCCGAGCCCGAGCAGCAGCGGAGTGGCCGAAAATGCCCACAAGGGAATGATCGGCAGCGCCAAGCCGCAAGCGATCATGATGGCCCGCTTCCGGCCGATCCGTTCCGACCAGATTCCGAAGCTGATCCCGCCGACGATCGCGCCCAGGTTCATGATCGCCGTCAGCGTTCCCGTCAGCTTGGTGTCGAAGTGATGCTGTTCCTGGAGGAAGGTTGGGTAGAGGTCCTGGGTTCCGTGGCTGAACGCGTTGAACGCGGCCATCAGCACGATCATGTAGAGCGCGATCTTCCAGTTGCGCGCAAGCTCCCGGAACGGGTTGGCCCGCGGGAGCAGCCGGGCCGCGGCGAAGGCGGGGCTTTCCTGGACATGCATGCGGATCAGAAAGACGAGCATGGCCGGGGCGATCCCGACGAAGAACATGCCGCGCCAACCGATCCGGTCGAACAGCAGGAAGTAGACGAGGCTGGCGATGAAATAGCCCGACGGGTAGCCGCTCTGAAGCAATCCCGAGACGGGTCCGCGCAGTTTCGCGGGGACGGTTTCCATGACCAGGCTGGCGCCGATGCCCCATTCGCCGCCCATGGCGAAGCCGAACAGGGCCCTGATGACGATCAGCTGCGAAAGCGACCCGGCAAGTCCTGACAATGCCGAAAAGCCGGAGAAAGCCAGGATCACGATCATCAAGATCGGTCGGCGGCCGAAACGGTCGGCAAGCAACCCGAAGAACAAAGCGCCGAACGGCCTCGCGGCGAGCGTCACGAAGATCGCGACCGCGACCGACTTCACGTCGGTTCCGAACTCGGCTGCGATCGCCTTGAGCATGAACACCATCAGGAAGAAATCGAACGCGTCGAGTGTCCAGCCGAGGTAGCTCGCCCAGATCGCGCTGCGCTGCGACGGCTCGAGCGACTTGAGGTCGGCGATCAGGCTCATCCGGCGGCTCTCCCTGTGGCCGCGCCGGTCTGCCGCCCCCCGGGTTGTCGCGCAAGCTTCCTCAAGCGGCCGCCGCGCTTTCGCCCGCCGCGCTTTTCCACCGACGCGCCGCGCTCCGCGCGACCGGGCGGCCGCGCGGTGGTAGGCTTTGGACGGCTTGGGGAGACGGCAATGATCCGAATATTCGGAATGTTTTGCGCGGCGTTCGCGCTGGCGGTCGCCGCCGCGCCGGCCGCAGGGCAGCAGGCTCCGTCCGATCAGGCATCCGTGCCGCCGGCGCCGCCGCCATCGCAAGAGTTGCCGGTCCCGGCCACGGTGCCGCCGCCGTTCCCGCCAATGCCTTCGGCGCGGCCGTCGCACCGGTGGGTGGACGTCGGTCATCACGCCACCCGTCATCACGCGACCCGTCATCACGCGCGCGCGCGCCACCACGCCCGCTCGCGGCACCACCCACGGCGCAATCATCGAGCGACCAATCCGGCGGCGAAGACGATGCGCTGGTGCGCTGCGATGAGCACTCGCCAGATGCTCCGGCACAAGGTCTGTCGGGCGATGGCGCACGCTTACCGCCAGGCGGTGAAGCCACACCATCACGCCAGCCGTCGGCATCACAAGGCGACAAGCCACCACCGCAGCCGGCGGCATCGCCGATGATCGCTTAAAGTCGCTTAGGCGCTACGCCGCCGCCGCGTGCTGCTTTGCAAGCCACCGCTCGAGCCACTTGATCGTGTAATCGCCGGCGAGGAATTCCTCGTCGCGGACGAGCTTCTGGTGGAGCGGGATGGTGGTCTTCATGCCTTCGACCACGAACTCCTCGAGCGCTCGGCGCAGGCGCATGATGCACTCGTCGCGGGTCCGGCCGTAGACGATCAGCTTGCCGATCATGCTGTCGTAATAAGGCGGCACCTTATAGCCGGTGTAGAGCCCGCTATCGACGCGGACGTGCATTCCGCCGGGGG
>JAZJZB010000031.1:0-4493 GCA_040390085.1 Pseudomonadota bacterium | reverse complement strand
GCCTTTGCCGATGTCGACCATCAGCTCCATGTTGAGGGTCGCCGCGTCGTCGAGGTGGCAGATCACGAGGTCGGGGTTGGTGACCTCGATGTCGCCGGCGGTGGCGATCATTCCGGCGGTGACTTCGGCCGGGCCGGTCGCCGAAAGGTGAAGCCGCTTGGGCCCCTCGCCTTCCATCTTGAGCGCGATCTGCTTGACGTTGAGCACGATGTCGGTGACGTCCTCGCGGACCCCGGCGAGGCTCGAGAACTCGTGCAGCACGCCGTCGATCTTGATCGAGGTGACCGCGGCGCCCTGGAGCGAGCTCAGCAGCACGCGGCGAAGCGAATTGCCGAGAGTCATTCCGAAGCCGCGCTCGAGCGGCTCGGCGATGAACACCGCGCGGCGGCGCGCGTCGCCGCTCGCCTGCTTGCGCTCGAGCGCGCTCGGCTTCTTGAGTTCCTGCCAGTTCTTTGCGTTGACGGCCATTTTCATCCCTTGGCAGTTGGGGGCCTGGGGGCCCCGATTTCAATTCTCTTCCGTTCCCCGGCGAAGGCCGGGGTCCAGCATTGCGGTCAGACCCGGCGGCGCTTGCTCGGCCGGACCCCGTTGTGGGGGATCGGCGTGACGTCGCGGATCGAGGTGATGGTGAAGCCCACCGCCTGCAGCGCACGAAGCGCGCTTTCGCGGCCCGATCCGGGGCCCTTCACTTCGACTTCGAGGGTGCGCACGCCGTGCTCGGCGGCCTTCTTGCCGGCGTCCTCGGCTGCGACCTGCGCTGCGTAGGGAGTCGACTTGCGGCTGCCCTTGAAGCCCATCATTCCGGCGCTCGACCAGGCGATTGCATTGCCCTGGGCGTCGGTGATGGTGATCATGGTGTTGTTGAAGCTGGCGTTGACGTGGGCGACGCCGGCCGAGATGTTCTTGCGCTCCCTCCGGCGGACGCGCTGCGGTGCTTGGGCCATTTGCTATTCCGTTCCTAAATCCAAAGATCCGCTCATCCTGAGTAGCCGCTGAGCGAAGTCGAAGCGGCGTATCGAAGGACTGGGACTATTTCTTCTTCCCGGCGATCGGCTTGGCCTTGCCCTTGCGGGTGCGCGCGTTGGTGTGGGTGCGCTGGCCGCGGACCGGCAGGCCCTTGCGGTGGCGAAGGCCGCGGTAGCAGGCGAGGTCCATCAGCCGCTTGATGTTCATCGCGGTCTCGCGGCGAAGGTCGCCTTCGACCGTCAGGTCCTTGTCGATCGCTTCGCGGATGTGGAGGACTTCCTGGTCGGTCAGGTCCTGGACCCGCTTTTCGGTGCCGATCCCGAGCTTGTCGGTGATTTGCTTGGCCGTGGTGCGGCCGATTCCGTGGATATAGGTCAGCGCGATTTCGACGCGCTTGTTGGTGGGGATGTTAACCCCGGCAATACGAGCCATGCATCATCCTTCTTTCAGCTCCACAGGACGCCAGCCGCCCTATCTCGTCGCTAAAAAGTCCCGGTTTCCAACGAAAAAACCGACGCGCGCAAAAGTGCGCCGCCGGGATACCGGTGGATCGGGATGGAATGCAGATAAGATTGCCCTCTGAGCGAGTCAAGGCTCCAATCTTCGCGAATGTTCGCAGTGGCGAGCAGGGTTCCGGTCGGTCCGAACGTGATGGACCGCGAGTTGCCGCTGACACGAATCTGACCGTGCCATGCGAAATCCTATTTTTCCAGCGCGACTTCGCTATGGGCCCCGCGATGCAGGAAAAGCGAATCCGCCAGATTTTCGTCGTCAGCGTGCTGTTCAAGGGCGTCCACGCGGTGATCGAGATCGTCGGCGGGGTCGCGCTCTACCTGATCAGCACCGCGACCATCGTCCGCACCATCAACCGCTTCAGCCACGACCAGCTGGTCGACGACCCCGACGACTGGGTCGGCACCCATCTGCTCGAGTTCGCGCGGCACTTCTCGCTCGCCGAGCATAATTTCTACGCTTTCTACCTGCTCAGCCACGGGGTCGTGAAATCGATCCTGGTGATCGGGCTTCTGCGCGAGAAATTGTGGGCCTATCCGGCGAGCTTCGCGGTGTTCGGCGCGTTTATCGCCTACCAGCTCTACCGCTACAGCTTCACCCATGATTTCGGGCTGATCCTGCTCAGCATCTTCGACCTGTTCGTGATCTATTTGGCGGTCCACGAATACCGGCTGCTTCGCAAACACCTTCCGACCCACTAAGGCCTCCGCCAATGCAGCGCCTGACCCTCGCCGGCGGGATCCCCGACGCCCTCAACGGCAGCATCCTCGCACTCGGCAATTTCGACGGATTCCATCTCGGCCACCAAGCGGTGGTGAGCCGGGCGATCGCGCGCGGCTTTCACGAGCGGCGGCCGGTGATCGTCGCCACCTTCGACCCACACCCGGTCAAATATTTCAAGCCCGACGTGCCGCCGTTCCGGCTGACCACGCTCGACCAGCGCGAGACCTTGTTCGCCCATGCCGGCGCCGACGCGATGCTGGTGTTCGAGTTCGGGCCGCAGCTGGCTTCGATGGATGCCGAAGATTTCGTGGCGGAGGTGCTGGCCGGCCGCCTCGGCGCGGCGGGGGTCGTCACCGGCGACGATTTCAGCTTCGGCAAGGGCCGCACCGGCGACGTGGCCTTGCTCAACACGCTCGGGCAGCGGCACGGCGTCGCCGCCGAGGCGGTGACCCAGGTGGTGGTCGAGGGCGAGCGGGTGTCGTCGGGCCGGATCCGCGAGGCGCTGGTCGCCGGCGACAGTGGCCTCGCGACCCGGCTGCTCAGCCGCGACTATGCGATCGCGGGCGTGGTCCAGCGCGGCGACCAGCGCGGGCGCGAGCTTGGCTATCCAACCGCCAACCTTGCGCTGGGCGATTACCAGCGCCCGAAATACGGGATCTATGCGGTCCGCGTGACGCTCGACGACGGACGCGAGCATCCGGGGGTCGCCAACCTCGGCGTGAGGCCGACCTTCGACCCGCCGCAGGAGCTGCTCGAGGCGCATTTGTTTGGCTTCGACGGCGACTTGTACGGCCGCCGCATCGAAGTCGCGCTCCACGCCTACATCCGCGAAGAGAAGAAGTTCGACGGCGTCGAAGCCCTGATCGCCCACATGCGCGAAGACGAAGCCGCGGCGCGGCGGTTGCTGGCGATCGAATAGCGCGCGGGCGCTGCCCGTTTGCATCTGTGCCCTCACCCGCTAAGGCCCCGCGCGTAATGGCTGACGCTCCCGACAAGCCCGACTACCGATCGACCGTCTTCCTCCCGCGCACCGACTTTCCGATGAAAGCCGGCTTGCCGCAGAAGGAGCCGGCGATTGCGGCGCGATGGGAAGGCGAGGGGCTGTACAAGCAGATCCGCGCCGCGCGCGAGGGGCGCGAGAAGTTCATCTTCCACGACGGGCCGCCCTACGCGAACGGCGACATCCACATCGGCCACGCGCTCAACCACACGCTCAAGGACATGGTGGTCCGCACCCAGACCCTGCTCGGCAAGGACGCGCCCTACGTTCCCGGCTGGGACTGCCACGGCCTCCCGATCGAATGGAAGGTCGAGGAGCAATATCGCAAGAAGAAGCTCAACAAGGACGAGGTGCCGGTCAAGGAGTTCCGCGCCGAGTGCCGCGCTTACGCGCAGCATTGGGTCGACGTGCAGCGCGAGCAATTGAAGCGGCTCGGGATCAGCGCCCACTGGGACAAGCCCTATCTGACCATGGCCAAGGGGGCCGAAGCGACCATCGTCTCCGAATTGTTCAAGTTCGCCGAGACCGGCCAGCTCTACCGCGGCGCCAAGCCGGTGATGTGGTCGCCGGTCGAGAAGACCGCGCTGGCCGAGGCCGAGATCGAATATGAGGACATCGTCTCGACCCAGATCGACGTAGCGTTCGAGATCGTCGAGAGCCCCATCCCCGAGCTCGTCGGCGCTTATGCGGTGGTGTGGACGACGACGCCATGGACAATCCCGGTCAGCCAGGCGATCGCTTACGGGCCTGAGGTTGAGTATGTCGCGCTGAAGGCAACAACAGTCCATCTCCGTGAAGGCGTCAGCAGGAATCTGAATCGCGTATTTTTGGTAGGAAATGACCTGCTCGACGCATTCCTTGCCCGGCAGCGTGCGGCGGCTCAAGGCGACGAGCAATCAGACGCAATCGCAGGTCACAAGATAGTGTGGAGCGGCAAGGGCTCCGACCTCGCTGGCACCATCGCAAAGCATCCGATGGCAGACACCCTGTTCCCCGGCGAAGGCCGGGGCCCAGGGCAGCGGGAACCGCTGCTCCGCAGCGGCCTGGATCCCGGCCTTCGCCGGGATACAAACTTCTTCGCCAGGCCGCGGCCGTTCCTGCCGGGCGAGTTCGTCACCACCGACCAGGGCACGGGCCTCGTCCACATGTCGCCCGACCATGGCGAGGACGATTTCGAGCTGTGCAAGGCGCACGGGATCGACCCGGTGTTCGCGGTCGATGCGGGCGGGATGTACCGGCCCGACTGGCTGTGGCTCGGCGGCCAGGGCAGCGTCATCAACAACAAGTTCAA
>JAZJZB010000030.1:40964-53942 GCA_040390085.1 Pseudomonadota bacterium | reverse complement strand
CGATGACGGAGCAGCCTAGCCGCTTGCGCGGCCCACGAATTGCTCGATCTTGCGGATGATGGCCTCGACCACGTCCTTGTGGGGACCTTCGCCGCTTTTCACGTGAATGTGCGCTTCGGCGTAGGCCTCGAGCTCGATCTCGGCGAGACGCTTGAGCGTGCCCTTGGGGTCGCCGTTCTTGAGTAGCGGCCGGGTGTCACGCCGCGAAGTTCGCTCTGCGAGCACATCGACGGGCGCGTCGAGCCACACCGTGATCCCCTGCTCGTTGAGCAATCTGCGGGTATTGGGGTCGACGAACACGCCGCCGCCCGTGGCGATCACCCGTACCTGGCCGTCGATCAGTCGCGCGACCAGGCGCCGCTCGCCGTCGCGATAGTCTTCTTCGCCATAGCGTTCGAACAATTCGCCCCACGGCAGGCCGACCGCTTCCTCGATTTCCGAATCGCTGTCGACGAAGGGCAAGCCGAGGCGCTTGGCCAGGCGCCGCCCGACCGTCGACTTTCCAACCCCCATCAGCCCGACCAGCACCACGGGGCGGTCGAGACGCTTCGCCAAATCAGTCACTACTGGGGGCTATACAGCGGCTTCCCCGCTCGGCAAAAGCGCCAGCCATGCCCAGAATTGTCGTCTTGATTGTCGTGCTCGTGCTGTTCATCGGCGCGCTCTTCCTCCTCTCGACGCTGCCCAAGGAGCAGCCGACCCAGACGGTCGAGGTCGCAGTGACGCCGGGGGGCAATGCGCATTAATCGGATTTGGATCGCCTCTGCGGCCGTTGCTGCGCTCGCGCTGCCGGCGATTGCCCAGCAAGCGCAGCCGACGCAGCCGGCGCCTGCAGCGCCGCCGGCGAATCAATATCCGAACAACAGTATTGGGCCGACGATCCTTCAGCCGTCGCCTGCGCCGTCGACCGCTCCAGTCGAATCCGTCGCCGGAGCCGATGAAACGGCGGTCGAGGAAGTCGGCGAGATCAACCTGCCGGCGCCTCCGCCACCGATCGAATATCCCGGCTGGGCTCGGCGCGATCCATGGGTGGTCGGAAGCCTCGATCCGGTAGCCGAAGGGCTTGGATCCAACCCATGGGGCGCCTCGAGCGGCGCCTTCCTGTCGGCCCTCATGCGGCGGATGCACACCCCGCTTGCCTCTCGCTGGGCGCATATTGCGCTGCGCGACGCTTTGCTCGCCAAGGCGCGAGCGCCGCGCGACGTCAATCCGGTCGACTGGGCCGCCGAGCGCGCCTGGTTGTTCCTGCGGATGGGCGAAGCCGACGCTGCCCGCATGGTCGTCGCGGGAGTCGACACCGATCGCTTCACGCCAAAAATGGTCCAGGTCGCGGTCCAGACGGCGCTCGCCAACGCCGACCCCCCGGCGATGTGCCCGATCCAGGACGGAATCCGCAACAACGACCCCGGCATTCGGGCCCTGGTGCAAGCGATGTGCTCCTCGCTTGCCGGAGAGCCCGAAACGGCTTCGGCGCAGATCGACCAGGCGCGCCGCTTTGGTCGCATCGGCGGGGTCGACCTTGCGCTGGCCGAGAAAGTCGTCGGCGCCGCAGGCGGCGGGCGCGTCACAACGATCGAGTGGGATCCGGTCGATTCGCTGACCGCCTGGCGGTTCGGCCTCGCCGCTGGAACTGGCCTCGTCCCGCCCGCCCGGTTGATCAACACGGCCTCGCCGCAGCTTCGGGCTTTCGAGGCGCGGGCGCCGCTGCTGACGCCGCAACAGCGGCTCGACTCGGCGTTCATTGCTGCCGGCCTCGGCGTGTTTTCGTCGCAGTCGATGGTCGACCTCTACTCCGCGATCTACGATTCGACCGATCCCGGCGACCTTCCCGCCAGCGACGCCTGGCAGCTGCGCCAGGCATTCGTCGCCAAGGATAATGATTCGCGCGTCGCAGCGATTCGCAAGCTGATTGGCATCGGCAAGGACGGGCTCGCGCACGAAGGCGCCCGGGCTCTGGTCGCGCGCGCAGCGACGATGGTCGAGCCCGACTCCAACCTGGCCAAGGACGCGCCCGAGCTGATCGCCGCGATGATCGCCGGCGGCTATGACCAGGCGGCTGCGCGGTGGGTTTCGGCGGTCAATGGCATGGATGGCGATGACGCCGACCGCTGCTGGGCGATGCTTGCGCTTGCAGCGCCCAACATCGCCAACGTCAGCACCGGGCGCGTGTCGAGCTTCATTCGGCGCGACAAGAGCTTGAACCGGCAGCGCAGCGCGTTGCTTGTCGCAGGCCTCGCCGGCCTCGGCCGGATCAGCACCGCCGACGCCAACAGCCTCAACCGCCGCTACGGCCTCGGAATCGGATACAGCAGCAGCTGGACTCGGATGATCGACAGCGCGGCCGGCCGGGGCCAGGCGGGGACCGTGCTGGTGCTGACCGGCACCGGCTTCCAGACGCCCGACGCTGCGAAGCTTCCGAGCGCCCATTTCTACCACGCGATCAGCGCGCTCAGGCGCACCGGGCAGGATTTCACGGCCCGGATGATCGCTGGTGAGGCCCTGTCACGGACGTGACGCCCGCGAGAGCCCCACGGACGTGACGCCCGCGAGAGCGCCACGGACGTGACGCCTGCGAGAGCGCCACGGACGTGACTCCGGACGACCGCGCGCTGGTCGACCGGTTCCTCGACATGCTTGCGGCCGAAGCGGGCGCTTCAAAGCATACGCTTGCCGCTTATCGCAATGATCTTGAGCGGGCCGCGGACACGGTGGGTTCGCTTGGGCGGGCCTCGGGCGAGGAGGTGGCCCGCCTCGGCGCGGCCTGGTCGGAATTGGCGCCGTCGACGGTTGCGCGGCGTTCGGCGGCGCTGCGGCGTTTCTTTGGCTTCCTGGTCGACGACGGCTTGCGCCGCGACGATCCGTCCGAGGCGCTTCCGCGCCCAAGGTTCGAGCGCCCGCTGCCGAGGATTCTCGACGAGACGGAGATCCAGCGCATGTTCGAGGCTGCGGAGGACCGCGCCGCGAGCGGGGAGGGGGCAGCGGTGCGCAACCTCGCCTTGCTCGAGCTGCTTTACGGCTCCGGCCTTCGCGCCACCGAGCTGGTCAGCCTGCCGCGCGGTGCGGTCCGTCCCGGCCAGCCGTTCCTGATGGTCCGCGGCAAAGGCGACAAGGACCGCCTCGTGCCGATTTCCTCGCGTGCCGAGGCCGCGGTCCAGAAATGGCTCGAGCTCGCGCCCGGCGGCACCTTGTGGCTGTTCCCGAGTGGTAAATCCCATCTCAGCCGGGTGCGCCTGTTCCAGGTCGTGCGGGCGATGGCCGCCGATGCTGGAATCGTGCCGGAACGGGTCAGCCCGCACGTCCTTCGCCACGCCTTCGCGACGCACCTTCTGTCGGGCGGCGCGGACCTCCGGGTGCTTCAGTCTTTGCTCGGCCATGCCGACATTGCGACGACCCAAATCTACACCCACGTCGACAGCGCTCGGCTGGTCGAGCTGGTCAACGCCCGCCACCCGCTGGCGACCCGCGGTCGTTGACGCTCCGCCCGTCGATGCGTACCCGCCGCTGCCAATGCTGACCTACCTCGACTTCGAAAAGCCAATCGCCGAGCTGGAGACCCGCGTCGCCGAGCTTCGCGAGACTGCCAACAGCTCCGATGACATCGACATCGATTCCGAGGTCTCGAGGCTCGAGGCCAAGGCCAACAAGCTGCTGCGCGATACCTATGCCAAGCTCACGCCCTGGCAGAAGGCGCAGGTCGCCCGTCACGGTGATCGCCCGCACTTCAAGGATTATGTCGCTGGCATCGCCGACGATTTTGTGCCGCTCGCCGGCGATCGCGCCTTCGGCAACGATCCCGCGATCATCGGCGGCCTCGCCCGGATCGACGGGCGGCGCGTCATGCTCATCGGCCACGAGAAAGGCGACGACACCGCTTCGCGCCTCAAGCACAATTTCGGAATGGCCAAGCCGGAAGGGTACCGCAAGGCGATCCGGCTGATGCGGCTTGCCGACCAGTTCGGGATTCCGGTGGTCACGCTGGTCGATACTCCCGGCGCCTTCCCGGGCGTGGAAGCCGAGGAGCGGGGCCAAGCGGAAGCCATCGCTCGCTCCACCGAGGAGTGCCTCGCGCTCAAAGTGCCGATCGTTGCTGTGATCGTCGGCGAGGGCGGCTCGGGCGGTGCGGTCGCGATCGCCGCCGCAAACCGCGTGCTGATGTTCGAGCATGCGATCTATTCGGTGATTTCGCCGGAGGGCTGCGCCTCGATCCTGTGGCGCACCGGCGACAAGGCTCCGGAGGCCGCCGAAGCGATGCGGATCACGGCCCAGGATCTACAGGCGCTGGGAGTCATCGACCGGATCGTCAGCGAGCCGCTCGGCGGCGCGCACCGCGACCCCGGCACTGCGATCGGCGCGCTCAAGGGTGCAATCCTCGAGGAGCTCGACGGCTGCGGCAAGCTCGGGCCCGCCAAGCTCCGCGCCCAGCGCCGCGCGAAGTTCCTCGCGATCGGCTAGGAACAAGCCTCAGTCATTCTCCGTTCAAATTCCCGACGCTTATCTGGCGGGCGAAACGGGAGAGTGGCTTGAAACCCATACGTCGAACCATCCTGTTGCTCAGCGCAACCGCGGCGCTCGCGATCACGCCCGCGGCCGCGCAGCGCCTGCGCTATCTCAGCCCGCAGGATGTTGCCGAAGCGCAGCGCGAGCATCCGCAGTTCGTTCAGGAATATGGCGGTACGGAAACCGGGCCGCGCGCGGCTTACGTGGAATCGGTCGGCCGGAAGGTCGGCAATTACGCCGGAATCGCCAATCCCGGGCAGGCGCTCCATTTCACCACGCTCAACTCGGCCGTCGAAAACGCATTCTCCGTGCCTGGCGGCTACGTCTACATCACTCGCCAGCTGCTGGGCCTGATGGACGACGAGTCCGAGCTCGCCTTCGCGCTCGGCCATGAGGTCGGCCATGTCGCGGCCAACCACGCCCACATCCGCGAGCAATATGCGCGCCGCAACCCGCTCGGCGTGTTCGGCCAGATCATGGGCGCAATCCTCGGCCCGGGGATGATGAGCAGCGTCATCCAGGCTCGAGCCAAGCTCGACACGCTGAGCTTCTCGCGCGAGCAGGAATATCAGGCCGACACGCTCGGGCTGCGCTACATGATCGCCGCAGGCTATAATCCGGCGGGAGCGGCGGAAGTTCTTGCTGCGCTCAGTCGCAACACCGCGCTCCAGGCCCGGGTCCAGGGCCGCGCCAACCGCCAGATGCCGGAATGGGCAAGCACTCACCCGTTGAGCGAGAACCGGATGCAGCGGGCGCTGCAGGAGGCTCGAGCCACCGGCCGTCTCGGTACCGGAGTCCGCAGCCGCGGCATTTTCTTGAGCGAGCTCGAAGGCCTCTACGTCGACGACGACCCCGCGCAGGGCGTTATCGAAGGTCCGACCTTCACCCATCCGGACCTCAGGATCCAGTTTCGGGTGCCGCCCGGCTATTTGATGTCCAATGGCACCTACGCGGTGACCATTTCCGGCTCGGCCGGGAAAGCGCAGTTCAGCGGTGGGCGCTACAACGGGCCGCTCGAGAACTACATCTTGCGCGTCTATCAGGAGCTGACTCGCGGCCAGATGCAAATCGCGATTCCGCCACCCCAGCGCACCACCATCAACGGCATGCCCGCTGCGTTCACAACGTCACGGCTGAACACGCGCAACGGGGTCATCGACGTCAGCGTGATGGCTTATCAATGGGATCCGCAGCGCGTGTACCATTTCGTGATGCTGACACCGGGCGGGAGCGGGATCGGAAACTTCGCGCCAATGGTCGAATCGCTTCGGCGCATTTCAGCGCAAGAGGCCTCCGCGATCCGGCCGCGGGTGATGCATATCGAAACAGTGCGGCAGGGCGACACGGTGCAATCGCTAGCCGAGCGCATGGCCTATCGAGACTTCCGGCTCGATCGATTCCTGTCGCTGAACGGATTGGCGCCAAACCAGCGGCTGATGCCCGGCCAGAAAGTCAAACTGGTGGTTTATGGAACGCGGCGCACGTGAGCTAACGCGGACGTCTTCCTACATATAGGAGGCGATTTCGCCGCTGATCTTGCCCCACATACCGTTGGCGCCCCCACCAAGCGTGCTCAGGCCTTCCATCATCGCAATGATGATGAGGGAGGCGATCAATCCATATTCAATTGCGGTGGCACCGCGTGCATCCACGCCGAGCCTGCGCAAAAACTTTCGGATAGCGATCAAGCCACCCTCCTCTGGTCCACGTCCACGCGGTAGGTGTACTTGGAGCGCGGTTAACAAGTCTTGCTTGGGCTACGGTTAACGCCGGCCTCACCGGCCGGGCGGAACCCACGCCGCAAAATGCAGGATTTCAAAGATTTCGCGCGTTCGGCCGTCACTTGCAGCGGCTGCGAACGCCTGTCGCGCCGCTTCAACGGCCTGGCGCGACAGTGGCGCAGAGCGCGCTTTGAGGACGTTGGTTGCGCCCATCGCCCGAAGATCGCCGACCAGCCGGTCGAACGAGGGATAAGCGACATCCACCCGGTCGACATCGACGACTGGCATGATGAAGCCGGCATCCGCGAGCAGCGGCGCAAGCGCTGCTGCTTCGACGCGCGGGTGAATATGGGGCGAGGCGCCGCCGGCGACGACATCGGCAGCGCGCATTGCGCTGCGCAGCTGGGGAAGCGTGTCGCCGCCGGACATGGCACCGAGGAACAGGCTGTCCGGGCCCATTGCATGGCGAACGAGCCGAAGCGCGAGCGGCAAGTCGTTGACGCCGTCGAGGGTACCGACGCTCAACACCAGCTCGTAAGCCCCCGCCGCCGGCTCCCAATAGTCCTCGACGATCGGTTCGCCCCCGGCCGCACCAGCGAGTAGTCCTCCCGGGTCGCGCACATCCACCCGCCCGGCATAGGTCCCCAGCCGCTCCCTCCACGACGGATCGGGGCAGCCGACGAGCAATGCGCGCTCGAACCGGCGCTGGACCAGCGCAAGCCGCTCGAGGCAATCGACGAACGCTCGCTCGTAGAGGAACAGCTCGACCCCCCTTCGTGCGGCGCGGTCGCGGCGCATCGCGCGCAGCTTCATGTCGAACAGCTCGGGCATTGGGGTGCTTGTGCGACGCCGCGTTGCGGGCGACAAGCAGCCGATGGTCTTGGATATGCTTCGGACCTGCGCCCGCCGGGCCCTCGACTTCGCGCTGCCGCCGCGCTGCGCCGGCTGCGGAACCATCGTCGATGAGGTCCACAGCTTCTGCCCGGATTGCTGGAAAGCGGTCGAGTTCCTCGGCAATGGCGGCTGCTCCACCTGCGGGCTTCCGCTCCAGGCGACGGAGCAAACCACTTGCGCGGTGTGCCTCGCCCGCCCGCCGCGGATCGCGCGCACGCGGGCCGCGGTTGCCTATGACGAGCTCGCTCGAAACGTCGCCATCCGATTCAAGTACGGCCGCAAGGTCGCGCTTGCGCGGACGATGGCGCGCTACATGGCACCGCTGGTAGGCGCCGAGGGTGACCGCTTGCTGGTTCCCGTGCCGCTCCACCCGACGCGCCTGTGGCAGCGCGGCTTCAACCAGTCGGCGCTGGTCGCGCGCGAGCTGTCGCGGCGGCTGAACATCGCGGCCGATGTCTTCGCATTGAGGCGGACCAGGCGAACACCGCCGCTCAAAGGCATGAGCCCACTGCAGCGGCGAAAGACCGTCGCCGGCGCCTTTCAGGTCCGCGACAAGCAGGCGGTGGCTGGCAAGACCGTGATCCTGGTCGACGACGTGCTGACCACCGGAAGCACCGCCGAAGCGTGCGCGCGGTCGCTCAAGCGCGCCGGCGCATCGCGGGTCGAATTTGTCAGCTGGGCACGG
Source organism: Pseudomonadota bacterium (assembly GCA_040390085.1). GTDB lineage: Bacteria > Pseudomonadota > Alphaproteobacteria > Sphingomonadales > Sphingomonadaceae > Sphingomicrobium. The sequence goes on along the minus strand of JAZJZB010000030.1, from coordinate 46,145 downwards.
GTGGTGAAACCTTCGCAGTTGATGCGTTGACGACACTGCCTAAGTATCACGTCCGAGGAACGTGCATTGACCGTCGAAATCTACACCAAGACATTTTGCCCTTATTGCTGGCGCGCCAAGGCGCTGCTCGAGGCGAAGGGCGTCGAATATCGTGAGATCAGCGTCGATTACGGCGGCGACCTGCGCGAGCAGATGGTTCAGCGCGCCAACGGCCTGACGACCGTCCCGCAGATCTTCATTCGCGAACATCATGTCGGCGGCTGCGACGATCTAATGGCCCTCGATCGCGACGGCCACCTCGACGATCTCATCAAATGACCCGGATTGCGCTGTTCCAGTCGAACACCGGGATCGATCCCGGGAGCAACGCGCGCGCTCTCGACGAAGCAATCTCCGAAGCCGCGGCAGGCGGCGCCGAAATGCTGTTCACGCCGGAAATGTCGGGACTGCTCGACCGCGATTCCGAGCGCGCAGCAAAGAACCTCCGGCCGCAAGAGGAGGACCAGGTCCTCGCCTCGGTGCAAGAGGCCGCGGCGCGCCATCGGCTCTGGCTGCATATCGGCTCGCTGGCGGTCATGGTCGACAACGGCAAGGTCGCCAACCGAAGCTTCGTCATTGACCGCGAAGGAGCGATCCGCGCGACCTACGACAAGATCCATTTGTTCGACGTCGACCTTCCGACCGGCGAAAGCTGGCGGGAGTCGAGCGTCTATTCGCCGGGCAAGGGCGTGGTGCTGGTCAACGGCACGCCGGTCGGCAAGCTCGGGCTTACCATCTGCTACGACCTGCGCTTCCCTGGACTGTTCGCGCGTCTGGCCGAGTCCGACGCCGACGTGATCGCTGTCCCGGCCGCCTTCACCGTCCCGACCGGCAAGGCCCATTGGCACGTGCTGCTGCGCGCGCGGGCGATCGAGGCCGGGCTGTTCGTCGTCGCCGCGGCGCAGGTCGGCCGACATCAGGATGGCCGCCAGACGTTCGGCCACTCGCTGGTCGTCGACCCGTGGGGCGAAGTGCTGCTCGACATGGGCGACAAGACTGGTGTGGGCTTTGTCGACATCGACCTCAGTCGTATTTCCGACGTGCGCTCGAGGATCCCGGCGCTCAGCCACCGCCAGCCGATCCCCGACCCGGTCATCCGATGATCTTGTTCGACCTTCACTGCAGCGACGGCGGCGAGACGTTCGAGGCCTGGTTCCGGTCGAGCGGCGATTATGAGGAGCAGCAGGCGTCCGGGCTGCTGCACTGCCCTTATTGCCAGTCCGCCAACGTCACCAAGGCGCCGATGGCGCCGAGCGTGCCGAAGAAGGGCTCCGGCGGGCCGATCGCGAGACTGGCCGCCATGCAGGCCGAGCTGCTCAAGGATTCGCGCTGGGTCGGCGATGCCTTCACCGACACCGCCCGCGCGATCCACAGCGGCGAGATGCCACCGGAACAGGTGCACGGCCAAGCCACCCTCGAGCAGGCGAAGTCGCTTGCCGACGAAGGGATAAAGGTCGCGCCCTTGCCGCTTCCAGTGATCCCGCCGACCCAGCTGAACTGAGCGGTCGCGGGTGGCGTGATGCCCAGCGTGAAACCGATCAGGGAGTCGGGGATCGGTAGGGGAACGCGCCAGGCATCACGGGGATGTGTTTAATATCTAGTCCTAGACTAGGGAATAACCCCAGACGTTCGATTGAGCGCGGATTCGCGGCGTCTTGGCGTCTCGCGGCCTGTCCAAAGATAAGCTTCGCCCGCGATTTGATCAGCGGGCTTCGAATCCCTATTCGTGCGCTGGGCGCGACCCCGTAGCTCAGCAGGATAGAGCGACAGATTCCTAATCTGTAGGCCACAGGTTCGAATCCTGTCGGGGTCGCCAAGCGATGAAGGCAGCGGTCATGGCGACAGAACATAATATCGACAGCAACCAGCATGGCCTGGTCGACCGTCTGTTCCTCGAGCACCCGCGGTCGCTCGGAATGAGCTGGGCAGGGCACGGCATTGGCGCTCTGAAGATCGGGGCCGAGCTGGTTGGCGCGGGGGTCGCCTGCCTGGTCCACGCGATCGTTCCGGGGGTTTTCACCCAGACGGCAGGTAAGACGGTCACTCACATGTACGACCATATGACGCGGCGCAAAGCCGGCGCCTCGAACCCGGAGAATTGGCCTGACTACGAAATCTGACCGCCGAACGGCGGTCGCGATTGTCGGCGGCGGCGCGTCGGGGACGATCCTCGTTGCGCAGCTTGCACGGCGCGGCATTAAATCCGTCCTGATCGACGGCAGCGGCCGGGCCGGGCGTGGCGTTGCTTATTCGACGACCGAGCCGGCCCACCTGCTCAACGTGCGCGCCGAAGGCATGAGCGCCTGGGCCGGTGAGCCCGGCCATTTCGCCGAGCGCTTCGCTGCCGAGGGCGGCGACCGCCGCGGCTTCGCGCAGCGGCGGCTGTTCGGTCTCTACCTCGGGGATATGCTCGACCAGGCACTCGCGACCGGCTGCACCGAGCTGGCCGAGGCGACCGCGGTCAAAGGGGGGCGGAACGGCGAGGGTTGGCGGGTCGACCTGGACGATGGCTCCGCAATCGAAGCCGACGCGGTCGTTCTTGCTGTCGGCAACCAGGAACCGGAAGGGCTGAGCGCTTTCGGCGGCGTGGGGCGGCGGTTCGTCGGCAATCCCTGGGGCGATGTCGCGCGCGCAGCGGTCACCGAACTTTCGGAGACGGGCGGAACGGCTTTGCTGATCGGCACCGGCCTGACCATGGTCGACTTGGTCCTCTCGCTCGATGCCACCGGACATCAGGGCAAGATCATAGCCCTGTCGCGGCGCGGGCTGGTGCCGCGTTCACACGCCGATTTCGACCCGGCGCCGGTCGACCGCGAGGAAGTCCCGCACGGCAGCGTCCGCGTCTTGTGGCGCTGGCTTCGCAAGCGCAGCGCCGCGGTCGGCTGGCGTGCCGCGGTGGACAGCCTGCGTCCGCACAGCCATCCGCTGTGGCAGAGCCTCGACGGTAACCAGCAGCGGCGCTTCCTGCGCCACGCGCGGCCGTGGTGGGACGTGCACCGCCACCGCATCGCGCCCGAAGTCGCGCAGACCCTGGCGCGCTTGATCGGCGAAGGCCGGCTGGAAATCATCGCCGGGCGCATCGTCGGCGCGCGCGAGATCGACGACGGGCTCAAAATCGAAATTCGCCGGCGGGGCCGGGGCGGGCTCGACACCCTTCGCGCAGCGTTCGCGTTCAACTGCACCGGCCCGCTCGGTTCGATCTCGCGGTCGAAGGATCCGTTGCTGCGTAGCCTGATGGACAGCGGTGAGGTCCGGGTGGATCATCTCGGCATCGGCCTTGCGGTTGACGATTCGTGCCGCGGCGGTGAGCGTTTGTGGGCGCTCGGACCGCTGACGAAGGGCCGCTACTGGGAGATCATCGCGGTCCCTGATATTCGCGAACAAGCGGCTGAGGTCGCGGACGATATCCAACGGGAGCTCAAGGCATGACTGCTCCGACCGAACGTGGCGACCCCGAAGACGGCGACCTGGTCGAATCCGCGCCGGCCTGCGACGTGCCCGAGAATGTAGCTGAAGCCATCAAGACCCTGATCCGCTGGGCGGGCGACGACCCCGACCGCGAAGGGCTGCTGGACACCCCCCGCCGAGTGGCGCGGGCCTGGCGCGAATATGCCAAGGGCTATCAGGAGGATCCGGCCAGGCACCTCGCCCGCACTTTCGAAGAAGTCGGCGGCTATGATGAGATCGTGCTGTTGAAGGACATCCCGTTCCAGTCGCACTGTGAGCATCACATGGCGCCAATCATCGGCAAGGCGTCGATCGCCTACCTTCCCAACGACAAGGTGGTCGGGATCAGCAAGCTGGCCCGTGTCCTCCACGGCTTCGCCCGCCGCCTGCAGGTGCAGGAACGGCTGACTGCCCAAGTTGCCGATGCAATCTGGGAGCATCTCCAGCCCAAGGGCGTCGCGGTGATCATCGAGGCCACCCACGCCTGCATGACCGCGCGCGGCGTATCCACGCCCGGGGTCATGATGACGACGAGTCGAATGATGGGGACGTTCCGCGAGGACGAACGCAGTCGCCGCGAAGTGCTCGCGCTGATGGGCTACTAGCCGCCCGTCAATGCAGGCGGGGCGACCCCGCTGGCCGGAGGACCGCCCCGCGCCCCACCCCAATTAGGGGTGGTTCGGCTAAGCGTGGCTCTCCATGCCGTGCTTGAGCTGGCTCATCTGGTCGTGGCCCGAGCGGACCGACTGATAGCAGCTCTCGACCACCGACCGGCTTTCGCCGCTCAGCTTGCCGTCGTTGAGCGCGGCTTCGAACTTGCCCTTGAGATAATCCTCGCCGCGTTCGACTTCGTTGATGATCGCTTTCTCGTCGCGGCCGGTAATCGCCGCCTTCAAATCCTCGAAGCGCTGATGCGCCTTGCCGAGGAATGAGCCGTCATCCTCGGGATTGCCGCCGAGCCGGCGCACTTCGGCGCGAAGTTGCTCGACCACCTGCTGGCGCTCGTTCGCGCGCTGCCGGAAGATCTCGCGGAAGCGCTCGTTATCGATGTTCGCCGCGGAATCTTCGTAGCCGGTAATGCTGTCGATGGTAGTTGCGATCAGCGAGTTGAGGACGGTGATGTCGTCCGAACGGTCAGTCATGCGCTTTACTCCATTTTGTGAAGGGGTACGGGGACAAACGCTTGACGGAGCGTGCCGATGCCGAGCGGCACCGCAAAATTTGCGGGTATTGGCCCCAATTCGCTGTCACTCTGCCGCGCTGCGGGCGGCCGCCGGGGTGAGTCGCCGTCGGTGAAGGGGCACGCATGGCGCTTACTCGCCGGGCATTGCTCGAGCAGATCGGCCGGGTCGGCGGCCTCGGCGCCGTTTACATGGCGATGGAGGCGCTGGGCCTGGCCCTGCCGACCCCGGCCGGGGCTGAAAGTTTCCATTTGCCGAGAGCAAGCGGCAGCGGCCGCTCGGTTGTCGTGCTTGGTGCAGGCATTGCCGGGCTAGTCTCGGCCTACGAATTGAAGCGCGCGGGCTACCAGGTCACGGTGCTCGAAGCGCGCGATCGCATTGGCGGCCGGGGATGGACCATCCGCCGCGGCGACAAGGTCGTCCAGATCGGGCGGCCCGACCAGCGAGCGGCTTTCGACCCCGGCCTCTATTTCAATGCCGGCGCCTCGCGGATCCCGTCCACTCACCGAGTGAT
>JAZJZB010000030.1:38462-40954 GCA_040390085.1 Pseudomonadota bacterium | reverse complement strand
AAATTCGACGTCCAGCTGGAGAACTTCGTCTACTCCAACTTGAGCGCCGGCTGGGATTTCGGCGGCAAGGTTCAGCCCGGTCGGCGGATGATCGAGGACATGCGCGGCCAACTCGCCGAGCTTCTCGCCAAGGCCATCGATGCGCGCGCGCTCGACGCCCAGGTGCCGAAGGACGAACTGGCCATGATCCGCCAGTTCCTCGCCCCCTATGCGGCGATTGGGCAAGACGGCCGCTACGTTCCCGACGGTCGCTCCGGCTATGCGGTCGAAGGTGGGGGATACGACAAGGCGCCCGTGCCGCTGCCGGCATTGAGCTTCAAGGAGCTTGCTCCGTCGCAGGCCGTCATCCTGCCGTATCTGTTCGAGCATATCTACGACATGCAGACGACGATGCTGCAGCCGGTCGGCGGGATGGATCGCATCGCGCACGCCATCTACGGTCAGGTGCGACCGGTGGTCCGACTGAATACTCCAGTGACGGCGATCCGGCGCAGCGGTGGTCGGGTCAGGATCGAGCACGGGCCGGGCAAGCAAATGACCGAAGCCGATTTCGCGGTCGTCACCATTCCCGCAAACATCCTCGAACGCATTCCCAATGATTTCTCGATTGCGAAGAAGGCAGCACTGAAGGACGTCAACTATCTGCCGAGCGTGCGCGTCGGGTTCGAGGCCCCGCGATTCTGGGAAACTGACGACAATATCTTCGGCGGCCTCGCCTGGACCGACCGAGCGAATGAGAACGTCATCTATCCCTCGCACGATTACGGCGCGGCCAAAGGCGTGCTGATCGCGGCCTACGCCGCCGGCTGGACCAACCGCGACAACCCGCAAAAATTCTCAGCGTTCAGCGATTCCGAGCGGCTGCGGATCTGTCGCGAGTCCATCGAAGCGCTGCATCCGGGGCGCTCGAAGCTTCTCACCAAGGGCGTCAGCGTCGGCTGGGGCATGGTCCCTTATTCGGAGGGCGTCGGCGCGGTTTGGCCAGGCGGGCCGGGGGGCATCGGCGGCCGCGGTCAGGCTTATGCGGAATTGCTTCGGCCCGAAGGCCCGATCGTCTTCGCCGGCGAGCATCTCAGCTACCAAGGGCTGTGGCAGGAAGGCGCGGCGCTCTCGGCGCACGAGGCGCTCAAGCTGGTCGCGGCAATGGCGAAGGCGAGCGCCGCCTAGTGGCCAACTCCCGGCAGGTGCGCCGCGGCGCCTGCCCAGCTATTCGTGTAGATCAACACCAGCGGGATAACTGCCGCGGCCGTGGCCACGGCGTAACCTGTCCAGGTCGCCGGATGAATCTTCCCGTGGGTGCGCCTGTCCCAGACGAACAGCGGCGCATAGAGGAGCGCGGTTCCGGCCAGAAGCTGGATGGCGAAGCCCCAGAAGGTCGGCGGGGCGAGCGGGATTCGCATGAAGCCGGGGCCGGCGACGAAGATAATTGAGGCCCCGAGCATTAGCCGTTTGTGCCATTGGGCCGCGCGCCGCCGGCGCCACGCCTCGTAGATCAGGAAAGCGAATGCCGGAATGACCGCGAGCGGGATTGCGGTCCAGTTGAGTGAATCGACGAACGGCGGGTGGCTTTCGCGCGCGACTCCCCAAACCGCGGTCAGGTACATGACCGGAACGAGCGCGATCGCGAGCAGCATCGCGGCCGTTCCCAGCCTCATGTGATTTTCGACGCGACGAGTGGAAATGAGTTGCGTCTGGACGACCAGCAGCGCCATCCACAAAGTGAACATCAGGCCATGGAATATCACGGCCGGTGGAAGCGTCGGATTGGGTCGCGGATAAGCGGGGACAATTCCGCGCAGGTAGAAGCTCGGCGCAAAACCGAGGAACACGACGGCAACCAAAAACAGCGCCATGCGCGAATAGAATTTGCGTTCGGAAGTCTTGCGATCAGTGCCCGCTGCAACGACGGTAGCCATGAATACCCCCCGGCGAATGGCTGACGAAACCCGACTCTTATCGAAAAATGCATGTCGATCAACGAGGGACCCGTGGCGCTGGCGCTTCGCCCGGTCCAGCAATAGAAGATCGGTCAACGCCCCAGGGGGAAACTACAATGCGCAACTTCAAAGCCGCCGCACTTTTGCTCGCTTTCTGTTCGGTGCCGCTCGCCGCCGTGGCCGCTTCGCCGACCGTCGTTGCAGCGGTCGCTGCGACCGACCGCAAGCCGGACAACGTCAAGCTGGACGAATCCCGCAAGCCCGCCCAAGTGCTCAAGTTCCTCGGCCTGAAGCCGGGCATGAAGGTGCTCGATCTGTTCGGCGCCAATGCCTATTGGGCGGAGATCACCGCCCCAGTCGTCGGTCCCAAGGGCCATGTCACGGTGTGGGAGCCGACCCAATTCTACAAGGGCGACACCAAGACCGGGTTCGCCGAGTTCATGGCCAGGCACCCCAACGTGTCGATCGTCGCATCGCCGTTTGAAGCGCCCCGCCTGCCGAAGAATTACGCCGACCTGGTGATCCTCAACCTCGATTATCACGACACCTACGGGC
>JAZJZB010000030.1:36135-38452 GCA_040390085.1 Pseudomonadota bacterium | reverse complement strand
GCGATTAGTCTGGTGTTGCTTTGTATTTTTGTCGCTGGCTGTGCGACTGATGGGGCTTCTCTGCCTAGTTTTGGTTGCACTGTTTTCAAGCCGATCACCTATTCGCGGAAGGGCGACACGCGCGAAACGGTCGAGAAATTGCACCGGATTGATCCGAACACAGTGAAGGCCGACTTCAAGCGCGCCGGCTTCGTGCTGGTCGGCAGCAGCGACATCCTGCGCAATCCGGCCGACGGCCATAGCCTGCTCGTTTTCGACCCCAAGATCCGCGGCAAGACCGACCGCTTCATCTTCAAGTTCAAGAAGCCGCGTTGACCGGCAAGGCGGCACAGCCACAGCCAGCGAAGAGTGCTGGAGGCCTGCGCGCTTATTATGCGCTTGGGGCGCTGGTCATCGGCCTCGTGGTCGGGTCGATGGCCGACGGCTTCGGCGCGAATGCACAGGCGGCCCTTCTGGCCACAGCAAGCTTCATCGGCACCCTGTGGCTGAATGCGCTCAAGATGACCGTCATCCCGCTGGTCGTCGCGCTGCTCGTCGTCGGAATCGCCAAAAGCGCCGAGGCGGCGCACGCCGGGCGCGTCGCTGCGCGCTCGGTCCTATGGATCGTGATCATCTGCACGGTTTCGGCCATGTTCGGTGCGCTCGCGACCATCCTCATCACGGACGCCTTCCCGCTGTCGCGGGAAACTGCGTCGGGGCTGCAAACCGCGCTTGCGAGCATCGAGACCAAGGCGCCTGCGTCGCTGCCGGGAATCGCGGAATTCTTCAAAGGGGTAATTCCCGATAATGTCGTCGCTGCGGCCTCCAACGGCGATATCCTGCCGCTGACCGTCTTCTCGGTTCTGTTCGCGCTCTCCCTCGGCTTCATTTCCGAAACGGGGCGCAGGGCCCTGGTCACTCTATTCGAAGCGATCGCCGACGCGCTGCTGGTGATCATCGAATGGGTACTGTGGGTGGCGCCGCTGGGTGTTTTCGCTTTGGCGCTGGTCGTCGGCTCGGCCGCGGGCGGCGCGGCTTTCGCGGGGTTCGGCCACTACATCGCAGTGATCTCGGTAATCGGCATATTGGTCACGCTTGCCGCTTATCCGCTGGCGATGATGGCCGGGCGGATTCCGCTGGGCAAGTTCACGCGGGCGATGATTGCCCCCCAGGCGGTCGCGATCTCGACCCGCTCGTCGCTGGCCTCGCTCCCGGCGATGCTCACCTCGGTCCGCTCGATGGGCGTTCGTGATCAGGTCGCGGATGTCACGCTGCCGATCAGCGTCGCGCTGTTCCGCGCCACCGGGCCCGCAATGAACACGGCGGTAGCTTTCTATGTCGCCCATTGGCTCGGGCTTTATCCAAGCCCTGCTCAAATGATCGCGGCAACCGCGGTCGGCGCGGTGATGAGTTATGGCGCGGTGAGCCTTCCGGGCGAAGTCAGCTACATCAGCTCGATCGCCCCGATCGCAATTGCGCTCGGCGTGCCGATCGCGCCGCTCGCCTTGCTGGTAGCGGTGGAAATGGTCCCCGACATCTTCCGCACGCTTGGCAATGTGACCTTCGATGTCGCGGTCACCACCGTCGTCGATCATTCGCTCGAGGACGCGCCGCGGACCTGAACGCCCGCCGAGCAGCGTTCGTCGATTGGCGGGCCGCCGTCGACCAGCGCGCGACGTCGTTTCTCTCGCGGTTCATTCCCAACCTGCGACGCAGGGCAGTCCCTCTCAATCCCCAGGCCAGCGTCGCGAAGAGAGAAGAGAAATGCTGAAGACGATTCCCGCGCTGGCCGCGCTTTCACTGGCTTCAGCGCCTGCCTGATTACCGTCCGGCGATTGCCCGGACGCGGTCAGAATAGAGGCGGCCGACTGGCTGCTCCTCGCCGTCGGCGAGCCGCGCGATCCAGCGGCCGGACGGGTTGCGGGTGAACCCCGCGATGAAATCCTTGCGCACGATCGCCGAGCGATGGAGCCGCACGAACAGCTCGGGATTGAGCCCTTCCTCGAGTGCGGCCATCGAATGGTGGATCAGCCAGCTCCGGCGACCCACGTGAAGCCGCATGTAATCGCGCTCGGCCGAGACCCGGTCGACATCGCGCGCCGCGATGCGAACCAGGCCGGACAGGTCTGAAGCCCAGAACTCTTCCAGCCATTGGGAGGCTTTGCCCGGCCCCGGCTCGGCGCTGCGCTGCTCGAGATAGGAACGGACCCGATCGAGGGCGCGCTGGAGCCGCGCCAGCAGCTGGCTCTCCTCGGTGAGCATGGCGACCTGACCGGTTTTCATCTCGGCTTTGAATTTCTTTGCCGCCGGTTTCACGTCACCGGCTTCCACCGGACGT
>JAZJZB010000030.1:20346-36125 GCA_040390085.1 Pseudomonadota bacterium | reverse complement strand
GCCGGTCCGGATCGACCGGCTTCATCAGATAGTCGACCGCTTCGACTTCGAAGGCGGCGACCGCGAACTGGTCGAACGCCGTCACGAACACGACCGCCGGTGACGGGTTCTGCGCGGCGAGCGCGCGGGCGACTCCGATGCCGTCGAGACCCGGCATTGCGATGTCGAGCAGCAGCACGTCGGGGTGGAGCGCGTCAGCCAGGTTGATCGCGCTGTCGCCGTCGCTCGCGGTGCCGACGAGGTGGGCGCCCTCGGCGCGCGCGAGGAGTAGCTGCAAGCGCTCGGTCGCGAGCGGCTCGTCGTCGGCAATCAGGACTCGAAGCGGCTTAGTCTCGACCATGCGTCTCCACCGGCATCGTAAGTGACACCTTGTAACCGCCGCCGGTCATCGGGCCGTAGCGGCAGCTTGCCCGGCTGCCGAAGCGGGCTTCGAGCCGCTGGCAGACGTTGGCGAGGCCAAGGCCGGTTCCTTCGTGAGTCGCCGCCGGAAGCTCGTCGCGGCCACCGCTCTTCAGGCGATTGCTGATTTCCAGCATCATTCGATGATCATCCAGATGCCGCGCCTCGAGGCGAATGACCACGGTCTTGCGGCTCTTCGAAACCCCATATTTGATCGCATTCTCGACAATCGGCTGAAGGATCAGCGCCGGCAGAATTGCTTTCTCCAATGTCGGCGGCACGTCGACCTCCACCTGCAAGCGGTCGGGGAAGCGCGCCATTTCGATGTCGAGATAGAGCCGCTGGAGCGCGATCTCCTCGGCGAGCGTGACGTCGGCGCTCGGGTCGAGCGAGAGGCTGGTGCGAAAGAATGTCGACAGCGCCAGCAGCATCGTCTCGGCGCGGTCGGTGCGGCCGGTCATCACCAGCGACGACAGGGAATTGAGCGTATTGAACAGGAAGTGCGGGTTGACCTGGTAGCGAAGCGCCCGGACCTGCGCCGCCTGGGCCGCATTCTCCGCGTCGGCCAACTGGCGCTGAACGCCAAGGGCCTCCTCATGCGACAGCGTCGCGATGTAAAAGGCGCTCCAGGCCATGAAGAAGAACAGCCACACAATCGCGCTGTCGGTGATCCAGCGCAGGCGCTTCATCGTCGGCATTTCATTGATCTTCGGCATGGTCAGCACCAGCGGCTCCTGGGCGCTGCGCTCGATCGTGATCCGATTATCCTTCTCGATGACCACGAAGCCCTCGCGGGCTTGGTAGCGGAATTCCTCCTTCGAGCTGATCTTGCCCTCCAGCAGGCTGAGCGTGCCCGACATCGCGACCGCACCGACCAGCGAGGCAAAAGCAGCGATGACGATCTTGCGGCGGAGGCTCGCATTGCCGCCGGCGCTTGCGATGGCGGCATAGATCAGCCCGGTGACGACCACGCCGACCCCGATGTTCATCAGCTTGTCGGAGATGGCGTTGAGCGCGTTTGGGGCGAGCGTCGCGCGAAGGACGACAGTCAGCGCGTAGAAGGACCAGAAGCCGACGATCGATTTGACTGCCAGCCGCCAGTCTTGAAACCGCGGTCGCACGATCGGTGAGGACATCATGAACACCAGCGTGTCATGTCGTAAAAAGCGGCCCGGGCAAACCGCCGCTTGCCCGTTGGCAGAAGCGCTGACGCAGCCGGTCGAAACCATGCGCTTGCGGGAACGTCATCGAGCCTCCGCTCGTTACCGGGCTGCAATATTAGGGGACGGAGAAGCTGCTGTGAATGATGGCCGCAAAGAGGACGCGGCGCCGCCGCTAGTGATTTCCGCGCCGCCCGAACGCGACCTCGAACGCAAGCTCAAGCAGCATCCCGGGGATCCCGACGCCAAAGCCGATGTCGGAAGCGATGAATCGATGGATGCCTCGGATCCGCCCGCGGCGACCCAGCCCGGCCAGAATGACGATCCCGCGCCGTCGTCCGGATTCCCGGAGTAGTTGCGGAACCGTCACAAAAACGCACTGGCGTTGCAATAAATCAACAATCCACAGTTTTGAGCCCGAGAGTCAATTTCTGACCTTGCCGCGGTGACTCCCCTCTGATTCAATCTGAATGGGGGGTGGGATTGTGGTTAAGTTTCTCGAAACCAATACCGCCGCATGATCCCGCCAGGGCAAAAGGAGTCGGGATCATGATTACGCGGACCAGCCAGCCGGCAAGCGGCGCGATGCTGATCTCCGAAATGAAGGAGTTCGCGGGCTTTTCGAAAGCGACGCAGCGCTACATTCGCCGCTCGCTCGATGTCGCCTACGGCCGCCGCGATCCGATCGAATGCTGGGCCCGCGACGAAGGCGAAGCCGCCTCGATCCGCGGCCAGGCGCGCCTTTACAAGCAACTCGACCACCTGCGCCTGCAGGTGCCCGACGACAGCGGCCTCGACATGATCGAGCCCTTTGTCGGAATGCTGATCACTTTGTCGGCGTTCGACCTCGGCCAGGACCGCCTGCCGAACTTCGCCGCCTATCGCTTTCTTTACGAGCGGCTGATCGGCGCGTCTTCGCGGCCGTGGCTGCCCGCCGCCTTCTGCGCCGCAGCAGCGCTTCCGCATCTTCATCCGGACCGTCGCCGGATCCTGCTCCAGTCGATCAGCGAAAGCGCGGCGACCGCGCCGGGCTGGTCGAGCCGCGAGCCAGTGTTCTGGCCGGAGTGGGTCGAGAAGGTCGATTCGAAAGCGGCCGCCGCTTAGGCACCGGTTGGCGGCTTCGCCGACTCAAAAATCTTTGCCAGCAGCCGGAGGCTGTCGCGCGCATTCTTGTGGTGCACGAAGGTGATGCCCGCGGCTTCATAAGCCGCGCGGTGGTTCTCGCGATCGTCGACCAGCACATCACCCGGCTTCATGTGCTTGTGCTTGTCGCGCGCCATGCAGGTGATGATCGGGACTCCCGGGAAATGCTCGGCCGCCCATTCGACCTTCTGCGGCGCCGCCCATTTACCCAGCGGGAGTCCGGTCAGGATTGTCGGCTTCAGATGCTCGATCCCGTCGAATAGCAGCCGGGCGTCGGGCATCTCGGGCAGCGTCCCGTAGAAATTCTTCGCCTGTGCCAGCCGCTTCCAGAATGCGCCGCGGCCATGCTTCGCTTCATATTGGCGCGGGGTCATTCTGAGCAAGCGCCGCGCGCCTTCGTCGAAATCGGCCAAAACGCCATCGGCGTCGAGGAAAAGCCGCGGCTCGTCGGGGCACTCAGGCATCAGAACCGCGCAGGCTCGAGCTCGACCGGGATCGGCGCGTCAATCGGCCGCCAGCCCTGGTCGCGCAGCACGTCGTTGCTCTCGCGCGCGTTGCGCGCCGGACCGAGCGACCAGGTGATGTGATAGGTCGAGCCGTCAGGCCGGTCGGTTGTCCCGTCGAGCTCGACCACCAGGCATTCGAGGCTTTTGCCATCGTCCGCCCGGCCAATGATCCGCGCGTTGGGATTGCGCGGCAGCGGAGTCTCGGGCGTCGCGCCGACTCGCAAGGTCACATGATCGGCGACGACATTCTCATATTTTGGCGGGAAGAGGCCGAGCAAAGTCTCGCGGTCGTCCCGCGGCAGCTTCCAGCCGGTGACTGTCCCGGGCTTGGCCATCAACCTCCAACGCCGAGACGTTCGACGAGGTCCCGCGCGAAATCGATCAGCGTGTCGTCGCGCGCGCCCATGACCAGGATTCGGTCGCCCGGCTTGGCCTCGGCCAGCAGCGCCTCGCCGATCTGCGCGCGCTCCGCGATGTGGTCCGCCTGCCGCTCGTGCGACCGCACCTGCTCGGCCAGCCAATCACTGCCGCGGCTGCGGTCGACCGTCCCGCCCTGATAGACGGGATCGGGAAGGTAGAGCCGATCGTCCGGCGCCATCCCGTCCGCAAGGCTTTGGGCCAGCGGCTCGCCCATCTTGGTCAGCGGGCCGTAGCCGTGCGGCTGGAACATGATCAGCACCCGGCCCGGCTGGGCGCGAAGAGTCGCCAGGGTCGCGGCGATCTTGTCGGGGTTGTGCGCGAAATCGTCGATCACGGTCACGCCGCCGGCTTCGCCGACCGTTTCGAGCCGGCGCTTGAGGCCCTCGAACCGGCCAAGCGCGTTCGCCGCATCCTCGACCCGCACGCCGAGCGCCCGGCTGGCCGCAACCGCGGCAAGCGCGTTCGACGCATTGTGCCGGCCCGGAACCGCCAGCCGCACGTCGTGGCGCTCGCCCTCGGCCTCGATCGCGAACGAGACGCCGTCCGGCTGCAGCTGCAGGTCCTTGCCCATGAAATCGGCCGCCGGGCTGTCGAAGCCGTAGCCGACGACCTTGTCGCGCGGCACCGTCTCGGACAGCATCCGGGTCTCGGGATCGTCGAGATTGAGCACGGCCTTGCGCGCCCGGGCGAGGAAATAGCCGAACAGCTGCCTCAGCTCGGCCATCTCCTTATGGTCGAGGCTGATGTTGGTCAGCACCGCGATTTCCGGCTTGTAGAGCGCGATCGAGCCGTCGCTTTCGTCGACCTCGCTGACGAACAGCTCGGGGTCGCCGACCAGCGCGCTCGCGAAGGGCGCGCTCGGAGTCACGAAATTCTTCATAACCGCGCCGTTCATCACCGTCGGCTGGCGATGGCAGGCGTGGAGGATCCAGCCGATCATCCCGGTCACCGTCGACTTGCCGCTGGTGCCGCCCACCGCGACGCTGCGCTGTGCCTCGTTGAGCAGGCGGGCGAGGAATTCCGGCCGGGTGAGGTGGGTCAGGCCGAGTTCTTGCGCGCGGACGACATCGGGACCATCGGCCTCGACCGCCGCCGAGGTGACCAGCGTCATCCCCTCCTGCAATCCCGAGCCGTCCTGCGGGAACAGCTGGATTCCGAGCGAGCGGAGATAATCGAACTTGTGCGGTGTCCGCCCCGCATCGAGCGATCGGTCCGACCCGGCAACGCGGGCCCCGCCGGCGCGCACGATGCTTGCCAGCGGAAGCATGCCGCTGCCGCCGATGCCGCTGAAGAAAACCCGAGAATCGATCATTCGCGCGGCCCTATTTGCGGGCGGGGCAAATGGCTAGTGGCACGCGCCTCCGTCCGGCCATCCGGTCCAGGCCGGGCCGCGCACGACGCGGCCTGGTTTTGCACCCGTGTGCTTGCCGTGCCTCAGCACCTGGACGCCGTTGACGAACACGTCGTCGACCCCGGTTGCCAACTGCTTGGGCTTCGCGAACGTCGCATGGTCCCGGATCTTCGCGGGATCGAACACGACCACGTCGGCATAATAGCCGGCCTTGAGCCAGCCGCGCTGCTTGATCGACAGGTTGGTCGCCGGAAGCGAGGTCAGGCGGCGGATCGCGTCGGGCAGGGCCGCGACCCGGTCCTTGCGGACATATTGCGCGAGCACGCGCGCGAAATTGCCGTAGGCGCGGGGGTGGCTGCTCGACTTGAGGAAGACACCTTCGGGCGCCTCGGACGCTTCGTCGGAGCCGAAGCTCATCCACGGCAGGCCGACCTCGCGCTTCACATTGTCCTCGCTCATCAGGAAATAGACGGTGCCGACCCGGCTGCCGTCCTCGATGACCAGGTCCATCGCGGTCTCCTCCGGGCTCTTGCCGCGCATCCGCGCGACCTCGGCCAGGGTCTTGCCGGTGAGTGGCTTGAGCTTGGGGTTCTTGAAGCTGATCAGCAGCACCTTGTCGGGGCTTCCGGCGAGCAGCAGCAAATTTTCCCACTCGTTCGACGGCGTGCGCATTTCCTTGACCAGCCGCGCCCGCACCGCCGGGTCCTTCATCCGCTTGATCCACGCTTCGAGCCCGCCCGACTGCACCCAGGTCGGCATCGCAGCGTCGAGCCCGGTCGCGCCTGCGGTGTAGGTGTACATGTCGGCGGTGATCCGCTGGCCATTGGCGCGCGCCGCTTCGACCTTGGCAATGGCAGCGTCGATCTTGCCCCAATTGGGCTGTCCCGCCTGCTTGAAATGGTAGATTTCGGCCGGGGCGCCCGAGTCACGGCTGATGGTGATCAGTTCGTCGATCGCTTCGAGGAGCTTGTTACCCTCCGACCGCATGTGGCTGATGTACATGCCGCCGCACTTGGCCGCTTCCCTGGTGATCGCGGTGAGCTCGGGCGTCTCGGCGTAGCTGGCCGGCGCGTAGATGATCGACGAGCCGACGCCGAGCGCGCCTTCCTTCATCGCCTGGCGCACCAGCGCGCGCATGCGCGTGAGCTGCGCCGGCGTCGGATCGACGTCCTCTTCGCCGAGCTCGTGGACCCGCACCGTGGTCGCTCCGACGAAAGAGGCGACGTTGGGCGTGACGCCCTTGCGCTGGAGATATTCGAGACACTGGCCGAGCGTGGTCCAGCGGATCGGATATTTGATGTCGCCCTGGCGCTGGACCGCGAGCCGCTTCATCGCCGGGTTGAGCGGGCCCATTGAATTGCCTTCGCCCATCACTTCGAGCGTGACGCCCTGCACCGTGTCGCTCATCCCGCGGCCGTCGGCGATCAGGCTTTCGGTCGCCCAGCTCAGCATGTTGATGAATCCGGGCGACACCGCCTTGCCGGTCGCATCAACAGTCCGCGCCGCGCGGCCCGGCGCGTGCGGCCCGACATAGACGATTCTGTCGCCCCGGATGCCAACGTCGCCCACGTAGGGCGCGCTTCCGGACCCGTCGTAGATGGTCCCGCCGCGGATCAGCACCGAGTAGCTCGCCGGCGGTGCGGCCGAGCTAACGGCAAGACCCGCAATCGCGAGGATGAACGCCGCACGCTTGTCCATGAGACTCTCCCCTGTGCGTGTCGAAGCTGCACTATCGAAACTGCGGATGCCACTGTTATTGAGGGGCGATGAGGATTGCCGTCGTCGCCCCAAGCTGCACGCTCAAGCGCGAAGCTGCCGAGATCGTGCAGGCGATCGCCACGAGGCGCGGCGACTGCGAGTTGGTCATCCACCCGCAATGCTTCCTCTCTGACGGCCATTTCGCGGGCCCTGACGAGGCGCGTTTGGCTGCGCTTCGCGAAGTCATGGCCGATCCTGCCGTCGACGCGGTGTGGTTCGCGCGCGGCGGCTATGGCTCCAACCGCATCGCGGAGGCCGCACTTACCGATTTGCCCGATGCCGCGCGCGGCAAGCTGTACATAGGCTACAGCGACGCCGGCTTCCTGCTCGCCGGCCTGCACAAGGCCGGCGTTGAGGTTGCTTGGGGACCAATGCCGCAGGACGCGATGCGCGGCGGCGGCGAGGCGGCAATCGGGCGCGCGCTCGACTGGATCGTCCGCCGCGACCCGGCGGCGCTCGAATCCGCGCTCCAAGGGCCGGCGATGGCCTTCAACCTCACTGTCCTGTCCAACCTGCTCGGGACCTCGCTCGAACCCGACTTCACCGGCGTCGACCTGCTGGTCGAGGACCTCGGCGAGCACCTCTACCGGATCGACCGCACGATGTTCCATGTGACCGCCTCGGCCAACGTCCGCAGGGCCGCCCGGCTGCGCCTCGGGCGGGTCGCCGATATCCTTCCCAACGACGTGGATTTCGGGACCGACGAGGTGGCGATTGTCGAGGATTGGTGCGCCCGCTCCGGCATTCCCTTTGGCGGCCGCGCGGACATCGGCCATGACGCCCTCAATCGCGTGGTGCCGTTCGGGTCGGCGAAAAGCTGATCCACCTATGCACAGGACCATTGCAAACCCCTTCGAGTTGCGCTCTACGAAGAGGGGAACAACAGGAGGGCCTGATGGCACAAGGGACTGGTCGTAAAGCGGGGGGCGGGCTAGCCCGTCCGGTTCAACCTTCAGCGGATCTCGCGAAGATTACTGGAAGCGCTCCGCTTCCGCGTAGCCAGGTGGTTTCGAAGGTGTGGGATCACATCCGCAAGAACAACCTACAAAACCCGCAAAACAAACGGGAAATCATGGCTGATTCAACGCTGAAACCGATCTTTGGGGGCAAGGACCGGGTCAGCATGTTCGAGATGAACAAGCATCTGTCGAACCATCTGAAGTAAAATTCAGGCGGTCTGACCAGACAGGGGACCTGCTTCGGCGGGTCCCCTTTTTTATGGGCGTTGGCCGCGACTCGGCGTCGCTTTCACCCTCGCCACAGGCCGTCTAGCCGCTCCTGGGTGACCGGAAAGCCCAGATGCGATGGGATCGTAATGAATTTCTCACCGTTCCGGTCTTCGACCCAGGGGGTCACCGGCTCGATCGGGTGAGCAAGCGCATCGGCGCGGATCGCTTCGAAATTGGGGTGTTGGGCGAGCCGCTCCAGCGTTCGCCGCGTCGGGAAGATCAGCCGCGCTGAGCCGTCCCGGTCGCGCCGCAGAATCTCGGCTGCGGTGACCCATTCGGCCGCCGAGCATTCGCCCTCGACGACGTTCGGGCGAGCCTCGCCGGCCGGGCATTCGGCGACGAAGAACAAGGTGTCGAACCGGCGCACCGCATGAAATTTCGGGACCCAGCGCGCGAACGGAGTCAGCGCGGCCCGGTCGATGCTCAGGCCGGAATTGCGCAGCAGCGTCCCGAAGTCCTGATCGCCGACCAGCGCCGCCTGGAGGTCGAGCGCGAGCGCTCGATCGGGCGTTGGGCTGAGGCCGACCGCAAGCGCGGTTTCCTCGAGCGTTTCGCGGATCGCGGCAACAGCCGCGGCGTCCACTCCAACTTCTTCGCCGAGTTTCCGGTCAGCAGCGTCGATGCGCCCGCCTGGAAACACCAGCGCGCCGGCTGCGAACGCCATTCCGGCAGCGCGTTCGACCATCAGTAATTCGGGCGCGGCTTCGGGCCGGTCCCTGATCAGGATCAGCGTCGCGGCAGGGATCGCGTCATCGCTCACTGGCCGCGACTTTTGGTCACATGCCGGCGACGTTCTGCTCGTCGGCTTCCTTAGGGTTGGTCGCGTTGTCGAGCGAAGCATTTTCCTGCTCGAGCGCGTTCTGCTGTGCGCCAAGCGCAGCCGCCTCGGCATTGGCCGCATCCATCGCCGCCTGGTTCGACAGCGCATTGAGCTCATCGGCGTTCGGCTGGTTCATTTCGGCGTTGGTGACTTCGTCCTGATTATTGCCGCCGCATGCGGAAAGCGTCAGCGCGGCTGCGCCGGTCAATGCAAAAGCTAGTCTTTTCATGTGTTTCCGTTCCCTCGAGAGGCTGAATCGCAAAGACCGCCATAACAAAGCGATCCTTGAGATTCACGCGCAAAATCCCTATCTCATGCGGTGCCGGGCAACCGGCTACGTCGGTAGACTGCTGCGTGGAATAGGCACTTCGGACCCGGGGGGCAGTACCCCGGCGCCTCCACCACCAGCCGCGGAGCGGACGCGGTTGCTGATGGGGGCGAAATAGGATCGACGAGTGCAATAAAGACGCGATTGCCGATCGGTATGGATGCCACCGTGACGGCTCATAAACACAAGTGCCAACGATAACGAGGCGCTCGCTATTGCTGCGTAACTGACGGCCTAACGGTCTGAAGTTACAAAGCTAAAGCGCGGTTGGACCCCACCGGGCAACAGAAGGGGATTCCAGCGGTTCGGGGAGCACCGGGCAACAGAAGCTCCCCACTTTCCTCCCCTTGCAGCTTGACAGTGCGGCTCGTCGAAGCGCCGGTTGCGCCCGAACGCGCCGCTTGCCACGCTTGCGTGATCTCATCCCGGGGAATTTTCCATGCGCCATATTCTCGTTGCCGCACTGCTCGCCGCCTCCGCTTCCCTCGCAATCGCCGCGCCGGCGACCAAGGAACAGCTGATGACCGCGCCCGCCGGCGCGCGCCATTACACGATCAGCTCGACCGCCGGGAAACATGGCGACGTGTGGTCGTGGACCATGGCCGACGGCCGCACCGCCTATCGCATGTCGATGTCGCTGCGCGGCTGGGTCACCGAAGACGACGAGCTGCTGACGCTTGGCGCGGACGGCCGGCCGATTGCGATCGCTATTCGCGGCTTTACCGACCAGGGCGACGCAACCGAGGACTTCAATGTCGACACCGGTGGCGTCGCGCATTGGAAGACGTCGGTCGATTCCGGCTCGGCGCCGTTCGGCGCGAAACGCTACAATACGTACGGCGGCCCCTGGCTTGCCGGAGAGAAGGATATCGAAGCGCTGGTCGCCGCCGGCGACAAGGGCGTCGACCTGCTGCCTAGTGGTCACGCGAGCCTAAGCATCCGCCAGAGCGTGCAGATCGACGGGCCGCAAGGGCCCAAGACCGTCAAACTCGCGTTCGTCAAAGGTTATGGGTTCGCACCGTCCGCCGTGTGGCTCGACGCGGACAACCATTACTTCGCCAATGCCGGGACCATCTCACTGCTTCCCGAGGGCTATGAGAAAGTCGGCCCGAAGCTGAAGGAAATCCAGGACGCGGCCACCGCCGCGATGGTCCGCGACGTCGCCCATCAATTCCTCAGCCCGGCAAACCGCACGCCGACGCTGGTCGACCATGTGCTGATGTTCGATTCGGTCGCCGGACGCTATGTGCCCGACCGCTCGGTGCTGATCGCCGACGGCAAGGTCGCAGCGGTCGGCGCGGCCGGCGCGATCAAGGCGCCCGCGGGTGCGACGGTCCTCGACGGCCGCGGCAAGACCTTGCTGCCAGGACTGTGGGACTCGCATCAGCACGTCGGCGACGACTGGAACCTGTTGCAGAATGTCGCGACTGGGATGACCAATTATCGCAGCCCGGGCTCGATGATTGACGATGCGCTGAGCATCTACAAGCGCCGCGCGGCCGGTGACCTGCTCGCGCCCGACGGCAAGATTTCGGTGATCATCGACCGCAAGGATCCGCTTGCCGCGCAGGGGGCTCTGACGGTCAGCTCGGAAGCCGAGACCGTCGCCGCGGTCGACAAGATCAAGGCGGCCGGCCTGTGGGGCGTCAAATTCTACACGTCGATGAATCCGGCTTGGATCGCGCGCGGCGCGGCCGAGGCGCACAAGCTCGGGCTTCACGTGCACGGCCACGTGCCCGCCGGAATGCGCCCACTCGATGCGGTTCGCGCCGGTTATGACGAAGTTACGCACATCAACTTCATCATGATGCAGGCGATGCCGCAGGACGTGGTCGATAAGGCGAACACCGCAGCGCGGCTGGAAGGCCCGGCCAAATACGGCAAGGACGTCGACCTCGACTCCCCGGCGATGAAAGCCTTCTATGCCGAGCTCGGCAAACGGCATACGATCATCGATCCTACCTTGAGCGTGTGGGAGCCACTGATGACCTCAGATGGCACAACGATCTCGCCCGAATATGCGCCCTATGCCGACATCGCGCCCCCGTCGGTCGCGCGCAGCTGGAAGATCAGCGGCTATCCCTTGTTCGGCGGCCTCACACGCGATGATTTCCGCAAGAGCTTCGACAAAATGGTCGGGCTGGTGACCAGGCTCCACCAGGCCGGGGTACCGATCGTCGCCGGAACCGACGGCTACGGGCTGGAGCTGGTGCGCGAGCTCGAGCTGTACCAGCAGGCGGGCCTGACCAATGCTGCGGCGCTGCAGACCGCGACGATCGTCCCGGCGCGGATGACCGGAATGGCCGACCGCACGGGGTCGATCGCCCGTGGCAAGACGGCCGACATCATCCTGGTCGACGGCGACGTGTCGAAGGACCTGCGCAATCTTCGCCACGTCGAGACCGTGTTCCTCGACGGCTACCGGCTCGATGGAGCTGCGCTGCGCGAGGCGAGCGGCCTGAGTGGGATGCCGAAGTAGCGGCTAGCGCTTTCTCAGCTCGTCCCTGATCTCGGTCAGCAGCTCGACCTCGCTCGGGCCGTTGGGACCGTCTTCGCGCTTGCGCATCAGCCTGGTCGCCCAGCGCACCATCAGGAAAATGATGAAGGCGAGGATCAGGAAGTTGATCACCACCGTGATGAACTCGCCCCAGCCGAGCACCGGAGCGCCGGCGGCCTTCAGCGCCGCATAATCGTTCATGCTGCCCTTGTACCCGGCGGGGACGGCGCCCAGCAGCACGAAATGGCTCGAGAAATCGAGGCCGCCGAAAAGCTTCCCGACCACGGGCATGATGATGTCTTCGGTCAGGCTGGTCGCGATCTTGCCGAAGGCGGCGCCGATGATCACCGCGACTGCAAGATCGAGGACGTTACCCTTGGCGATGAAGCTGCGGAAATCCTTGAGCATGGCTCCCCTCTCTACGCAATGTGGGCCGAAGCGTAGCGTGCGCGGGCCAGATTGAAAGATCAGCTGTGTTGTGGGCTTAAGACAGCATTGAAACGAACCGGCCCCGTATCTAGTTATCGGCGAACGTGACGCATGGAGGGATGAGATGACCGCACTTCGCCGCTTTGGTTTGCTTGCGCCACTGGCGGCGCTCAGTCTCGCCGGCTGCGGGCTCAACAGCGTCCCGACGGCGGAGGAGAACGTCAACGCCAAGTGGGGCCAGGTCCAGGCCGAATATCAGCGCCGAGCCGACCTCGTCCCCAACCTCGTCTCGACCGTGAAAGGCTATGCGCAGCAGGAGAAATCGGTGCTGGTCGAAGTGACCAATGCGCGGGCTCGGGCAAGCAGCGTCCAGCTCAACGCGAGCGACCTTAGCGACCCGGCCAAGGTGCAGGCGTTCCAGAACGCGCAGGCTCAGCTCGGCGGATCGCTCGGCCGGCTGCTCGCGACGTTCGAGAATTATCCCGACCTCAAGTCGAACCAGAATTTCCTGACGCTTCAGGCGCAGCTTGAGGGGACCGAGAATTCGATCCTGGTCGCGCGCAAGGATTATAACGAGGCGGTCCAGGCCTATAACACGCGGATCCGGACCTTCCCCGACGCGATCGGCGCCAAGATTTTCTACGGCGCCAAGCCAAAGGTGCCGTTCGAAGCCGCCGCGAGCGCGCAGGAAGCGCCCAAGGTCGACTTCAACACCGCCGGCTGATGTGAAGCAGCTTCTCGCCGTCCTGTGGCTGGCGCTGATCGCGCTCGCCACGCCAGTCTCGGCCCAGACTTTTCCAAAGCTGACCGGCCGGGTGGTGGATGAAGCGCGCCTGCTCCGGCCCGAGCAGGTGGTCGACCTCACCAGCAAGTCGGCGGCGCTAGAGGCGCAGAGCGGCCGGCAGTTCGTCGTCGCCACGGTCCCAAGCCTGCAGGGCCGGACGATCGAGGATTACGGCTACCAGCTCGGCCGCGCCTGGGGAATCGGCGCGAAGGGGAAGGACGACGGGGTCATCCTGCTCGTTGCGCCCAGCGAGCATAAGGTGCGGATCGAGACCGGCTACGGCGCGCGTGTCTTCCTCACGGACGCGGTGTCGAGCGTGATCGTCCGCGAGGCGATCCTGCCCCGCTTCAAGCAGAGCCCTCCCGATTATGGCGGCGGGATTGTGGCCGGCGCGAACGAGATCATCACGCAAATGAGCCTGCCGCCGGAACAGGCGCAAAAGAATGTCGCTGCCGCGGAGCAGGCGCAGCAGCAGCGCCGGGAGCAAAGCCCGGGCATCATGCCGGTGGTCTTCTGGATCGTCATCCTGCTGTTCGCGATCGGCGCGATGGGACGCCGAGCGCGCGGCCGCCGTTACAGCTCGGGCGGGATCAGCCCGTGGGTGGTGTTGTGGGGCCTGAATGAGCTCAGCCGCGGCTCGCGCGGCGGAAGCAGCTGGGGCGGCGGCGGCGGCGGTTGGAGCGACGGTGGCGGTGGAGGCGGCTTTGGCGGCTTCTCGGGCGGCGGCGGTTCGTTCGGCGGTGGCGGGGCTTCGGGATCATGGTGACCCAGCTCAGCGAAGCCGACCACGACAAGGTTAGCGCCGCGATCGCCGCTGCCGAAGGGAGCACGGCGGGCGAGATCGTTGCGGTCGCGACCCCCATCAGCGATCACTATCACGATGTCGCCCTGCACTGGGCGGTGGCGGCGATGATCCTGGTGCTGGCGTGGGCGGCGTGGCGGCCCGATTGGCTGCTGTGGTGGTACGAAACGGTCACCGGCGGCTGGCATGCCGAGCCGACGCTTGGCGAGCTGCTGACCTTCCTGATGATCCTCGCAGTGCTCAAGTTCACCGCGGTCCTGCTGATCCTCAAATGGATGCCGCTTCGGCTCGCGCTGACCCCGTCGGCGACCAAGCACCGGCGGGTTAGGCGCCGCGCGGTGGCGGTGTTCAAGGCCGCGGCCGAACGCCGTACCGTAGGCCGCACCGGCATCCTCATTTATTTGTCGATGGCCGAGCGCCGCGCCGAGATCGTCGGTGACGAGGCGATCACCAGCGTGACCAGCCCGGAGACCTGGGGCGACGCCATGACTGCGCTGCTGGTCGAGGTGAAGCAGGGGCGGATGGGCGACGGGATCGTCGCCGCGATCGAGCGCGTCGCCGCTGTCCTCCACGAGCATTTCCCGCGCTCGAACGAAGACAAGAACGAGATTCCGGACAAGCTGATCGAGCTATGAACCTCGACGACCTCCCGCCGGCGGAAGTGATGTGGGAAGGCAAGTTCGTGCGTGCGGTGCGCCGCGGCAAATGGGAATATGCGAGCCGCACCAGGAACATCGGCGCGGTGGTCATCCTCGCCGAGCATGAGGGCAAGGTGATCCTGGTCGACCAGCCGCGCGTGCCCCTCGGCGAGCGCTGCCTCGAGCTTCCCGCCGGCCTGGTCGGGGACCTCGACCCCGACGCGACCGTCGAGGATACGGCGATCAAGGAGCTCGAGGAGGAAACCGGCTTCACCGCGGAGCGGGTCGAGCGCCTCGGCGACTATTACGCCTCGCCGGGCATGCTGTCCGAAGGCTTCACCCTCGTCCGGGCGCACGGCGTGCGCAGGATCGGCGACGGCGGCGGCGACGACAATGAAGACATCAATGTCCATCTCGTCCCGCGCGCCGAAATCCCCAATTTCGTCGAACAGAAGCGAGCGGAGGGCTTCGGGATCGACGTAAAGCTCCTCATTTTCATGAACGACTGAACCGTCCCTCGGGCAATGCGTTCACCCGCGAGTGACTCGCCTGCTCCATCTGTCCGACCTCCACTTCGGCGCTCATGACGAGCGGCTGGTCGAGGCCGTCGATCGCCAGGCCGACGAGCTGAAGCCCGACCTTATCGTCATCAGCGGCGACTTCACCCAGCGCGCCCGGACCGAGCAATTCCGCGAGGCTTGCGAGTTCCTCGACGGCCTGCGCGAGCGCGGCCACGACGTGATCGGCGTGCCCGGCAACCACGACGTGCCGCTGTATGACGTGCTCCGCCGCTTCCTGTCGCCGCTCGCGCGCTACCGCCGCTTCATCGACGAGACCCTGTGCCCGTTCGTCGAGCTGCCGGGAGTCGCGGTGCTCGGCATCAACACCGCGCGCGCGCTGACCTTCAAGGACGGCCGCATCAACGCCGACCAGGTCGAATTCATCCGCGAGACCTTTTCGCGCACACCGAGCGAGGCGGTGCGCATTCTCGTCACCCACCATCCTTTGTTCGCGCTGGAGGTCGGCGAAGTCGCGGGCCGGGCGATCGGCCGCCACGACATGGCGCTCGATGCCGTCGAGGAATCGGGCGTCGACATGCTTCTCGCCGGGCACAACCATCACGCCTCGAGCCAGGACGCGAGCGATCTGGTTACGCGTGCGGGCGGAGTGCTCGTCGTCCAGGCCGGCACCGCGACTTCCACCCGCGTTCGCGAGCAGGAGCAAAGCTTCAACCGCATCGACATCGCCGAAGGCGAAGTGACGATCACCGTCCACGCCTGGACCGGTGATGATTTCATGCCCGGCGATGCCTCGCGCTACGAGTGGCACGACGGCCGCTGGAAGCTGAGCAAGGCGGCCGAACCGGCGCACTGAGCTTGTCGGACTCGCTGCGGCTCGCCTAGACGCGGCTGATGGCGCTTCCCGACGGCTTCGACCTCGACGAGTTCGTTCAGCGCGTGCTGGCCGAGGATCTCGGCAGCGGCGGGGACGTCACATCGGCCGCGACGATCGCCG
>JAZJZB010000030.1:11519-20336 GCA_040390085.1 Pseudomonadota bacterium | reverse complement strand
TGTGGCGGGAATCGAGATCGCAGCGGCCATCTTTCGCGAACTTGATAGTGGAGTATCGATCGAGCTCCTCGCGCGGGACGGGGACGGGGTCGGTGCGCGCGCGACGCTGATGCGCCTCACCGGGAACGCCCGCGCCATGCTCGCTGCCGAGCGCTCGGCGCTCAACACCGTCCAGCATCTGTCGGGCATCGCCACCCTTACGCGCCACTATGTCGACGCGATCGCGGGGACGCGCGCGACTCTGCTTGACACCCGCAAGACGCTTCCCGGCTTGCGCCTGCTCGAGAAATATGCGGCGCGAATGGGGGGTGCCACCAACCACCGCATTCGCCTCGATGACGGCCTCCTGATCAAGGACAACCATGTGGCGGTTAGCGGCGGCGTCGCCCAAGCCGTCCGGCGGGCCAAGGCCGCGAACACCGGCCTGCAGGTGCAGGTCGAGGTCGACCGCCTCGACCAGATCGAGCCGGCGCTCGCCGCCGGCGCGGACCGGCTCCTGCTCGACAATATGGATCCGGCGAGGTTGGGCGAGGCCGTCGCCCTGGTCGCCGGCCGCGTGCCGCTCGAAGCGTCGGGCGGCGTCACGCTCGAGACCGTTCGCTTCATCGCCGAGACCGGAGTCGACTTCATCTCGGTCGGCCGCATCACGCAATCGGCGCCGGCGGTCGACATTGGCCTGGATTACGATGTGCAACCGATGGTCTCGTGAGGGCGTTTGTTCATCGGCAAGTCAGCGCTCGAGGCGCAATCTCGTCTGACGGTCGTCGGTTGAGACGGTCGTCCTGTGAAGGAGAGGAACGATGCTCAAGAAGTCTCTATTGGCGTTCACCGCGCTGGGACTGGTGCTCGTGCCGACCGTTGCGGCTGCAAACCCCTATTATAACAGCTACACCGGCCTGCCCCACCACAGGTATTCCTATGGCGGAGTTTACGTCGGAACGCCCTACGGCAGCCCCTATGGTTACGGGTCGTATGGCTACGGCTCGCCCTACGGTTATGGGTCGTACGGCTACGCCAGCCCGTACGGTTACGGGTCATACGGCTACGGCTCGCCCTACGGTTATGGAGGATACGGCTATGGAACTCCGTATGGCGGCTATTATGGCCGTCCCGCTTACGGCTACGGCTACGGAAATACCGCCACAGGCGTCATTGCCGGGGGCCTGATTGGCGCGGTGATTGGCGGCGCGATCGCAAGCGGTGGACATCATCATCACCACCACTATTAATCATATTAAACTCATGATGAATCTGGGCCGGGAGAAATCCCGGCCCATTCGTTTTCCAGTCTTTGAATGACATTCGCCAATACTTTCAATTAGAGAAACAAGGCGTTCAGTTCAGCATCACCCGCCGGGTCCTACTCCTCATCTCGACGATCGGCGACGAGTCGCTCGCCAGTTCGAAGGAGATGGAAGATGTTTAAGAAATTGCTTTTGGCCGCGTCTGCTGTCGGCCTCGTCGCTGTCCCGACTATCGCGGGGGCGAACCCTTATTACAACAGCCGCACCGGCGCGCCGCACAGCTCATATGCTTATGGCGGAGGCTACGGCGGCGGCTATGGCAGTTCGTACGGTGGCTATGGCAGCTCGTACGGCGCCTATGGCAGCCCTTACGGTGGCTATGGCAGTCCGTACGGTGGCTATGGGAGCTCTTACGGTGCCTATGGCAGTCCGTACGGTGGCTATGGGAGCTCGTACGGTGCCTATGGCAGTCCCTATGGCGGCTACTATGGCAATAGTTATGGTTACGGCTACGGCGGTCATCGCAACAGCGGCGTCGGTGGCGCGCTGATCGGGGGCGTGCTCGGCGCGGTGATCGGAAGCGCGATCACCAGCGGCGGACATCACAACTAGTCGCCGCGTCGCGGTTATCGCAATCGACGGGCCGGGAAGCGATTCCCGGCCCGTTTCGTTTAGCAACAGTAATGCCGTTTTTTGCGAGCATTTGGCGCGTTTGTGTCTATATGGCGCCAGCCAGCGCGGGAGATTGATGTTGTTCAAGGGCCTCAAGCCCATCCTCTATGGGGGGCGTGAAGTCTGGCCGCTGATCGAAGGCGGTAAGGGCGTAAGCGCCACCAACCATGCCAGCAGCGGCGCCTGGGCGGCGGCTGGCGGCATCGGCACGGTCAGCGCGGTCAACGCCGACAGCTACGACGCCGAGGGACGCATCATCCCCCAGGTCTATGAAGCGCTGACCCGCCGCGACCGGCACGAAGAGCTCATTCAATATGCGATCGATGGCGCCGTCGCGCAGGTTCAGCGCGCCTATGAGATCGCCTCCGGCAAGGGCGCGATCAACATCAACGTGCTGTGGGAAATGGGCGGCGCGCAGCGTGTGCTCCACGGCGTTCTCGAACGGACCAAGGGGCTGGTCACCGGCGTCACTTGCGGCGCCGGAATGCCCTACAAGCTGAGCGAAATCGCGGCCTCCTACGGCGTCAATTATTTGCCGATCATCAGCTCGGCGCGCGCCTTTAGTGCGCTGTGGAAGCGCGCTTATCACAAGGCGGCCGAATGGCTCGCGGCGGTGGTCTATGAAGACCCTTGGCTGGCCGGCGGCCACAACGGCCTCTCGAATGCGGAAGATCCGCGCAAGCCGCAGGATCCTTATCCGCGGGTCAAGGCGCTGCGTGACACCATGCGCGAGCAGGGCATCGCCGACAGCGTCCCGATCGTCATGGCCGGCGGCGTGTGGCGGCTCGACGAATGGGAAAATTGGATCGACAATCCCGAGCTCGGGCAGATCGTGTTCCAGTTCGGAACGCGGCCGCTGCTCACCCAGGAAAGCCCGATCCCGCCCGAGTGGAAGGCGCGGCTGATGACGCTCGATGAAGGCGACATCCTGCTCCACCGCTTCTCGCCGACCGGTTTTTATTCGTCGGCGGTGCGCAACCCGTTCCTGCGCAACCTCGAAGCGCGCAGCGAGCGCCAGATCGCCTACACCAAGGAAGCGATCGGCGATCACCATTTCGAGCTCGACGTCGGTATCGGCACCAAGAAGAATTATTGGGTCACCAAAGGCGACCTGCAGCACGCGCGCGAATGGTATGCGCGAGGCTTCACCAATGCGATGAAGTCGCCCGACGACACGCTGATTTTCGTGACTCCCGAGGAAGAAAAGCAGATTCGCAAGGATCAGGCCGAATGCATGGGCTGCCTCAGCCAGTGCGCCTTCTCGTCGTGGGCGGACAATGAGAAGAATTCGACCGGACGCCTCGCCGATCCGCGCAGCTTCTGCATCCAGAAGACCCTGCAGGACATCGCCCACGGCGGCCCCGTCGAACGGAATTTGATGTTCGCCGGCCACGCCGCCTTCCGCTTCAAGAGCGACCCTTTCTATTCGAACGGCTTCGTCCCGACCGTGAAGCAGCTGGTCGATCGGATCCTGACGGGGGCGTGATGCTTCATTTTCGTCATTCCCGCGAAAGCGGGAATCCCGCTGTTCTGGATGAAAGGAAGCGGGACCCCCGCCTGCGCGGGGGTGACGCGGTTTGGTTCGCGGCATTGCTGTGTTTGGCAGCGCCAGCGACGGCGCAAGACAAGCAGCCGCCTTATTGGGCGTCGATCGCTTCCGGACAGGCGATGACGCGCACCGGTCCTGGCAAGAATTACCCTGGCGTGTGGCTCTATCAGCGCCGCGACCTGCCGGTGCGGGTGGTCAAGAAATATGACAATTGGCGGCTGATCCAGGACCCCGACGGCGCGCAGGGCTGGATGCTCGTCACCTTGCTCAGCGACCGCCGTACGGCGATCGTCAAGCCTGGCGGGCCGAGGCCGATCCGCACCGATCCAAGCGACAGCGCAAAGACGCGCTACGTCGTCGAACCCGGGGTCGTCGGCCGCATCGGCAAATGCTCGAACGGCTGGTGCCGGATCGAGATCGGCAAGCGCGACGGCTATATCCACGCCGCCGACATTTGGGGTGTCGGCGAGAATGAGGTGGTCGACTAAGCTGTTCCCCGGCGGAGGCCGGGGCCCAGGAGCGCGAAAGCGCTGCTAAAGCATCGCCCTGGACCCCGGCCTTCGCCGGGGCACAAAATGGGAGGGACGCATGAAGCTCGCACTCGCAATCGCCACGGGAGCTCTCGCCATGACCAGTGCCGCCGACGCCGCGCCGCAACGCCCAGCCGTGGAGCATTTCGGAACGCCGATGCTGAACGGCCAGCGCCTACCATTTTCGCGCGCCGTCCGCGTCGGCGATATTCTCTATCTGTCGGGTGCGATCGGCCGCGGTCCCGACGGCAAGCCGCCTGAGGGGATCGAAGCCCAGACCAAGGCGACCATGGACGACATCGGCGAGACGCTGAAGCTCGCCGGCCTCGGCTTCCACGACCTGTTCCACTGCACCGTGTTCCTCAGCGACATGAAGAACTGGGCGGATTTCAACAAAGTCTATCTAACCTATTTCCCCGACGGCCCGCTGCCGGCGCGGAGCGCGGTCGGCGTCAACGGCCTCGCGCTCGGCGCCCTGATGGAGATTGAGTGCCAGGCCTATGCGGGGAAGAAATAGCGCGTTGTGCGTTACATCTTGAGCGGCTTGTAGGCGACGCGAGTCACCTTCAGCTTTTCACCCTTGCTGCTGTGCGTCACGATTGAATGCCCGACCTTGACCGGACTTGTCGTCCAGCACACTTCGCCATCCTTGGTCATGGCGCTGGTGAAGCACGCCTTGCCGTCCTTCATCACCGCGGTGCCATGGTCGAGGTGCTTGCCTGCGTGGGTTTCGGAAATGTAGTTCCCGTCGGCATCGACCGACTCCCGAACCCGCACGCCCTTCTTGTCGACGAAGGTCCAGCTTGTCCCGTTGAGCTGGAACTCCGCATGCTTCGCGGGTTTGGCGTGGATCGGAGCGGAAGCCGCGCCCATAGCAAGCGCGGCGGCAAGGCAGATGGTCAAACGCATCGGCTGTCTCCTCATGTGGGGGGAACAGCAATTACCATCGCGCACGCCTGACGGCGAGTCCGCGCGCTAAACCAGCTCCACCGCCACCGCTGTCGCTTCGCCGCCGCCGATGCACAGGCTCGCGACTCCGCGCTTGCCGCCGGTCTGCTTTAGCGCGTTGATCAGGGTGACGAGGATGCGCGTGCCGCTGGCGCCGATCGGGTGGCCGAGGGCGGTGGCGCCGCCGTGGACGTTGACCTTGTCGTGCGGGATGCCGAGGTCCTTCATCGCGAACATGGCGACGCAGGCGAAGGCTTCGTTGATTTCCCACAGGTCGACCTCGCTCGCGCTCCAGGCGGCTTTCTTCAGCACCTTGTCGATCGCGCCGATCGGGGCGATCGTGAACTCGGCCGGCTCCTGTGCGTGGGCGGCGGTGGCGACGATCCGCGCAACTGGAGTCAGCCCCTTTTCCTTGGCGACGGACTCGCGGGTCAGCACGACCGCCGCAGCGCCGTCCGAAATCGACGACGAGGTCGCCGCGGTGATCGTGCCTTCCTTGGCGAAAGCGGGCTTGAGCTGCGGGATCTTGTCGGGGCGGCCGCGGCCCGGCGCTTCGTCGGTGTCGACCTGGGTTTCGCCGGCGCGATTCCTGATCGTGACCGGCACGATCTCGTCCTTGAACCCGCCATTGTCGATCGCGTGCTTGGCGCGGCGCAGGCTCTCGATCGCATAATCGTCCATCTGCGCGCGGGTCAGCTGATATTCGTCGGCGGTGGTCTGCGCGAAGCTGCCCATCGCCCGGCCTTCCTCATAGGCATCCTCGAGCCCGTCGAGGAACATATGGTCATAGGCTGTGTCGTGGCCGATGCGCGCGCCGGAGCGGTGCTTCTTGAGCAGGTAGGGCGCGTTGGTCATGCTCTCCATGCCGCCGGCGACGATCACGTCGGCGTTGCCGGCGCGGATCGCCTCGTCGCCCATGATCACCGTTTGCATGCCCGACCCGCACACCTTGTTGACGGTCGTCGCCTGGACCGACTTTGGCAGGCCCGACTTGATCGCCGCCTGGCGCGCCGGCGCCTGGCCGAGCCCGGCCGGCAGAACGCAACCCATGTAGATCCGGTCGATGTCCTCGCCCTTCACCCCGGCGCGCTCGACCGCCGCCCTGACCGCGGTTGCGCCGAGGTCGGTCGCCGAGGCGTCTGCGAGCGCCCCCTGCATCGCGCCCATCGGCGTGCGCGCGATCGAAAGGATGACGGTCGGATCGGAAGCTTGGGTGGCCATGGATGAACTCCGGAGTCGGATTGTTGCAGCGCACATAAGACCGCTGCCTCGCTTGTTCAAACGCCGCGCGCTCTGCTAGCGCGGCGGCAGGAGAGGAACTCAAGACATGTCCGAGCCCGGACTCGATTTCGACCTCGGCGAAATGGCCGACACCATCCGCGAGACCACGCAGCGCTTCGCGTCCGACAAGATCGCGCCGATCGCCGCGAAGATCGACGAGACCGACGAATTTCCCAAGCAGTTGTGGCCGCAGATGGGCGCGCTGGGCCTGCACGGAATCACGGTCGAGGAGGAATATGGCGGGCTCGGCCTCGGTTACCTCGAGCATGTCGTCGCGCAGGAGGAGGTGGCCCGCGCCTCGGCCTCGGTGGGCCTCAGCTACGGCGCCCATTCGAACCTGTGCGTCAACCAGGTCCGCCGCTGGGGCAATGACGAGCAGAAGCGGAAATACCTCCCGCCGCTGATCAGCGGCGAGCATGTCGGCGCGCTGGCGATGAGCGAGGCGGGCGCTGGAAGCGACGTCGTCGGCATGAAGCTCAAGGCCGACAAGAGCGGCAACGGCTACCGCCTCAACGGCACCAAATTCTGGATCACCAACGGCGGCTACGCCGACACGCTCGTGGTCTATGCCAAGACCGGCGAGGGGAGCCGCGGGATCACCGCCTTCCTGATCGAAAAAGACATGGACGGCTTCTCGATTGGCCAGAAGATGGACAAGCTCGGGATGCGCGGCTCGCCAACCAACGAGCTGGTGTTCGACGATTGCTTCGTCCCGCCCGAAAACATCCTCGGCGAGGAGAACAAGGGCGTCGAAGTGCTGATGAGCGGCCTCGATTATGAGCGCACCGTGCTCGCCGGAATCCAGATCGGGATCATGCAGGCGTGTCTCGACACGGTCGTGCCTTACGTCCGCGAGCGCAAGCAGTTCGGCAAGGCGATCGGCAGCTTCCAGCTGATGCAGGCCAAGGTCGCCGACATGTATGTCGCGCTCAATTCGTCCCGCGCCTACGTCTACCAGGTCGCGCGCGCCTGCGACGCCGGCAAGACGACGCGCTTCGACGCCGCCGGAGCAATACTCCTCGCATCTGAGAATGCGGTTAAAGTCGCCAACGAAGCGGTTCAGGCGCTCGGCGGCGCCGGCTACACCAAGGACTGGCCGGTGGAACGCTATTACCGCGACGCCAAGCTGCTCGACATCGGCGCCGGCACCAACGAGATCCGGCGGATGCTGATCGGCCGGGAGCTGATCGGGGCATGAGCGCGCCGCGGATCGAGAGCAAAATCGCGACCGACAGCGAGGAGTATCGCGCGCGCGCCGCGCACAATCGCGCACTCGCGAAAAAGCTGCGCGCCGACGTCGCCGAGGCCGCGAAAGGCGGGACCGAAAAGCATCGCCAGCGCCACGTTGAACGAGGCAAGCTCCTGCCGCGCGAGCGCGTCGAGCGGCTGCTCGATCCCGGCTCGCCCTTCCTCGAAATCGGCCAGCTCGCCGCCTGCGACATGTACGACGGCGAAGTGCCCGGCGCCGGGATCATCGCCGGCATCGGCCGGGTGTCGGGCCAGCAGGTGATGATCGTCTGCAACGACGCGACGGTCAAAGGCGGCACTTACTATCCGCTGACCGTGAAGAAGCATTTGCGCGCGCAGGAGATCGCGCTCGAGAACCGGCTGCCGTGCATCTATCTGGTCGACAGCGGCGGTGCCAACCTGCCGCACCAGGCCGAGGTCTTCCCCGACCGCGACCATTTCGGCCGCATCTTCTTCAACCAGGCGCAGATGAGCGCGAAGGGTATCCCGCAAATCGCCTGCGTGATGGGCAGCTGCACCGCCGGCGGCGCCTACGTCCCGGCGATGAGCGACGAGAGCGTGATCGTCCGCAACCAGGGCACGATCTTCCTCGGCGGCCCGCCGCTGGTGAAGGCCGCGACCGGCGAGGAGACCAGCGCCGAGGACCTCGGCGGCGGCGACCTGCACGCGCGCAAGAGCGGCGTCGTCGATCACCTCGCGGAGAATGACGAGCACGCGCTGACCATCGTCCGCGACATTGTAAGTCACCTTGGTTCCCCGGCGCAGGCCGGGGCCCAGGTGGAAATCAGGGAACCGCGCCCGCCGCATTACGATGCCGACGACCTCTACGGCATCATCCCACAGGATGTCCGCGAACCCTACGACGTCCACGAAATCATCGCGCGCATCGTCGATGCGTCCGAGTTCCACGAGTTCAAGCCGCTCTACGGCTCGACCCTGGTCTGCGGCTTCGCCCACATCTGGGGCATCCCGGTCGCGATCCTCGCCAACAACGGCATCCTGTTCAGCGAAAGCGCCGTCAAAGGCGCGCATTTCATAGAGCTCGCCTGCCAGCGTCGCATTCCGCTCCTGTTCCTGCAGAACATCTCCGGCTTCATGGTCGGCGGGAAGTATGAGGCCGAAGGAATCGCCAAGCACGGCGCCAAGCTGGTCACCGCGGTCGCGACCGCGAGCGTGCCCAAGATCACGGTGCTGATCGGCGGCAGCTTCGGCGCCGGCAATTACGGCATGGCCGGCCGCGCCTACAGCCCACGTTTCCTCTTCACCTGGCCCAACTCGCGCATCAGCGTGATGGGCGGCGAGCAGGCGGCGAGCGTCCTCGCCACCGTCCACCGCGACGCCGACA
>JAZJZB010000030.1:6947-11509 GCA_040390085.1 Pseudomonadota bacterium | reverse complement strand
AATGGTCGGAAAAGCAGGCCGAAAAATTCAAGCAGCCTATCCGCGACACTTACGAAGCCGAGGGCAACCCGTGGCACGCAACCGCGCGGTTGTGGGACGACGGCATCATCGACCCTGCGCAGACCCGCGACGTGCTCGGACTAGCCTTCTCCGCAACGCTGAACGCGCCGATCCCCGACCGCCCGCAGTTCGGCGTGTTCAGGATGTGAGGAGGGCTAGATGTTGATGGTACTGATGACCGGTCTATTTCTCCAGCCCTCCTGCCAGATTGAGAATCCAGGTATGGCAGACATGCGTGCCTGTACTTTCGAACAACTGGAGCTTGAAGAAGTCCGGTTGAAGCACGCATATCAGTTCGCCCTCGATCAGGCCGCGATCAAGGACGCCGAGTTCAAGCGTTCCTATCCAAATGCTAATGGTTCATCCTGGGTAGCAAAAATTCGTATTTCGCAAGGGCAGTGGCTCAAGTACCGCGATTCGCAGTGCGAATCCGAGAGCTATACTATGAGGCCCGGAAACGGCACCGTGGGCGTAGAAACCCACTGCAAGCTCGAAAAGACCAAGGCTCGGGTGAGCGAACTCCGAGAACTATTCAACAACCAATGACGCAGAAATACTGGACCCGCGCCGAAATCGCGGCTCTTTCAATCCTCCCCGAGCTTGCCTCGGGGAGGGGGACCGGCCGGCGCAGCCGGGTGGTGGAGGGGCAGACGAGCTGTAGCTTCATGCACAATCCACCGCAGCACCACATCCGCGTCGTCGAGAATGGCAGCAGCCGGGATGCGAAGCGTTGCAATTCCCGCCGTACGGAACCACTGGTCGCGGGCCGCATCGCGCATCGGACGGTCGCCACGAGAGTGAGACTCTCCGTCGACTTCGATCGCCAGCCGCGCGTCACTGCAATAGAAGTCAAGCACATAAACTCCGGTCGGATGCTGCCGCCGGAACTTCAAACCCTCGGGACGCCGACGGAGCCAATGCCAGAGAATCACTTCGGGAAGAGTCATCTTGCGGCGCAAGTGGCGCGCGTTGCCGGTAGTGCGCGGTCGCGCCTTCGGTGCGATGTCTTTCAGCATCGGCGTTGCCCCTCCACCGTGCTTCGCACGGTCCCCCTCCCCGAGACAAGCTCGGGGAGGATTTGATGCGGACCGACTGGACCCGCGCCGAGATCGCGGACCTCTTCGACCTGCCCTTCACCGAGCTCGTGTTCCGCGCGGCGGAGGTGCACCGCGCGCACCATTCGGCGGGCGAGGTGCAGCTGTGCACCTTGCTGTCGATCAAGACCGGCGGCTGCCCCGAGGATTGCGGCTATTGCTCGCAATCGGCGCACGCCAAGACCGGGCTGAAGGCGGAGAAGTTGATGGAGACGCAAGCGGTGCTCGCCGCCGCTCGTGAGGCGAAGGCGGCGGGGTCGCAGCGCTTCTGCATGGGCGCGGCGTGGCGCGAGCCCAAGGACCGCGACATGCCCGCGCTGACCCGCATGGTCGCCGAGGTGAAGGCGATGGGCCTCGAGACCTGCATGACGCTCGGCATGCTCACGGCCGAGCAGGCGCGGGCGCTCGCCGACGCCGGCCTCGATTATTACAACCACAATATCGACACCTCGCCCGAGCATTATGGCGAGATCATCACGACGCGCACCTTCCAGGAGCGGCTCGACACGCTCGAACAGGTGCGCAGCGCCGGCATCGCCGTCTGTTGCGGCGGGATCGTCGGCATGGGCGAGAGCCGCGCCGACCGCGTCGGCTTCATCCACGCGCTCGCGACCCTGCCGCGCCACCCCGAAAGCGTGCCGATCAACGCGCTGGTGCCGGTCAGGGGCACGGTCCTCGGCGACATGTTCGACGGCGTGAAGATGATCGACGACGTGGAATTCGTCCGCACCGTCGCCGTCGCGCGCATCACCATGCCCCGCTCGATGGTCCGCCTCTCCGCCGGCCGCGAAAGCATGAGCGAAGCGACGCAGGCTTTGTGCTTCCTCGCCGGCGCGAACAGCATCTTCACCGGCGACAAGCTGCTCACCACCGCCAATGCCGGTGACGACGCCGACGCGGCCTTGTTCGCCAAGCTCGGCCTCCAACCCATGCGGGCAGAGGAACCCATGCGGGTCGCCGCCGAGTAGCTGCTGATTTTTCTGTCCTACAGGGCGATGCTTCGGTTAGGCGCACCGGCATGGCGGGTGTGCCGACAAGTCAGATGACCGTTTCTCGCACGCACGCGCGTACGCGAGCGCGCCTGCACGCACGTTGGGCAGCAAACTTAGCAAACTTCCGCGGCATTCCGGCATGATGGAGTCCCTCCTCATCGCCAACCGCGGCGAGATTGCCTGCCGGGTGATGCGGACCGCGCGTCGGATGGGGATTCGCACCGTCGCGATCTATTCCGACGCCGACGCTAAGGCGTTGCACGTGCGCATGGCGGACGAGGCGGTGCGCATCGGATCGTCGCCCGCTCGCGAATCGTACCTGCGCGGCGACAAGATCATCGAGGCGGCGAAGGCGACGGGCGCCGAGGCAATCCACCCCGGCTACGGCTTCCTCAGCGAGAATGCGGACTTCGCCCAGGCGGTGATCGACGCCGGCCTGGCCTGGGTCGGGCCGAAGCCCGAGAGCATCCGCGCGATGGGTCTCAAGGATGCGGCGAAGAAGCTGATGAGTGAGGCCGGCGTGCTGGTGACTCCCGGCTATCTCGGCGAAGACCAGAATCCGAAGCGGCTCAAGCAGGAAGCCGACGCGATCGGCTATCCGGTTCTGATCAAAGCCGTCGCCGGCGGCGGCGGCAAGGGCATGCGCCGGGTCGACGCGGCCAAGGATTTCGACGACGCGCTCGAAAGCTGCAAGCGCGAGGCGTCGTCGTCGTTCGGCAACGACATCGTGCTGCTCGAAAAATGGATCGAAAGCCCGCGGCACATCGAAGTGCAGGTGTTCGGCGACAGCCACGGCAATGTCGTCCATTTGTTCGAGCGCGATTGCTCGCTCCAGCGCCGCCACCAGAAGGTGATCGAGGAAGCCCCCGCGCCGGGCATGGACGCGGAGACCCGCGAGACGGTGTGCTCTGCGGCGGTGCGCGCGGCGGAGGCGGTGAATTACGAAAACGCCGGCACGATCGAGTTCATCGCCGACGCCTCGGAGGGCCTGCGCCCCGACCGCATCTGGTTCATGGAAATGAACACCCGGCTGCAAGTCGAGCATCCGGTGACCGAGGAGATCACCGGCCAGGATTTGGTCGAATGGCAATTGCGCGTCGCGAGCGGCGAGCCGCTGCCCAGGATGCAGGATCAGCTGTCGATCACCGGCCACGCCATCGAAGCGCGACTGTACGCGGAAGACCCGGCGAAAGGCTTCCTGCCGAGCGTTGGCAGGCTGGATCATTTCGAACTCGGCGAAGACGGCCGCATCGAAACGGGGGTCGAGGAAGGCGATGCGATCTCGCCCTTCTACGACCCGATGATCGCCAAGTTGATTGCGTCCGCCGCCACTCGCGACGAAGCGATCGACGAGCTCGCGGCGATGCTCGACGGCGTCGAGGTCTGGCCAGTACGGACCAATGCCGGATTCCTGTTCAACGCGGTGATCCATCCGGACTTCGGCGCTGGCGACATCGGCACCGGTTTCATCGAGCAACATCTGTCGGCGCTCGTTCCCGACCCGGAGCCGGACGAGGCGATCTGGCGCGCCGGGGCTGCCGTGGCGCTCGCCGTCGACGAGGAGCAGCAGGCGCTTTCCGGCCTCGCCGGCTTCCGCTTGAACGATGCGCCTCGGGCCAGCGCTGCTCTTGGCCGTGGCGGCGAATTTCGCACGATCACCACCGACGATGGCGAACTTGCCCCGGTTTCCGGCTTCCGCGACGAGGAGCGCGTGGTCGTCTTCAGTGAAGGCCAGGCGTATGCTTTCGACACTGCGTCGCGCGGCAGCGTCGGCGCCCACGGCGCGCATGACGGCGAGATCGAAGCACCGATGCCGGGGCGGGTGACAGCGGTAGAAATCGCGCAGGGCGAAAAGGTTGTTAAAGGACAACGTTTGCTCACGCTGGAAGCGATGAAAATGGAGCATGCGCTGACCGCTCCGTTCGACGGCGTCGTCGCCGAGCTCAATGCCGCTGCGGGCGCGCAAGTCGGCGAAGGGCAGCTGCTCGTCCGCGTTGAGCCTGAACCAACCAACGCCTAGGATTGCTGGCCGCGAGGAGAACCGAACGATGCGCCTTTTATTTGGTTTTGCCGCCATCGCCGCGCTCGCCGGCTGCGCCTACGGCCTGCCCAAGGGTGGACCGCCGATGGCGGTGGTCAATTCGAGCGGCCAGTCGATCGGCACAGTGCGCGCCTGGCAGACCGCCGGCGGCGTCACCTTCCGCCTCGACGCGACCGGGCTTTCGCACGGGATCCACGCAGTCCATGTCCACGCCGTCGGCCGCTGCGACCCACCCGACTTGGCAAGCGCCGGACCGCACTGGAATCCGGCGGCCAGGAAGCACGGCATCAACAATCCCGCCGGGCCGCATGCCGGCGACCTTCCCAATATCGAGGTCGCGGCCAACGGCGTGGTCGGCGCGACCCTGACGCTGTC
>JAZJZB010000030.1:1823-6937 GCA_040390085.1 Pseudomonadota bacterium | reverse complement strand
GCTGGTGATCCACGCCGGGCCGGACGATTATGTCACCGACCCAAGCGGCAACAGCGGCGCGCGCATCGCCTGCGCAGTGCTCCAGCCGCTCGCCGAGGTGCGCTAAAGCCGCCGCGTTTCACGCCTGGCTAAGAAAGGCCTCGAGGTCGGCGCGCCCCTTGTTGGTCAGCTGCACCAGGCTCGCGCGCCGGTCGGTCGGGTGGGCGCTGCGGCCGATCAGCGCCTGCGCCTCGAGATAGCCGAGCCAGCGCAGCGACGAGGTGGTCGGCACCTGCACCCGGAGCGCGAGGTTGCTGACCGTGGTCGGAGCCCCGGCGCATTCGGCGACGTACAGCGCGAGTAATATGTCCCAGGCCGGTTCGCTGAACATTGACCGCGGGAAATAGAGGTCCCGAGCTTGGCGTCGCCTCAGCATGCCCTCCGCGCGCTCGGCGAGCTCGCTCGCCTGGCGAGTGCCGCCGTTGCCGCTCCGCTGCGGAGCTTCGGCGAGCTGCGCCGTCAGCCATTCCAATACCTCGACCTCGTGGGCGTTGACCTGGACGGTGCGCCGGCTGCGCGGGCCCTTCGCCGGGGAATGGGGGAGTTGGATCGACATTGCGCCGCCTCGCGTCGGGCCGGCGTCACCCGGCTCTCTCTTCGCGATTCGGCAACAGCAGTAACGCACGGCGAAGGCTTTGGTGTCGAGCGGCCCGCCACGTTCCGCCGCCCAACGAAAAAGCCCGGCGCAACTGGCCGGGCTCCTCCGTTCGTCGCAAATCAGCGCGCTTACTTGCCGCGCTTCTGATTCAGCACCTGGCTGACGACGTTCTGCGCCAGCGCCCTGGAGCCGCTCTTGGCGGTGCAGGTCGCGGCGCTCGTGCCCTTCTGCTGGGCGAGCACTTTGGCGTTCACGCCGCACACGTTCGCCGCAATTCCGACCGGCACCTGGACGGTGATCGGAAGCGACAAATTGTTGAGCGC
Organism: Pseudomonadota bacterium; assembly: GCA_040390085.1. Taxonomy (GTDB): domain Bacteria; phylum Pseudomonadota; class Alphaproteobacteria; order Sphingomonadales; family Sphingomonadaceae; genus Sphingomicrobium. The sequence goes on along the minus strand of JAZJZB010000030.1, from coordinate 5,977 downwards.
CGCGATCTGCGTCTGGTTGAGGAAATTGTTGAGCAACGTCACGTCGCCGATCTGCACGGTGACGAGTCCGGCGCCGGTGTTGACCTGGGCCGTCGCTGGAACGGCCGCAGCGGCGGCAAGGGCGGCGAGGATGATCTTACGCATACATGTTCTCCAATTGTTACGAGTGTGAAACGGGCGCTTCGAGCGCGCCTTACCCACCTCATTGAGGGCGGGTGTGGTGCCAGAACGCGCTTAAGCCGTTGATTATTCTGCCATTGCGACCGGCTGCCATTGGCGCGGGGCGAGGTGACAGCAGTAGCGGCGGCCGGCACCTGCCCGAGCCCCGGCCACGGCTCGTCGTTCGGCTCCAACAACGGTCGCAACACCGGCGCCGGCACGGCCGTTAGGGACAAATGACCAACAAGGATCAGGTGTACGACGAGCCGAGCGTGGTGGACGCGGTCGACGGAGCGGTCGAGATCGACGGGCCCGACGCGGTCGATGTGGCGATGACCCCGGAAGCGGCCGAGGCGACGGCCGATCGGCTGACCGAGGAATCGGTCCGGGCCCGCGGCCAGCGCCGGCTGGGTCGCAGCCCGCACCAGCCGCAAGGCTAGGTCAGGCTTCGTTGCGGAGGTCGATCCGGGCGACCAGGCGCTGGCCGTCCCAAAGCTCACATTTGTAACCGTCGTGGACCTCCTTCGCGAGCTCGATCGCGGAGGCGTCGTCCTCGGCCTCGAGCCACGCCGCGGCGGCGACCTTGTCGACGCCGTCGAGGCAATAAATCCGGTAATTTGCCACCTGTTCACACCCTGTTTTCCAGTTGCCGCGCAAGCGGCGTTTGACGATGCGAACACATTCGTTTCGGCTTCGGTTTGATCGTTTACGACGAGCCGTTTCGCCGGGCCGATCAGGCAAGCGCTCATTGGATTTTTTTGGCGGCGGCGCTGCCCGGAGTCGCCACCGGGCAGCGCGCGCGGGGCCTAGTAGCGGCGGTAGCCGGGATTGGCGTTGCTGCTGATGCGGATGTTGGTGACCGCGCCGCGATAATCGACGGTGCAGCGGAAGGCGAGGTCGCCGGCGCCATAGGCCGGGTTCTGATAGCCGTTCTGGCCATAGCCGTTCTGGCCATAGCCGTTCTGGTGACCTTGCTGCCCATAGCCGCCGTAGCCGCTGCTGATCAGGCCTTTGACCCGCAGCCCGCTCGAGCGGCGCTGGACGTCGGTGATCGCGGTGACCCGCATCGTCGGCGCGACGATGCCCTGCTGCGGGTAGCCATTGTGGCCGCCATGGCCCTGCTGGCCGTAAGCGCCGTAGCCCTGCTGGCCGTAGCCGCGATACTGGGCCTGCGCCTGGACCGTCGCAGCGCTCGCGCAACTGCTGATCGCCTGGCGGTCGGTGACGTTGTAGCGGTTGCCGAGCAGGCTATCGATGACCTGCTGGATCGGGTTGGCGCCATAGCCCTGCTGGTAGCCGGGGGAGGTCTGCGGGTACTGCTGCGGATAGGTCTGCGGATATTGCTGTGGATAGGTCTGCGGATATTGCTGCGGGTAGGGCTGCGGATATTGCTGATATTGCGCGGCGGCCGGTGCCGCGAGCCCGGCGACGAGCGCTGCTGCGCCCGCGAAATGAATGAAACTGGTCATGAGATTGTTCCTTCGTTCTCCGGGGAAACCCCAAGGAGTTCGAGACAAGAACGCTCCGCCTGCGAAACGGTCGCATGAACCTAAAACAACAAGGGGATGGGTGCAGACATTCATCCTCGCCATGCTCCCAGCATGGCTGCGGGTGAATATTCGCGAATGTTCGCAGTGACGGCGGCATTGCGCGCGGGCAATCCGACACCTGCCGAGCCCACATCATGCCCCTGCTCGCCATGCCCCCGGCATGGCTGCGCGGGGCATTGTCGGATGTGTCGGATCCAACAGCGCTGACGAAGTTGACGCCACTATGGCGGGGCCCGTCACGGGAGTGAATCCCGTGACGTCGATCGACACCGTGTTGCGGGTCGTCGGCCGGTTCTCGCCATCTCTACGCACAAGCTCATTTTGCTTCGCAAAGCCTCGCTTGTGCTCGGTGGATCGAACGCGAAACGCGCGAAACGCAACGATCCATACGCGCGCGCGACGCGCGTGTGTGCGCGCGTGAGAAGCGGGGAGGGATGGCTGGGGAGAGGAGGAGGCTCATCCGTCAGGATAAGCCATAAAAGCGGTGCTGTAGGAAAATGCTTTCTGGTGCGGACGCCCGGCGGGATCGCTCCCGCCGGGCCTGCTCGCGGTCAGACGCGGCGGTACGTCGTGGTGTGGCGTTCGACGTGGATGCTGGTGACCAGGCCGGCGGTGTCGAGGTTGCAGCGGAACACGAGGTCATTGTTGCTGGGATGGCGGTTGGCGTAGGGCTGGCCGCCGGCGCCGGCGCCCTGGTACGCCTGGCCTCCGGAAGCGCCGCGATAATCGACGCCGCTGTCGATCAGGCCCTTGACGCGCATCCCGTCCCACCGGCGCTGCACGGCCGTAATCGCGCTGATCTTCATGGTTGTCGCAATGCCGGGAAAGCCGGGCACGCCCGCAGCACCCGGACGATAGGCGCCGGCATAGCCGGCATAGCCGTTGGTCCCGGCATAGCCGTTGACGCCGTAGAGGATCGCCCCCTGGGCCAGCGCTGCGGTGGCGCAACGGGCGACGGCCTGGCGCTCGGTCGCGGCGTAGCGCGTGCCGAGCTGGGCATCGACGACCTGCTGGATCGGCCGCGGCGCGATGAACGGCGCGGGGCCTGGCAGCGCAGTGACGGCCGGGGCGCCAATCGCCGGGGCGGCTTGCTGAGCGGTGGTCTGCGCCGCGGCGGGCGCGGACGCGGCGCCGGCAATCGCCGCGACGGCGGCGAGCAGTGCGTAGCTTGTCATTGGGAAATGCCCTCGGGTCTCGGCCGGAAATGCCGGGGAGTTCGATGGTCATAACGCGCCCGGAGTGATTTAGGGTGCATGAGCGGCCTGACATTGGTTGCGTTCATGTTGGACGCGGGGCGAAGGCGCGGCAGGGCGTAGGAATTTGCCTGCACGTCATACCTGTCGTTTACCGCGATTATTGGTTTGCAAATTCAACGGCGTGGCGCAGGTTGCGCGCGACTCATGCTCCGGGGACTGAGTCGAACAGGGGGAGTTTTCATGGCGTTTTCGATTTTTGCCGTCGCGGCTGCAGCCGCGGCACAGGCGGTTGCAGTTTCACCAGCGGCTGCTCAGCAAGCTCCTCTCGTGATCGAGCAGGCGCCACAGCCACCAGCAGCGGGCCAGGTGCTGAAGCAAGGCACGCCGATCCATCTCGCGACCGAAACCGAGATGACGTCTCAGGATAATCGCGTCGGCGATCGCATCGACTTACGAGTCATGGATGCCGTTTCCGTCGATGGTCACACGGTCATTCCCGTCGGCACCCGCGCCGTGGGCGAAGTAACGCTCGTCCGGAAAAAGGGCATGTGGGGCAAGTCCGGCCGACTGCAGTTCCGCCCCCTATTTCTTGTCCTCGGCGATCGCCAGGTTGCGATCTCGACCCGTAACATGACCAAAGAACATGGTGAGACCGGCACCGCAGGCGTCGTTGCTTCGATCGTCGTGCTGCCGCTGGCCGGGTTCTTCGTGACGGGAACATCAGCGAAGATCCCGCGTGGGAGCACCGTGGATGCGGAGCTCAGCGAGGACCTTCCGGTCGTCTTCAAGTGAGGCTGAATTCACCGGGAAGAGAGACGGCGCGGTAGCGCCGCCTAGGCCCCGGCCTGCGCCGGGGAACAAGTTAAGCGGGATCCCGGCTCCCCGGCCGGGATGACGGGAGGGCGCAATGAATTCACGCTTGGGGCTGTTCGGATTCCTGGCTGCGCTCGCGGTCTGGGCGGCGCAGGCGGGTCCGCCCGCCAATCCGATCGTCGGGACGTGGAAGCTCAACGTCGCCAAATCGAAGTTCGACCCGGGTCCCGGCTGGCAGAGCCAGGTCCGCACCTATGCGCTTGCGCCCGACGGCGGCGTTGCGGTCGACTGGACCGGCGTCGGCGCGCACGGCGAGCCGATGCGCGTCCACTTCATTTCCAGGCTGGACGGCAAGGACTATCCGATGGCCGGATCGGCCAATTACGACACGCTGAACGCGGTCAACCTGCGCAGCCATGCCACCCTGCAAGAGGAC
>JAZJZB010000030.1:0-1813 GCA_040390085.1 Pseudomonadota bacterium | reverse complement strand
GCTGAACGCGGTCGCGGTCGACGCCCTCACCGTGAAGTCGGAAGAAAAGCGCGACGGCAAGGTCGTCGGCATCGCCATCCGCAAGGTCTCGCCGGACCGCAAGGTGATGACGATCACCGACGAGGGGACAAACCGGAAGGGGGAGAAATTCTCGCAGGTGCTGGTGTTTGAGCGGGAGTGAGGGTGGCGGATTTTTGGACTGTCACCGTAATTGTGACCGCGAAACTCGTGAGGCTTACCACTTCCCGCCTGCGGCCTTGATGGCCTTCAACAACGCCTTCTTGCTCGCCGTGCGGCGGTTGCCGCTGTTGCGTGGCAGGGGGGGGGTGCCGAGGGCGGCCAGGCGCGCCGCGATGCGCGCGCCAAGCTCGGCCATGTCGATGACCGGCTCTGCCTCGTCAGCCTTGGACGTCTTCGATCCCGAATTCACCGCAACTTTCCTCGCGTATCCGCCGATCAAGATAGGCGAGATCGGCATCAGGATGAAGAGCCAGCAGGATTCGCGCCTGATCGAGCCGGTCGCGTGCGGTGCCCGACGCATATTGGCCCATGCGGTCGGCGATCAGGTCTTCCACCGAGATAATGCGAAACAGCGCGCTTTCGCCGATTGGCCGGACGAGACGCACGTGGGCGGCATCGACCTTGCCGTCCATCGGCGCATTGGCGACGACTTCGAAGCCGAGCTTCAGTTCGGGATGGACCCAGCCGCGCGTCAGCGCGCCGGCGCCGGACGGTCGTACGAAGCCGAAGCGCTGCATTTCCTCTTCCAGCTCCGGCTGGACCGGCGTGCAGATGTCGAAATCGCCAGTGGCGAGCGCGCTGGTAGACCAGAATTCCGCCGCCGCGCCGCCGACGAGGATAGGCCGAGGCAGTCCGCGCGTGGCCATGCCCTCGCTCATCTGGGCGAAAAGCCTAAGTGCGGCTTCGAACTCGGGGCGGTAGGCGGACATGCCTATTTGGCCGCGATCAGGTCGGGGATGTCCTCGTCGTCCGCAACAGCTTTGCGTGACCGCTTGCGCGCCTGGGCCCCGGCCTTCGCCGGGGAACTGACGAGCTGCGGTTTTACTGACTTCCCCCGGATCAAGTCCGGGGCTTCGCCTTCGGCTCGGCTAATTGCTGTCGCAAGCAACGCGCCCATCATTTCGCAGCCATCAAATCGGGTTCTTCGGGTTCGGTTTTCCGAGAGCGCCTGAGTTTCTTCGGTGTGGTCTCAACAATGATGGGTTTCACGGAAGCGCGTTGCAGGATCGGCTTCAGATACTGCCCCGTCGCCGATACCGGCACCGCCGCAATAACTTCCGGCGGCCCTTCGGCGATGATCTTCCCGCCATTCACCCCGCCGCCCGGCCCCAAATCCACCACCCAGTCCGCGGTTTTGATCACATCCAAATTATGCTCGATCACGACCACCGTGTTGCCCTGGTCGGCGAGGCGGTGGAGGACTTCGAGCAGCTTGCGGACGTCCTCGAAGTGGAGGCCGGTGGTCGGCTCGTCGAGGATGTAGAGGGTCTTGCCGGTCGCTCGGCGCGACAGTTCCTTGCTGAGCTTGACGCGCTGGGCTTCGCCGCCGCTCAAGGTGGTCGCGCTCTGGCCGACCTTGATGTAGCCGAGGCCGACCTCCTGCAGCATGCGCATCTTGTCGCGGATTCCGGGGACCGCCTTGAACAGCTCGGCCGCTTCCTCGACGTTCATGTCGAGCACGTCGGCGATCGAGCGGCCCTTGAACTTCACCTCGAGCGTCTCGCGGTTGTAGCGGGCGCCGTGGCAGACGTCGCAGGTGACGTAGACGTCGGGCAGGAAGTGCATCTCGATC
>JAZJZB010000029.1:9612-14696 GCA_040390085.1 Pseudomonadota bacterium | reverse complement strand
AAGAATTCTTCCTGGGTCGAATCCTTGCCGGCGATGAACTGGACGTCGTCGATCAGCAGCAGGTCGGCGCTGCGCAGACGCTGCTTGAACCCGATCGTGTCATTTTCTTTGAGCGCCCGGATGAACTCGACCATGAACTTCTCGGCCGACATCGACACGACCCGGGCGCCGCGGTTGCGAGCCAGGAAGGCGTGACCGATGGCGTGAAGCAAATGGGTTTTGCCGCGCCCGGTGCCGCCATGAATGAACAGCGGATTGAAGCCGACCGTCGGCGAAGTGGCGAGCGTCCGAGCCGCGGTTGCGGCAACTTCGTTGGCCTTGCCGACAATAAACGTCTCGAACCGGTAGCGCGGGTCGAAATTGGGAGCGTTGGGATCGCGCTCGACTGGCGCCGGTGTTTCCTCGAGGATCAGCAAAGGCGCCGGACGCGGCGCGTCAGCCGCCGCGATGACCTTCACGTCCCGAACGACTGGCAGGACCGTCTTCCAGGCGAGGGTCAGCCGCTCGCCGAAATGCGAGCGCACCCAGTCGGCCATGAACTGGCTCGGCATGACGATGTCGAGAGTCCCGCTGTCGGGCTCGAACGCGCCGAGCTCGGCCGGCTTCAGCCAGCCGTCGAAGGTCCGGGCGCCGAGATCGCGGCGGAGCCCATTGCGGATTGAATCCCAGGCCGCTTCGAGAGGCGCTGCAACGCCTGCTCCGGCTGGTTCAACAGACGAAATCGCCTCACCGGCCTGCACTGGTCCGCGCCTCCCTCGTCAACCCCCCGAACAAGAGGCAAAAGGGTCCCGATGCCCGCGATCCGAGTCGCGCGCCCAAGGCTTCTTTTCTCTCTTGCCCCCGGCGCGGATTCGCGCCCGGAAATTCCTTTGTGAGATTGTCCGAGGCTGCTTGCAAGTGCCGTTTTTTCACAAATGTGAAATAATGAGACTTGACATAGGAATATGGCGGAAACTTTGAGGAAATGGCCAAAAACTGCGGTTTTTTAGGTTATTCCCGCGTTAACCCCTGCGCGAATCGCGGGAATTGCTGCATTTTTTTTGCAATCCAAAAATGGGACGGGCCGCCGGTTTCCCGACGGCCCGTCAAAGCAGCGTTTCAGGCCGGGATTCAGCCGAGCGACGCAACCCGCTTGGATAGCCGCGAAAATTTCCGCGAGGCCGTATTCTTGTGGATCACGCCGCGCGCGACTCCGCGGGCAATCTCCGGCTGGACCTGCTTGAGCGCTTCCGCGGCTTCGGTCTTCTGGCCCGACTCGACCGCCGACTCGACGGCCTTGATGAACGACCGGATACGGCTGATTCGCGAATGGTTGATCGTCTCACGCTTGGCGTTGCGACGGATGCGCTTCTTGGCTTGCGGCGTGTTCGCCATGAAATCCTCGTTGCTCGAATAAAAAGCGGCGCAAAGCCAAACGGCTGCGCCGACGCGGCCGTTCCACTACTCAGAGAGCGCCTCTAGGTCAACCTCTCTAGCGCTGGCATTTCGGACAGTAAAAGGTCGATCGGCCACCCTGGACGAAGCGTTTGACCGTTGCACCGCATTCGCACGCCTGGCCTTCGCGGTCATAGACCAGGAAACGCTTTGAGAAATAGCCAAGCTCGCCGTCTGGGCTGGCGAAATCGCGCAGCGTCGATCCGCCAGCCTCGATCGCCTCCGCGAGCACGTCGTGGATCGCGGGCACCAGCCGCCGCAGCCGGCCGAGCGACAACGAGCCCCCTGCCCGCTTGGGGTGAATCCCGGCGCGATGCAGCGCCTCGCACACATAGATATTGCCGAGCCCGGCAACCACGCCCTGGTCGAGCAGCAGCTGCTTGATCGCCGCGGTCCGCTTGGCCAGCCGGCGCCTGAGCTCCAAGGCGTCCATCTCGAGCGGCTCCGGGCCGAGCGCCGCGAACGGCGGCCACTTGTCGAGCTTTTCGGACCGCACCAGGTCGACCGACCCAAAGCGGCGCGGATCGTTGAGCGCCAGCCGCTTCCCCTCGTCGGTCTCGAGCAGAAGATGATCGTGCTTCTCGAGCCTGGCATGGTCGATCCGCCAGCTGCCCGACATTCCAAGATGAAACACCATCGTGTCGTCGCGGTCGGTATGGATCAGCCCATATTTGGCACGCCGCCCAAGGCTGGTGACTGTCGCTCCGGTCAGCCGCTGGCCAAGGTCCTCGGGGAACGCGCGTCTGAGGTCGGCACGCCGAGCCTCGACGCGCGCGATGCGCCGGCCCTTGAGCACAAGCTCGAGCCCGCGGACGGTGGTTTCGACTTCGGGCAGCTCGGGCATGAAAGCGTCATTGCGAGGAACGGAGTGATGAAGCAATCCAGTGGCGCAAGGATGGATTGCTTCGCTCCGCTCGCAATGACGAAAAGACCCCGCTAGAGGCGCTGCCCTATGTCCGACCAAGTAAATTTCGGCGACGAGCTGGTCAGCCCCGAGGAAAAGACGCGGCGCGTCGGCGCGGTCTTCAGCTCGGTCGCCCGGCGCTACGACGTGATGAACGATTTGATGTCCGGCGGCCTGCACCGGCTGTGGAAGGACCGTTTCGTCAGCCGGGTGAAGCCGCGGCCCGGCGAACAGATTCTCGACATGGCCGGGGGCACTGGCGACGTCGCGTTCCGAATGGCCAGGCGCGGTGCGCGCGTGACCGTCGCCGACATCAACGCCGACATGCTCGAAGTCGGCAAGGAACGCGCCGCGAAGCGCGGGCTCGAAGGGCTGAGCTGGAAAGTCGAGAACGCCGAGGCGCTGAGCTTCGCCGACGCCTCCTTCGACGCTTACACGATCGTGTTCGGGATCCGGAACGTGACGGATATCCGGGCCGCGCTGCGCGAAGCGCATCGCGTGCTGAAGCGCGGCGGGCGCTTCTACTGCATGGAATTCTCCTCGAGCGACTGGCCCGGCTTTTCCAACCTTTACGAAGCGTTTGCGTCCAACGTCATCCCGCGCATCGGCAAGGCGGTCGCCGACGACGAGGAAAGCTACCGCTATTTGGTCGAGAGCATCCGTCGCTTCCCCCGGCCACCCGCGTTCAAGGCGATGGTCGCCGAGGCCGGTTTGGTCCGCGCCGCGGCCGAGCCGATGCTGGGCGGCCTGGTGACGATCCATTCGGGCTGGAAGATATGACGAACGGCAGTTCGTCGTACCCCTGCGACGGCAGGGGTCCAGTCCCGAACAAAAAGAGTCTGGGCTCCTGCCTTCGCAGGAGCACAGGCAAGTGACCACCAGCGGCACTCACTTGTGGCGTTTGCTGAAGTGGGGCCGGACGCTGGCTCGCCACGGCGCTTTGCGCGGCATCGAGGATGACCCGATGACTCCGCCGCCCGTGCGCCGCCTGGTGCGCATAGCCCGGTTCGGCGCGCGCATTCCGCCGACGCCCGAATATGCCAAGGCGCTGGTCGCGATCGGTCCCGCGGCGATCAAGCTCGGCCAGGCGCTCTCAACGCGGCCGGACCTGGTGGGCGAGAAAGCGGCCGCAAACCTGTCGCTGCTCCAGGACGACCTCCCGCCGGCGCCGTTTCCGCTGATCAAGCGGACCATCGAGCAGTCGTTCGGTGCGCCGCTCGAAAGCCTCTATTCCGAGTTCGACGAGGTGCCGGTCGGCGCCGCCTCGATCGCCCAGGTCCACCGGGCAACGACCACCGATGGCCGCGACGTCGCGGTCAAGGTGCTCCGCCCGGGAATCGAGGAAGAGTTCGCCAAGGCGATCGAGACCTACGAATGGGCCGCCGCTTATGTCGAGCGCTACGGCGGCGAGGCCCAGCGACTGCGCCCGCGGCTGGTGGTTGCGCAATTCCGCCAGTGGACGGCGCGCGAGCTCGACCTTCAGCGCGAGGCGGCCTCCGCTTCCGAGCTGCGCGAGAACATGATCGCCGAGCCGGGCTATTACATTCCCGAAATCGACTGGCGCCGCACTGCGCGGCGGGTGCTCACGCTCGAATGGCTCGACGGGATCAAGCTCAACGACCGCGACGCGCTGATCGAGGTCGGTCAGGATTGCGAGGCGCTCGCCGCGACTTTGGTCCGTGCTTTCCTGCGCCAGGCGGTCGTCGACGGCTTCTTCCACGCCGATCTCCACCATGGAAACCTGTTCGCGCTTGCCGACGGGCGGATCGCGGCGATCGACTTCGGGATCATGGGCCGGATCGACCGCCGGGCGCGCGTATGGCTCGCGGAGATCCTCTACGGCCTGATCACCGGCAATTACCGTCGCGTCGCGGAAATCCATTTCGAGGCGCAATATGTCCCGCCACACCACAGCGTCGAAGAATTCGCGACCGCGCTGCGCGCCGCCGGCGAGCCGATCCGCGGCCTTCCGGTCAAGGACATCTCGGTCGGCCGGATGCTCGAAAGCCTGTTTTCGATCACCCGCGATTTCGACATGCCGACCCAGCCGCATCTCCTGCTGCTGCAAAAGACGATGGTCATGAACGAAGGCGTCGCCACCGCGCTCGATCCCGAAATCAACATGTGGGAGACGGCCGAGCCGTTCCTCAAGGAATGGATCCGATCGGAGCTTGGGCCGGAAGCCTATTACGCCGACCGGATCATCGAACTGGTGCGCGCGGCCAAGAAAATCCCCGAGCTGATCAACCGCCTCGACGAATATTACCCGCCCCGTGGGGCCGCGCCGCCGCCGCCTCCACTTCCCGACATCGCGGTCTTCGAGCAGCGCAACTGGTGGGGCTATGCCGCCGCCGGAATGATCGGCGCGGCGCTCGGCGCGCTGCTGCTGTTTGTGCTAGGCTAGCGCCATGGCGCGCGTGCTCCTCATCGTCGGCGGCGGGATCGCTGCTTACAAATCGCTCGAGCTGGTGCGACTGCTCAAGAAAGCGGGCCATCAGGTGACCCCGGTGCTGACCAAGGGCGGCGAGCATTTCGTCACCGCGATGAGTCTGGGCACGCTCGCCGAAAGCCAGGTCCACACGTCGCTGTGGGAACTCAAGGACGAAGTCGAGATCGGCCACATCCAGCTCAGCCGCTCGGCCGATTTCGTCCTGGTCTGCCCGGCCACCGCCGACCTCCTCGCCAAGATGGCGGCGGGGATCGCCGATGACCTTGCGACGACCTTGCTGCTCGCCACCGACAAGCC
>JAZJZB010000029.1:2043-9602 GCA_040390085.1 Pseudomonadota bacterium | reverse complement strand
CCGTGGTCGTGGCTCCCGCGATGAACGTCCGGATGTGGCTTCACCCGGCAACGGGGCGCAACGTCCAGCAACTGGTCGCCGACGGAGTCCAGGTGATCGAGCCCGCCGAAGGCGAGATGGCGTGCGGCGAGCACGGCCCGGGGCGCCTGCCCGAGCCGCAGGCGATCATGGATTGGCTAGCATCAAATCATTTCCTCCCCTCGATTTCGAGGGGAGGGGAACCAGCGTAGCTGGTGGAGGGGTTTCTTAAGTGGTGAAGACCCCTCCACCGCACTTTGTGCGGTCCCCCTCCCCTGCAAAAGCAGGGGAGGATAAGCTTCGCGGCAAGCACATCATCGTCACTGCCGGGCCGACGCATGAGCCGATCGACCCGGTCCGGGTGATCGCCAACCGGTCGTCCGGCCGGCAGGGCTTCGCAATCGCGGCGGCGGCGACCGAGGCCGGCGCGAAAGTGACCTTGGTCGCCGGGTCGGTGTCGCTGGAAACGCCGCCCGGCGTGGAACGCATCGACGTGGAAACCGCCGAAGAGATGGCCAACGCCGTGTTCGGAGCGCTTCCAGCCGACGCCGCGATCCTCGTCGCTGCGGTCGCGGATTGGCGGGTCGAGCCCTCGCCGACCAAGCTCAAGAAGAGCGACGGCCCGCCGCAGCTGAGCTTTGTCCGGACCCGCGACATCCTCGCCGAGCTTGGCGCCAGCGAGCGGCGTCCCCGGCTTCTCATCGGCTTTGCCGCGGAGACCGAGCGGGTGGTCGAGCAAGCGGTCGCCAAGCGCGTTGCCAAGGACGCGGACTGGATCGTCGCCAACGACGTGTCCGGCCCAAGGGGAACAAGCGTGATGGGCGGCCACCGCAACCGCGTGCACTTGATTACCGCCGGAGGCGTCGAGGATTGGCCCGAAGCGGCCAAGGACGAAGTGGCGCGCCATCTCGTCGCGCGGATCGCCGAAGCTTTAGGCTGATCCGCAGGCCTTGCAGCGCGGGTCCGGCGGGATGCGGATCGCGCGCCAGCTCAGTTTCTCGCCGTCGAACAAATGCAACTGGCCGGCCTGGTCCTCGCCGATCCCGACGATCGCGTTGATCGCGACCAGCGCTGCGAAGCTGCCGACGGTCGCGGTGAGTGCACCAAGCACGCCAAGCTCGGCGCAATTATCGCAATCCTCGGCGTCGAACGCGTCGCCGACGAAGCAGCGATAGCAGGGCTTCGATCGGAACAGGCCGACCTGCCCCTGGAATTGCACGGCCGCGGCCGACAGCAGCGGAATGCCAAGCTCCACGCACGCATCGCTGACCGCCAGCCGGGTCGCAAAATTGTCGCTCCCGTCGACCACCAGATCGTGGCCTGCGAGCAGCTCGGGCGCATTGTCGGTGCCGAGGCGGTCCTGGACTTGGCGCACCTCGACATGCCGGTTGAGCCGCTTGACGAACTGCATCGCAAGCTCGGCCTTGTGGTCCCCGGCGTCGCGCTCGCGGAACAGCGGCTGGCGGTGGAGATTGGCGATCTCGATCACATCGTCATCGACGATCGTCATCTCGCCGACGCCGGCTCCGGCCAAAGCCGGAATGACCGCGCTGCCGATCCCGCCGGCGCCGATCACCGCGACTTTCGATTCTTTGAGCTTGCGCTGCCCGACCCCGCCGACCTGTGGCAGGACGATGTGCCGCGCGTACCGGTCAAGCTCTTGGTTGGATAAATCAATCATCGTCATTCCCGCGAAAGCGGGAATCCCGCTCTTCTTCAACCCCGGCAGTCAAAAAGCGGGACCCCCGCTTCCGCGGGGGCGACGAGGAGCAATTATCTGCCCGTGCTCCCGAACCCGCCCGCCCCGCGCCCGGTTTCGCTCAGCGCCGCAACCTCGACGAAGGCCGCTTTCAGCACCGGCGCCGGAACCAGCTGGGCGATCCGCTCGCCGCGGCGGATTTCGAACGGCTCGCTGCCGAGGTTGGCGAGGATGACCTTCACTTCGCCGCGATAGTCGTGGTCGATGGTGCCGGGCGTGTTGAGGCAGGTGATGCCGTGCTTCAGCGCGAGTCCCGAACGCGGGCGCACCTGGACCTCATAGCCTTCGGGAATCGCGATCGCGAAGCCGGTCGCAACCGCATGGCGCCCGCCGGGCGCGAGCGTCAGATCCTCGGCCGCCACGACATCGAGCCCGGCCGCGCCATCGGTCGCGTAGGTCGGCGCTGGAAGGCCTTCGCCGTGCGGCAAGCGCTGCAGCTGGATCTCGATCATTTCGACTTCTTCCGAGCGGTTTTCCGGCCTTTTTTCGCGGGCGGGCCTTTCGCCGCGCGCTCGTCGATCAGCCGGATCGCCTCGACCAGGGTGACCTCCTTAGGCTCGGCTCCTTTGGGTAGGGTCGCATGGGTCGTGCCGTCACTGACGTAGGGCCCATAGCGCCCGGCCAGCACCTTGATCTCCTTGCCGCTCGCGGGATGTGCGCCAAGCACCGCGATCGCCTCGCGCGCGCCGCTGCGCTTGCCCGCTCCCGATGCCGCGTCGGCGAGCTTTGAAACCGCCGCGTTCATCCCGGTCTCGAATACCTCCGCGGTCGAGCCGAGCTTCGCATATTTGCCGTCGTGCGCGAGGTACGGGCCGTAACGGCCGATCGACGCGGTGATCGGCTTGCCGCTTTCCGGGTGCAGGCCAATCTCGCGCGGCAGCGACAGCAGCCGTTCGGCGACCTCGCTGGTCACGTCCTCGAGCGGGATGTCCTTGGGAATCGACGCGCGCTTGTCGCCGCGTTCGACATAGGGACCGAAACGGCCGGTCTTGAGGCTGATCCCCTCGCCAAGGTCGGTCGGACCGTCGCTTTGCGCCTGGTCGCCGCCCTGGCCGAACTTCTGCGTGTATTTGCAGTCCGGATAGTTGGAGCAGGCGACGAACGCGCCGAACTTGCCGCCGCGAAGCGACAGCCGGCCATTCCCGCATTGCGGGCACACCCGCGGGTCGGAGCCGTCCTCGCGCGGCGGGTAGAGCCACGGCGACAGGTACTCGTCGAGCGCCTGGGTGATCTCTGATGGCTTCTGGTCCATGACCTCGCCCGCCTTTGGCCGGAAGTCGCGCCAGAAGTCGTCGAGCAGCTTCTGCCAGTTGAGTCGCCCGCCCGAAACGTCGTCGAGCTCTTCCTCCAGCTCGGCGGTGTAATCGTAGCTGACATATTTTTCGAAGAAGCGCTCGAGGAAAGCCGTCACCAGCCGCCCGCTCTCCTCGGGGATGAAGCGGTTCTTGTCGACCCGGACATATTCGCGGTCCTTGAGGGTCTGCAGGATCGAGGCATAGGTCGACGGACGGCCGATCCCGAGCTCTTCAAGGCGCTTGACCAGGCTCGCTTCCGAATAGCGCGGCGGCGGCTGGGTGAAGGACTGGATCGCCTCGACCCCGGTCTTCGCCGGCGCGTCGCCCTCGCGCAGCGCCGGCATCCGCGCCGTCTCTTCATCATCGCTTTTTTCGTCGCGGCCCTCTTCATAGAGAGCGAGATAGCCGGGAAAGAGCACGACCTGCCCGCTCGCCCGCAGCAACGCGCGGCCGGCGCCGTCCGTCAGCTCGACGGTCGTGCGCTCGAGCCGCGCCGAGGCCATCTGGCTTGCCAGCGCGCGATTATAGACCAGCTCATAGAGGCGAGCATGGTCGCCCGAGGCAGCGCGCGGCCGGTCGAAATCGGTCGGCCGGATTGCTTCGTGCGCTTCCTGCGCATTCTTGATCTTGCTTTGGTACTGGCGCGGCTTGTCGGGCACGTAACCGGCATCGTAGCGGTTGGTGATCGCGCGGCGCGCGGCGCTGATCGCCTCCGCCGCCATGTCGACGCCGTCGGTCCGCATGTAGGTGATCAGCCCCTCTTCGTAGAGGCCCTGGGCGACGCGCATTGTGTGGCTTGCGGAGAAGCCGAGCTTGCGTGCCGCCTCCTGCTGCAGCGTGGAGGTCGTGAACGGCGGCGGCGGGTTCTTGGCGAACGGCTTGGTTTCGACCGAGGCGACGGTGAAGCGCCCGGCCTCGACCACCGCCTTGGCCGCGTCCGCGTCGCCGCGGTTGCCGATCGTCAGCCGGTCGATCTTCTTGCCGTCGAGCTGGACCAGCCGCCCGACAAAGCGCTGTCCGTCAGCCTCGAAGCTCGCGCTCACCTGCCAATATTCCTGGGCGCGGAAGATTTCGATCTCGCGCTCGCGGTAGACGATCAGGCGCAGCGCGACCGACTGGACGCGGCCGGCCGACTTCGCGCCCGGCAGCTTGCGCCACAGGATCGGCGACAAGGTGAACCCGACCAGATAATCGAGCGCGCGGCGCGCGCGGTAGGCGTCGATCAAATCCTCATCGAGCCCGCGCGGATGCTTCATCGCCTCGGTCACCGCCGAATTGGTGATCGCGTTGAAGGTCACGCGCTGGACGTTGGCCGGGAGCGCCTTCTTCTGCCGAAGGACTTCCTGGACGTGCCAGCTGATGGCTTCGCCTTCCCGGTCGGGGTCGGTTGCGAGAATCAAGGTATCGGCGTTGCGCGCCTCGTCGGTGATCGCCTTGAGCTGCTTGGCCCGATCCGGTGAGACCTGCCACAACATCTCGAAGTCGTGGTCGGGATCGACCGAGCCGTCCTTGGGCGGCAGGTCGCGCACGTGACCGAACGAAGCGAGCACCCGGTGGCCGCTCCCAAGATACTTTTCGATGGTTTTCGCCTTGGCGGGCGATTCGACTACGACCAGTTTCAAAATCTGTCCTCACGCATACGCGTAAAGGTGGGGCGAGAAGAATCGGCGCGTCAAGCGACCCTCAGGCTCACCTTCCCGCCGGCATGCCGCTCGAGCCGCCCGGCGAGGTCGAGCTCGAGCAGCGCCATCTGCACCGCGCCCGCTGGAGCGCCCGACAGCCGGATGATCTCGTCCACCGGCACCGCGGAAGGCCCGAGCAGATCCTCGACCAGCTCGAGTGCGTCCACTCCGTTGTGGGGCTCGGGCTCGGCGGGCTCATAGCTCGCCGCCACCGCCCGCACCCGCGGCTCGATCGGCCCCAGCGCCTCGGCGACGTCAGCCGCGGTCTGGACCAGGGTCGCGCCGTCGCGGATCAGCTGGTTGCAGCCCTGCGCGCGTGGGTCGAGCGGCGAGCCCGGCACGGCCATCACCTCGCGCCCTGCCTCTGCCGCCAGCCGCGCCGTGATCAATGACCCCGAGCGGGGCGCCGCCTCGACCACCACCGTCCCTGCGCTCATCCCGGCGATGATCCGGTTGCGGTAGGGGAAGTGGCGCGCGCGCGGCTCGGTCCCGGGCGGCATTTCCGCAAGCACCAGCCCGCGCTCGTACAGCGCCTTCTGCCGCTCCTCGTTCTCGGGCGGGTAGAAGACATCGATGCCGCCGGCGATCACCGCGATCGTGCCGCTTTCCAGCGCGCCGTCATGGGCGGCGCTGTCGATCCCGCGCGCGAGACCCGAAACCACCACCAGGTCGTGCTGGCCAAGCTCGTACGCGAGGCCGCGGGCGAAGCGGCAGGCCGCGGCCGATGCATTGCGCGCGCCGACGATCGCCACCGCCTCGCGGTCGAGCAGGTTGAGATTGCCTTTGGCGACCAGCAGCGGCGGCGCGTCGTCGAGCTCGGCCAGCAGCCGCGGATACAGGCCCTGCCCCAGCACCAGCCATTTGCCGCCAAGTTTCTCGACCTTCGCAATCTCGCGCTCCGCCTCGTCGCGGCTGCAGATGCGCGGCGCGGCACCGCCGCCGCGCCGCGCCAGGTCAGGGACCGCGGCAAGCGCCTCGCCCGGACTGCCGAAGCGCGCGACCAGCTGGCGGTAGGTGACCGGTCCGATGCCCGCGGTGCGGACCAGCCGCAACCGGTCGACTAGGTCTTCGATCCTATGCGTGGCTCGGTTCCTTTCCTCAGGCGAAGGATGTTCTCGCGGTGCTTCCACAAGACGAGCAACGCGAAACCGAGCAGCATCAGGAGATAGCGCGACTGAAGCGCGAAGGCGACCAGCGGCGCGCTTACCGCCGCCCCCATTCCGGCAATGGACGAAATGCGCAACACCAGCAGCAGGACAATCCAGATCGCCGTGTACGCTGCCGCCGCCGGCCAGAATTGAAGCCCGATCAGGACTCCGAGCAAAGTGGCGACGCCCTTCCCGCCCCGAAACCTCAGCCAGACAGGGTAGAGATGGCCGATCATCGCGCCTGCGGCGGCATAGCGTTGCGCAAGGTCGTCGAACGGACTGCCGAACAACCGACCGGCCAGCAGGATCGCCCCGGTCGCCTTAAGGCAGTCGAGAAGCAGGGTGAGCGCGGCGAGCGGCTTGCTCCCGGTCCTCAGCACATTGGTGGCGCCGATGTTGCCGGACCCAATCTTGCGCAGGTCGCCCTTGCCCGCGAGCCGCGTCAGCAGCAGCCCGAAGGGGATGGACCCGAACAGGTAACCAAGCGCCAAAGCGAAGATCATCGGTCCGGTCATCGCGACGGTTCGTAGCAAAGCCCCGCCGCTGCGCAACGCACTTCATCCTCCCCGCGATTGCGCGGGGAGGGGGACCATGCGAAGCATGGTGGAGGGGTTCTGCTTGCCGTGACCGTTCATCAAGCCCGCCAGTTACGCAAACGCATGAGCCCATCCGAAATCCGCCTGTGGCGGGTCCTCCGGATGCGCCCGGACGGACTGCAGTTCCGCCGCCAGCATCCATTTGGCCCGTTCGTGTTCGACTTCTTTTGCAAGTCGGCTGGTGTCGCAATCGAGGTCGACGGAATCGGGCACGACTTTGGTGCTTGCCCAGAGCGGGACGAACGGCGCGACTTGTGGGTCCGCCGGCAGGGAATCCACACGCTGAGGATTCCAGCCGAGGACGTCAGGCGAAACTTAGACGGTGTCGTAACCCACATCGTCGAGCGCTGCCTTGCAAGAACCCCTCCACCACACTGCGTGCGGTCCCCCTCCCCGTCAAATGTCGGGGAGGATGAATGATGGACGCGTCCGCTCCCCTCCTGTTCTTTGATTCCGGCGTCGGCGGGCTGTCGGTGCTTGCGCCGACCCGCGCGCTGCTCCCGAACGCGCCGATCGTCTACGCCGCCGACAGCGCCGGCTTCCCCTACGGCAAGCGGAGCGAAGCGGAGATTGCGAGCCGCGTGCCCGCGCTGCTCGGCCGCCTGGTCGAGCGGTTCAAGCCGCGTCTGGCGGTGATCGCCTGCAACACCGCCTCGACCATCGCGCTCGACCATGTCCGCTCGGCCCTCGACCTGCCGGTGGTCGGCACGGTCCCGGCGATCAAGCCAGCCGCGGAAATATCCAAGACTCGCGTCATCGGCGTGCTCGGGACCGAGGCGACCGTGCGCCAGCCCTATGTCGACGACCTCGCCGCCAGGTTCGCTTCCGACTGCACGATCATCCGCCACGGCTCGCCCGAGCTGGTCGAGCTCGCCGAATTGAAGCTGGCCGGCGAGGAGGTCGGCATCGATGAGGTCAAGGCTGCCACCCAACCGCTGTTCGACGCGGCCGGCGGCGACAGGATCGACACGATCGTCCTCGCCTGCACCCACTTCCCGCTGCTCGATGACGAGCTTCGCGCCGCCTTCCCGGGCGTCAGCACGATCGACGGCGGCGGCGGG
>JAZJZB010000029.1:0-2033 GCA_040390085.1 Pseudomonadota bacterium | reverse complement strand
GGGATCGCCCGCCGCATTGCGTGGCTCACCCGCGAGCAGCCCTGGCCCGCGGCCCCGGCGCCGGGGCTGATGTTGTTCACCGGGCCAACCCGGCAGCCGAGCCTCAGCATGCTCGCGCGCTACGGCATAGGCGAGCTGGTCACGCTCTAGTTGCGAGTCGTTCGCAATGGAATCTCGGCAGAGGCAAAGCTAAAGCGCGCGAACAGAGCCATGGACTACGACCGCATCTTCAAATCCGCGATCGAACGCCTTCACGACGAGGGCCGCTACCGCGTGTTCATCGACATCCTGCGCTCCAAGGGCAGCTATCCCAACGCCCGCTGCTTTGGCGGCAACGGCCCCAAGCCGATCAAGGTGTGGTGCTCCAACGATTATCTCGGCATGGGCCAGCACCCGGGCGTGGTCGAAGCGATGGAGCAGGCCCTGCGCGAAGTCGGCGCCGGCTCTGGCGGCACCCGCAACATCAGCGGCAACACCCATTATCATACCGAGCTCGAGGCCGAGCTTGCCGAGCTTCACGGCAAGGAAGCCGCGCTTTTGTTCACCAGCGGCTACGTCTCCAACGAAGCGGCGCTTTCGACGCTCGGCAAGCTTCTGCCCGGCTGCGTGATCTTCTCGGACGGGCTCAACCACGCCTCGATGATCGCCGGGATCAAGAATTCGGGCTGCGAAAAGCGCCTGTTCCGCCACAACGACCTCGAGCATCTCGAGCAGCTGCTGTGCGCGGAAGATATCGAGACTCCCAAGCTGATCGCGTTCGAGAGCGTCTATTCGATGGACGGCGACATCGCGCCGATCGCCGCGATCTGCGACCTCGCCGACAAATATAATGCGCTGACCTATCTCGACGAAGTGCACGCGGTCGGCATGTACGGCGACCATGGCGGCGGGATTTCCGAGCGCGACGCGGTCGCCGAGCGGCTGACGATCATCGAGGGCACGCTGGGCAAGGCGTTCGGAGTCATGGGCGGCTACATCGCGGCCGACCGCACGATCATCGACTGCATCAGAAGCTACGCGCCGGGCTTCATCTTCACGACCTCGCTGTCGCCCGTCCTCGTCGCCGGAGCGCTCGCCAGCGTCCGCCACCTCAAGCACTCGGCCGAAGAGCGCGAGGCGCAGCAGCAATCGGCAGCGATGCTCAAGGCCAAGTTCGCCGCTGCCGCGCTACCGCTGATGGAGAGCGCGACGCACATCGTCCCGCTGCTCATCGGCTGCCCGATCAAGGCCAAGCGCATCAGCGACATCCTGCTCGCCGAGTACGGGCTCTACGTCCAGCCGATCAATTTCCCGACCGTGCCCCGCGGCACCGAGCGCCTGCGCTTCACCCCGGGCCCGCTCCACAGCGCCGAGATGATGGACGAGCTGGTCGGGGCGCTGGTCGAGATTTTCGGCCGCGAGGAGATCCGGCTGGCCGCCTGAGCCTGTCCTACAGCGTGGCATTTGCATTATGCCCATCCGCGGTGCGCGAATCATCTTCCCCGTTCAATCCTTTCGCTGAGGTCAGGTTGCTGCCTCGCGCGTACGCGTGCGGGGGCCCGCGCGCGCGTTGGGCAGCAAACTTAGCAAACTTTGAGCCGGTGGCGCGGCTTCGCGTTGGAGGCTAGGAAGGGCCATGCGCATCGTACTCACCGCCGACCACGCCGGCGTCGACCTCAAGGACGAGCTTGCGGCCTGGCTTTCCGAGCAGGGCCACGAGGTCCTCGACCTCGGTACCAACAGCCATGAAAGCGTCGATTATCCGCGTTACGGAGCGATGCTCGCCGAAGCCCTCGCCGATGGCCGCGCCGAGCGCGGAATCACCGTTTGCGGCTCGGGAATCGGAGTTGCGATCGCCGCCAATCGCAACCCTGCCTGCCGCTGCGCGCAGGTCGCCGAGCCCTTGTCCGCAAGCCTCGCCCGCCAGCACAACGACGCCAACGCGATCGCCCTCGGCGCCCGCCTGATCGGCAGCGAGATGGCCAGGGCCTGCGTCGCCGCCTTCCTTTCCGCGGACTTTCTCGGCGGTCGCCATCAGCGGCGCGTCGATCAGC
>JAZJZB010000028.1:0-5860 GCA_040390085.1 Pseudomonadota bacterium | reverse complement strand
GCAGCTGACTCTTAATCAGCGGGTCCTAGGTTCGAGCCCTAGTGCGTCCACCATTCCCTTCTCAGGCCTACGCCAACGCGCACTCATCTTAACTTAAGTTATGTGGCGCTTTTGTCACGGCACGATGAATTGGCGCGTCATCGGCGGTACTGCTGATTGACTCCCCGACCCGCTCAACCATGCTCCGCTGTTGCAGCGCAATAAGCTGGCAGACCATTAGTCCGGGGGGACTCCATGACAGGCACACGCAGGCACCAAATCAAGCGTGCTCTCTTCGCATCGGCGGCCACCGCCGCATCATTGTTCGCCGCCGACGCGGCACAGGCCCAGTCGCAGGCTACGGTTCAGCCGGCGCCCACCACTCCAACCAACATCAACACCGGTGCGGGCGCCAACCAGGCCCGGGTCAACAGCGACGAGATCGTCATCACCGGTACTCGCCGGACCGACCGCACGGTGACCAACTCGGCATCGCCGGTCGACGTCATCAGCGCGCAGGAGCTGACCAACCAGCCGACCGCCAACCTCCTCGACACGATCAAGAATATCGTGCCGTCCTTCTACGTCCCATCGAACGCGATTGCCGACGCTTCGACGTTCGTTCGCTCGCCGTCGCTGCGCGGATTGCCGGGCGACGAAGTGCTGGTCCAGATCAACGGCAAGCGGATGAACCGCTCGGCGCTGGTCCAGGTCTACACCGGCGGCGACACCGCGCTGTCGTTCGGCTCGCAGAGCCCCGACATTTCCGCAATTCCCGCGATCGCCATCAAGAACCTGCAGATCCTGCGCGACGGCGCGACCGCGCAATACGGCTCCGACGCGATCGCGGGCGTGATGAACTTCGGGATCATCAACGACCGCAAAGGGATCGAGGTGCAGGGACGTTGGGGACGCTTCTATGACCATGGCGATACCAGGCTAGACGGCGGCCAGAGCCGCCAGATTGCAGCGAAGGCCGGAGTCGGGATCGGCGCGACCGGCTTCATCGACGTCGCCGGCGAGTGGTACAAGGACGACGGCACGAGCACCGGCAAGACCCGGCCGGTCGCGGCGATCTTCGCGCAGGACTATCCCAATCTCGCCACCCAACTGCCCAATTACCCGCTGCCCGTGCAGATCTGGGGCAATTCGCCGCAGCATGGCTGGAAGGGCATGGTCAACGCCGGCGTCGACGTGTCCAGCAACAGCCAGCTCTATGTGACCGGGCTGGCCGCCTACAACAAGGCGAACGAGAGCTTCAATTACCGCTCGCCAATCCGCGTATCGAAGACCGATCCGCGGACCTTCGACGTGAACGGAGTCGGGCATAACCTCAACGCCAACCAGGCGTTCACGACCCCTTATTATTTGACCCCATGCCCGGCGAACAATGCAACCTGCCCGGCAGGCGGCTTCGTCAAGGACAATAACGTCTTCCTGTTCACCGACATCTATCCCGCCGGCTTCACGCCGCGCTTCGTCGGTGTCACCAAGGAAAGATGGGGCACGGCGGGCTGGAAGGGTTCGCTCGACGGCGGACTGACCTGGGACCTGTCGGGCACCCTCGCCAAGAATACGCTCGCTTTGTCGATGTATCAGTCGGAGAACGCCAGCTACGGGCCGCTGTCGCAAACCAGCTTCCAGTTCGGCACTCTCAGCCAGAAAGAAGCAAACGCCAACCTCGACATGACCTACCCGGTCAACCTGGGCCTTGCGAGCCCGGTCACGCTGGCGTGGGGCGCCGAGTACCGCAAGGAGACCTACGGTTCGACCGAGGGTGACGTGCAGTCTTATTCCGGCGGGCCCTATGCCGTGGCCCACCCGCTGTTCCAGGAAACCGCGCCGGGCGTGTTTACGCAGGTTGGCTCTACCGCTGCCAAGTCGCCGGGCGCCAGCGGCTATGGCGGCACCAGCCCGACCTATGCCGGAAGCTGGAGCAATTGGAGCTGGGGCGCCTACGGCGACGTCGAAGCCGACGTCACCGACAAGCTCAGCATGGGCCTTGCCGGCCGCTACGAGAATTACAACTCGTTCGGCGGCAGCTTCGTCTACAAGGTCAACGGCATCTACCGTGTTTCGCCGGCGCTGTCGGTCCGCGCCACGCTCGGCACGGGCTTCCACGCACCGTCGCCCGGCCAGATCAACGACGCGATCCTGACCACCAACTTCGTTGCCGGCAACCAGGTGCAGACCGGCACCTACCCGGTCGACAGCCCGATTTCGCGCTATTTCGGATCGGTCGGGCTCAAGCCTGAAAAGTCGAAGAACTATGGCGCGGGCGTCGTCCTCAAGCCGACGTCAGCCCTGACGATGACCATCGACGGTTACATCATCAACGTGAGAGATCGCATCGGTATTTCGCGAACCTACAGCGTAACGGCGGCTGATATTCTGGCTCAGCCCGAGCTCGCCGCCGTCGGCGAAGGGGGCGACGTCAACTTCTTCACCAACGCCTTCAACACCTCGACCAAGGGCATCGATGTGGTCGGGACGTGGCGGCACAACATCTTCGACGGCAACCTGACGACGACGCTTGCCTACAATTACAACAAGTCGAAGGTGACCAAGTTCGACCCGGCCGTGATCAGCGACGCGCAGCGGATCGACATCGCTCACCTCGCGCCGAACCATCGCGCCACATTGTCGGCCAACTTCCTGCGCGGCCCGTGGATGTTTAACGCCCGTGAGAACTATTACGGCTGGTGGCGCGACGAAAATGACTATCCGGGCCAGAAATTCGGCGCCAAGTTCACCACCGACGCCGACATCAGCTACACCTTCATGCAGCACTTCACGCTGACGCTCGGCGCGAACAACATCTTCAACACGCGTCCGGACAAGATTGCGAACTCGGCCGCGAACCCGATCTACGCGATCACCGGCAGCACGGCCGACGGCCAGGTCTATCCGCGCCTCGGCGGACCGTTCGGGATCAACGGCGGCTTCTATTACGTCCGTGTGCGCGTGAAATATTGATCGGTTCGACAACCGACTTCGCTAAGGGGAGCTTCGGCTCCCCTTTTTTTGCCCCGAGGTATTGGATGATCCGCGCGCGATTGAGCTTCATCACCAACGCGATCTCGGCGCTTGCGCTGACCTGGGCGAGCCTTGCCAATGCCGCCGCTCCAACGCCCGTCGGCGCCGAACATGGGATGGTCGTCAGCGCCCATCACCTGGCTTCCAAGGCGGGGATCGACGTGCTCAAGGCCGGCGGCAACGCGGTCGATGCCGCGGTTGCCGTGGCTTATGCGCTGGCGGTCACCTTCCCCGAGGCCGGCAATCTTGGCGGCGGCGGATTCATGACCGCCCGCTTCAATGACGGACGCACCGCCTTCATCGATTTCCGCGAAGCCGCGCCGGCCGCGGCAACCGCCACCATGTACCTGGATGCAAACGGCAATCCCGTTCCCGAGCGCAGCCGCCGCGGCTACCTCGCGGTTGGCATTCCCGGCACCGTTTCGGGGCTCGAGCTGGCGCGGACCAAATTCGGGACCCGGCCGCGTTCGGTCCTGATGGCCGACGCGATCCGCCTCGCGCGCGACGGGTTCGTGCTCGACCAGGGCGATGCCGACATGCTCGCCGAAGCGGCTGTCGAGTTCCGCCAGGACCCGGCAAGCGCCGCGATCTTCCTCAATCGCGGCAAGCCGTGGAAGCCCGGCGAGCGGCTGGTCCAGACCGACCTCGCCCGCTCGCTTTCGCTGGTCGCCAGGAGCGGTTCCGGCGCATTCTACAATGGGGCCATCGCGGCCAGGATCGCCGCTGCAAGCAAGGCCGGCGGCGGAATCATCACCACCGCCGATTTGGCCAACTACCGCGCCCGCGAGCTCAAGCCGCTCGAGTGCGATTATCGCGGCTACCACTTGATCTCGGCGCCGCCGCCAAGCTCGGGCGGAGTCGTGCTGTGCGAGACCTTCAACATCCTCGAAGGCTATCCGCTCAGGGATCTCGGCTTCCACTCGGCCGCCGGGACGCATGTGCTGGTCGAGGCGATGCGGCGCGCCTACCACGACCGCAACCTCAACCTTGGCGACCCGAGCTTCGTCACCGTCGACACCGCCCATTTCATCGACAAGGGCTATGCTGCCCAGCTTCGCCAGGGGATCGACCCCAACCGCGCGACTCCATCGTCGAGCCTGCCTGCGCCGGGCATCGGCGGCGAGGGCAACAGCACGACCCATTTCTCGATCGTCGACAAGGACGGCAATGCGGTTTCGCTGACCTATACGCTCAACGACTGGTTCGGCGCGCACGTCACTGCCGCCGGCACCGGAATCCTGCTCAACGATGAGATGGACGACTTCTCGGCCAAGCCCGGCGCGCCCAACATGTACGGGCTGGTCGAAGGCCCGAACAACGCCGTCGCGCCGGGCAAGCGGCCGCTATCGTCGATGACTCCGACGATCGTCACCCGCGACGGCAAGCTGGTGATGGTTGTCGGGACCCCGGGCGGAAGCCGGATCCCGTCGGCGGTGATCGAGACGATCAGCAATGTCGTCGATTTCGGGATGAGCGTGACCGAAGCGGTCGAGGCGCCGCGGATCCACCACCAATGGCTGCCCGACGAGGTCGGCTACGAGCAGTTCGGGCTGAGCGCCGACACGGTCGCAAGGCTCGCGGCGATGGGGCACAAGGTGGTCCCGATCGGTTACGGCAACCAGGTCGCCGCAATCCTGGTCGGCGCCCCCGCGGTCGGCGCCAGGCCGCTCGGCAAGCAGCGGCTGTACGGGTCGATCGACCCGCGCCTCAACGTCGGGGACGTCGAAGGATATTGATCGGCGTGAGCGGCTTCACCCATCGGATTGCGAAACTCGAGGACCTCGACGCGCTGCGCGAGGTGATGCGCCGGTCGATCGAGGCGCTTCAGGCCGGCTTCCTGACGCCCGAACAAGTGGTCGCGAGCCACCACGTCATGGGCCTCGATTCGCAGTTGGTGCGCGACGGCACCTATTTCGTGGTCGAGAAGGACGGCCGGATCGCCGGCTGCGGCGGCTGGAGCTGGCGCTCGACGCTGTACGGCGGCGACGAAAGCATGATCTCGCGCGAGCCCGAAGCGCTCGATCCGGCGACCGATGCGGCGCGCATCCGCGCAATGTACACCGATCCCGACTTCGCCCGGATGGGCGTCGGCCGGCTGGTCATCCGGCTTTGCGAGGAAGCTGCGATGGCCGCCGGATTCCGCAAGGCGACGATGATGGCGACCATGGCCGGAGTCCCGCTCTACGCCGCCTGCGGCTATGACGAGGTCGAGCCGGTCTTGAGCGCACCCGTCAATGGAGTCCGCGTACCCCTCGTGCGGATGGAAAAGCCGCTAGCCTAGCGCGCTTCGTCGGGCGGCTGGACGCGCAGCATTGCAAGCGCCGCAATTGCCATCACCAGCGCCGCCGCCAGCATCGTCCAGATCGGCTGGTCGGGGAAGAAGGCCTTCATGATCGACCCCATCACCGTCGCCACCAGCAGCTGCGGAACGACGATGAAGATGTTGAACAGCCCCATGTAGATGCCGAGCTTGCGCTGCGGCAGGCTGCTGGCGAGGATCGCATAGGGCATTGCGAGGATCGACGCCCAGGCGATGCCGATGCCGATCTCGGAAATGGCCAGCATTTGCGGATTGCGGATCAGGAAGAAGCTCGCATAGCCAGCAGCGCCTGCAAGCAGGCAGATCATGTGGGTGCGCGCCTTGCCTACGGCGCGCGCGAGCAACGGCAGCAGCGCAAGCGCGGCAATCGCCGCCACTCCATTATAAATCGCGAACAGCACTCCGACCCAATTGCCCGCATCCTGGAAACCGGCGCTGGCCGGGTCGGGCGCATGATAGAAATTGCGGGCAACGACCGGCGTCGTGTTGATCCACATGATGAACAGCGCCGACCAGCTGAAAAAC
>JAZJZB010000027.1:0-5235 GCA_040390085.1 Pseudomonadota bacterium | reverse complement strand
CTTGAGGAAGATCGGCAGGAAGAACTTGCCGACGATCAGCAGCGTGGCCGCGGCCATCCATTCGTAGGAGGCGATCGCAAGGCCGATCGCGTAGCCCGAGCCCGACATCCCGACGATCTGCTCGGCCGAGATATTGGCGGCGATGAGCGAGGCGCCGATCGCCCACCACGGCAGGTTCTTGGACGCGAGGAAATAGTCGGACGTGTCCTTCTGGTGACCCGCTTTTTCGCGCGACACGTATTGGGCGAGGCTGAAGATGCCGATCGCGTAAAATACGATCACCACCACATCGATCGTTGCGAGATTCATCGGCCTAAATTCCCCTCATCATTAGGGCTTGAAGACGCGGAAGCTGTGCGCCGGAATGATGATCTCGAAACGGCCAGCAGCCGGCGTCAGGCGCTGATGCTTGGTGATTTCGCGCAGCGCGGCGGGTGAGCCGGCGACCGAGATTTTCACCGCGGCGGCTTCGTCGCGGTAGTTTTCGACCACGAACGCGCGATTGTCATAGGTGAACAGCGCGACCTGCGGCGGCGCGTCGATCCGGACCGTCGCCTTGCTGAACAGATACTCCTTGATCCGGGTCAACATCGGCCGCGGCAAATTGTACAGGTCGCCGAAATTCTCCGGCATGGTCCAGAGGTACAAGGTGCCCCTCGAAACATGGTTCATCAGGACCATCGGGAAGCCCTTGGCCGCGGCCACGCCGCGAACGATCCCCCAGCTGTCGTTGGTGTAGAACCGAATTTCCGGGAACAGCACCGACCTCGCCGCGCCGCCCGGATCTTTGAGCGGAACGCCGTTGCCCGCGCCATAACCGTCGACGAACTGGTCAATGGCGATGGTGTGGCCGGTCGCCTGCCATTCGGCGAGCTGCTCGAATCCCCTGCCCTGCATCGCGTTGAGGAAGCCCGACGTAACGATGACGTCGGCGCCAGCGCGCAGCCGTTCCTGGATCTTGCCGATGATTGCCGGGTCGGTCGCGGCGGCCTGGGTCAGCACGATGGTGTCGGCGGTCGAGGGGAAGCTCGGGTACAGTTCGATCGGGATGCCGAGGTTGCCGAGATAATTGTGGAGGAAGTCCTCGCCGCTGGCATGCGGCGGGCGGTAGCTTGCGATCCCGACCGGATTGCCGAGCTCGCCGAGCACGCTGTCGGCGATGTCGAGCGCGGCATTGGCCGCGGTGCCCCAGCCGGCGCCGGGATGCGGGCGAGCGATCGCGTTCCAGTCGAATGACGTGCCGCTATTGGCCCACGGCCGGGTCCCCGGATTGACCGCCAGCGCTTCCGACATCGGGTGCCAGTTGAACAAGGTGATCTCGGGCGCCTTGGCGAACAACGTATCCCACAGCTGCTCGGCGTAGCGGTCGACGCTGCGCGTGCTGAACGTGTCGACCCAGCCGCCGCGGTTGCCGCCGCCCGGCCGGATGTTCGAAAAATAGCGGAAGATCTCGTAGCTCTCATATTGCTGGAGCAACTGGTCGGTCATCACCGGGTCCCGCGTTTCGGTGCCGGTGTAGATGGCGTCGAACATCCTGGGCTGCTGGTCGAGGTCGTAGCCCAGCCCGTGAAAATGCTCGTACCAATTGGGATATTTGACGATGACCGTGACCCGCGGGTTCGCGGCGTGGGCGGGGCCGAGGACGACGTCGCGGCTGACCTGTCGCATCTTGTCGAGCCGATACTGGGTCCAGCTGCGGTCGCCCTTGGCGGCGATGTCCGCGTCGCTTTTCGACGTGTAGAAAAAGAAGTCGTCGAGGATCACTTGGTCGAAGTGGCGCGCGGCGAGGCGCATCGCGCGCTCGGCCTCGGCGCGATCCTCGGGTTTTTCATAGTCGAAGGTGCCGAACTGGCCGCCCTCGCCGCCGGCGGCCAGCGTCACTCCGCCCTCGGTTTCGATGCCCTTGGCGCGGAACCAGCCCTTGACCCGCTCGAGCTCGGCATCGGTCGCGAAGGTGCGGTCGCGATAGGCTTCGATCCACACCTTATCGAATTTGAGCTGAGACGACGCGCGGCCGAATTCTCGGTCGAACGTCGCTCGGTCGGCAAGCCGCTTCACGTCGCCGACGGCGATGTAGATCGCGGTCTTGAAGTGTCGGTGAGCGGGCGCTGCGGCGAGTTGCGAGCCGACCAGCGAGAGCGCGGCACCAATCGCCACCCGCAACGCACGCGCAAACCGCATTCCCGTCCCCTCCACCTCGCGCTATTCTCTTGCGCGAAACTGTTAGCGTTATCATTAATCGCAAGTGCAAGGAGGGCAAGCAGAATGAAACGGCTTCCTCGTCCGGCTTCGAGGGCGGCAATTGCTGGCGCGCTCGCCACGCTGCTCAGCTGCGCGCCCCAGCCGGCCGCGGCCCCGGCCATTATTCCCGAGCTTGCCGGCCGGACCCCCGGACCCGCGCAGCGCTGCGTCAACATGGACTCGACGAGCGCGCTGCGGATCATCGATTCACGCACTGCCCTCTACGGTTCGGGCGCCACGGTCTGGGTCAATCACTTTGCCGGCGAGTGCCCCGGCCGCACCTCGATGGACATCCTCGTCACCCACCCGACCGGCTCTCAATATTGTCGGGGTGACATCGTCCAGTCGGTCGACCCGGTCAGCCACATTCCAGGGCCGACCTGCATCCTCGGGGACTTCATCCCCTACCGCCGTTGATCAGCCGCCGGCAGCTGCTCGCCGGGGCTGGCGCGGCGAGCCTCGCGCCGGGGCTGCGCGCCGCCGGGCCGATCGCGCCGACCTGGGCCTCGCTCGCTGCGAGCTACCAGGTCCCAGACTGGTTCCGCGACGCCAAGTTCGGGATCTGGGCGCATTGGGGCCCGCAATGCCAGCCGGAATGGGGCGACTGGTACGCGCGGCTGATGTACCTCCAGGGGCGGCAGCCGTGGATGCAGGGCGAGACCGCCTACGAGCATCATTTGAAGCACTACGGCCACCCCAGCCGGACGGGATTCCTCGACATCATCGGCCAATGGAAGGCGCAGAACTGGCGGCCGGAGGAGCTTGTCAGCCGCTATGCCAAAGCGGGCGCCCGCTATTTCTTCGCGATGGCTTGCCACCACGACAATTTCGACAATTTCGCGAGCAGGCACCATGCGTGGAATTCGACCCGCGTCGGGCCGAAGCGAGACATCATCGGCGGCTGGGAGCCTGCCGTCCGCGCGGCCGGCCTGAAGTTCGGGATCTCCAACCACTCGAGCCATGCGTGGCACTGGTACCAGCCCGCTTACGGCTACGACCCCGAAGGGCCGATGCGCGGGCAGCGCTACGACGCTTACTGGCTGCGCCAGAAGCATGGCCGAGGCAAGTTCTGGGACGGGCTCGACCCGCAGGAACTCTACACCGGGCCCTATTATGTGGCGCCGGACGGGATCAGGTCAGCCGAGGCGATGACCGCCTGGCATGACCAGCGCGACGGGCAGTGGATCGAGGCCCCGCCACCGTTCAATCCCGGCTTCGTGCGCAAATGGCTGCTGCGCCAGAACCAGATCGTCGACGACTACCGGCCCGACCTTGTCTATTTCGACGACACCGGGCTACCGCTGGGACAGGCCGGGCTCGATGCTGTGGCGCATTATTACGAGCGAGCGCTGAGCTGGCGCGGAGACATGGACGTCGTGGTGTTCGGCAAGAAACTGGAGGGGATCCAGCGCCGCGCGATCGTCGAAGACGTCGAGCGCGGGCTGCTCGACGAAATCCGGCCGGACCCGTGGCAAACCGACACCTGCATCGGCAACTGGCACTACTCGCGGCGGATCTACGAGGAGAATGGCTACAAGCCCGCCAAGCTCGTGGTTCAGATGCTGGCGGACATCGTTTCAAAGAACGGCAATTTGCTGCTGAACATCCCGGTCCGCGGCGACGGCACCATCGACGAGAAGGAAGAGGCAATCGTCGACCAGATCGCTGCGTGGACAGCGCGCAACGGCGAGGCGATCTTCGCGACGCGGCCGTGGCGCAGATACGGTGAAGGCCCAACCAAGCCACCGCCGCCCGGCAATTTCTCGGAAGACAAGCTAAAGCCATTCACCGCCGAGGACGTCCGCTTCACGACCAAAGGCAATACGCTCTACGCGATCTTCCTCGACTGGCCGCAGCGCGAAAGCGCGATCGCCTCGCTCGGCGCGAACGCGCTGCCCGACGCGGTGATCGAGCGCGTCGACCTGCTCGGCGGACCCCGACTCAACTTCCGCCGCGATAGCGATGCGCTTCGGCTATCGCTGCCGCGGCCCGACAACGGCGCCTTCGTCCCGGCGGTGCGGCTTCGCGGCCGCGGAGTCGCCTAACGCATCCGCACTGTCAGCGGCCTGCCGTCGTAGGTCATTGCCGCATCCGGCCTGGCGTCGAATGCCAGTGCTCGCGCAGCGCCAGGGCGCATCCAGCGGATGTGGATCGCGCGCTTACCCGCCATTCCCGCGTAGGTCGTGCCGTCACGCGCGCCGATGGTCAGCGTCTTTCCCTTCTCGTCCCAGCTAAGCGGGATTCGCGCATATTTGCCGTTGAGATATTGGCGGCTGACGCCGTCATCCTCGTAGACCGAGAAGCTGCCGTCCGCGCCCGTGTAGACGTTCAGGGTCAGCGGCGAATGCGAATTGTTTCCGGTGTGCTGGATCGCCGGCCCGGTCGGAACGATCGAGCCAGCGCGGACAAACAAGGGCATGCGCTCGTAAGGCGCGGCGGCGGTGATGGTCTGGCCGCCGGCAAGGCTGCGACCGGTGTAGAAATCGAACCAGCTGGCGCCGGCTGGCAAATAGACTTTTCGCTCGCGCGCCTTGTACTCGGTGACAGGGGCGACGAGGAACGACGGACCGAACAGATATTCGTCATCCACGCCCCACACCTTCTTGTCGGCGGCGAAGTCCATCACCAGCCCGCGCATGATCGTGCCGTCCTTGAAGTAAGTGTCGGCGCCGAGCGTGTAGATGTAGGGCATCAGCCGGTAGCGAAGCTTGTCGTACCAAGCCATCGAGCGGAAGGTTGGCGAGCCGGCGGGCGCCATCAGGTACATCTCGCGCGGGATGTTCTCGCCGTGGCTACGGAAGATCGGCGAGAAGGCGCCGAACTGGAACCAGCGCGTGTTGAGCTCGCGCCATTCGGCGAGGTCGGCGGCGTTCGGTTTGATGTAGCGGCTTTCCATCGTGTAGCCGCCGATGTCGTGGCTCCAGTTGGGCGCGCCCGACAGGGACAAATTGACGCCCGCCGAAATCTGCTGGCGGAAATTGTCCCAGCGGGAGG
>JAZJZB010000026.1:0-2393 GCA_040390085.1 Pseudomonadota bacterium | reverse complement strand
TCCGCCCCGCCGAGGTCCGCCCCGCGGAGGTCCGCCCCGCGGAGGTCCGCCCCGCTCGCGACTGCCTGGGCTAGTGCCGTTTTCATTTTCGTCGCTGTGCCGCTCGAAAAGAGAACGGCTCGTGTGTAGCGGTGAACGATTTCAAAGCTCATAGACTGGCCTCCCGTAACAGCGGCCGCGCGGCGTCTTTCCGCGCCGCGCGGGTTTCGTGGTGATGAAGCTTGTCGTGGTTTAAGTGACACCACTGGCAAAGGGCCTTCAGGTTTTCGTCGCGATCGTCGCCCGCGATGTGGTTCAGGTGCGCGACGCCGCACTGGACGAGGACGCGCTTGGACCCATAGACCTCGTGCATCGCAGCAGCGTGACGCACCAGGCGCGTGTAGTAAGTTCCGTTCGAGGCCCCGCACCGCTGGCAGCGATCGCCGGCGCGCTCGCGGCAGGCGGCGCGCGCGGACTTCCATTCCGGCGTGCGGTAGAAGTGACGCAGGTCAGCTCGGATCGGCATGGCGTCACCTGATCCCGCGGCGCCACGCTTCGAAGTGGCGATAGATGGGCTGCCCAGGCACCGGCATGCGAGTGCCGCGATCGCGCCCGAGGACAAACCAGGTGCGACAGAGCGAATCGCGCAGGCTTCCGTCGGCGCGAATTTTCAGTTCGATCAGCGCGTCGGCCTCATCGAAACCGGAGATGGGATCGAAACAGGCGACGGCCGTGGTGCGGAATAGGAAAACGGCGGGAATGCCGCCGGCTGAATCCGGAGCGAGCGACAGCTCGACGCGCTCGCCGGGCATGAGGTCCCAGTGTTTCATGTCAGTTGTCCTCCGCTCTCAGGGCGCGATCCACGCTTCGACATTTTTCCATTACGTCCGCCTCGAAGCGCGAGGGTTTGCCTTTAATCCAAGCGAACGCATCGAGCAGCATCATAAAGTGCCCGTGCGCGCGACCGAAAGAACGCGCCGCCCCAGCAGCTTGTTCCAGGTGCCGGATCGCTTCATCCACTTCCGTCTCGGTTCTCATGACGCTGCTCCTTTCGATTTCTGGCTGGAGTGCATCTCCAGTGCTTCCTCGAACGCGTGAATGAGGAATGCCGTGCCGTCGCGGATCCCTTGCTTTTCGAGCGCGGCCAGGTGAACGCGCACGAACACCGCCGCGGCCGTTGTAGTGTCCACGCCGCGCCGCAGCGCGCGGGCGCAGAGCTTCCGTATGAGAACATCCGGGATTCCGGTGATCTTTCCCAGGCGCTCGGCTTCGGCCGCGAACTCCCGTTGGAAAACCGCTGCCACCGCCACCTCTGCCGCGTCGCTTTTCGCGGCGCCAGTAGATGCGGGCGGCGGCGTGTTTTTCCCATCTGTCTGGGAATCTAAACCCAATAAGGATGCAGGTGTCGGCGCCGAGACGCGATTCGGAGTCGGCGCTGACACGCCCTTGGTGTCGGCGCTGACACGTGTCGGCGCTGACACCTCCTTTTTGTTCGCCTGCACGATTTCGTAGGCCGCAAAAATAGGCTCGACAGCGGCCGCGATCTGGATGTAGAATCGTACCTGTGTTTCAAGCGGCCATTCCAACACGCGAGCCCGCTGCGCCAGTGATAAACGGAGCCAGGCTGGTTTCGCCTTTTGTTCGGTGTCGGCGCTGACACCGCCCTTTTCTTCGCCCCCATTGTAAACCGTTGATTCAGCGACACTTCCACACAAATATACGCGATAAGGGTGGCGCGAATTATGGCCCGTTCGGTTGGAACCCGCGTCATTTGACCCGATCCGGACAAGGCCGCGGGCCTTGGCCTCACGCACCGCGCGTTGAAAATTGCCGTGGTCGATATCGAGGAGACGCTGCAGATCGGCCAGGCGCAGCTCCTTGCCGTGCTCGTCGACGCAGTAGGGCGACCAGTGGCCCACGCGGATCGTGAGCGACCGGACCAGCGCAAGCAGGCGCTGCAGCGGCGGCTCGGCCTTGCCAAGAAAGTAAAGGTATTGATCAGGCGGCATCGGATCGAAACCCTTCGTCGATCCCATCTCCGTCATCAGCCGCGCGACTTCGGACTGCTCGCGCGGAAGCTTCCGCGCGGGCGCCGCGGCGCTCACGCGGACCTCCGTCTGGCGCGGATCGGACGCGCTGGCTTACGGGCCTCGCGCGCGAGCGCGGCCAGGCTTGGCCGGTGGGCGTCCTGAAGCCACTGGCGCACCTGGCGAATCATCTCGGCGCACGTCGTGCAAAGGTCTGGCTCGCCTGGCTCCCACGCGCACGGGGGCTCGCACGGGCGCAGTTCGTCGCAGCGGCACACTCTACACTTTGTCAATGGTCCTTGACTCATAAAAAAATAAAATCCTCCCTGGGCTTTGCTGAATCAATCCGGCGGGAGAGGCGCGCCGCAGCGTTGCGGCGACCGTGCA
>JAZJZB010000025.1:0-37785 GCA_040390085.1 Pseudomonadota bacterium | reverse complement strand
ACGGCAGCGAACGGATAGTGAAGCTCGATTGGCACGGCGGCTTGCGCTATCCGCGGCTCGAGAAGCTCGGCAAGGGCAAAGGGACGCTCGACGCCCTGCTTGTGCCGCGCTGACCGATGAAGAGGGGGTTTCATGCGTTACCTGACCGCTGCGACCGCCATTGGGCTAGCCGCCTCGTCGGCCGTCCGAGCAGCGCCGCCGGCCGAGACGAATGTCCGCGCAGCGCTCGACCGAATCGCGCGGATCGACCCGCAGCTTCATTCGGTCATCGCCGTGGATCCCAGCGCGATCGACCAGGCGCGGCGCGTGGACGCAAGCGCGATCCGCGGGCCGCTTGCCGGACAGCCGGTGCTGATCAAGGACAATATCGAAGTCGCCGGGCCGCTCCCAACGACCGCCGGCAGCCTCGCGCTTGCCAACAATGTGACCGGCCGCGACGCGCCATTGGTGGCTCGGCTGCGCGCAGCTGGCGCGGTCATCGTCGGCAAGACCAACCTGTCCGAATGGGCCAACATCCGTTCGAACAACTCGAGCTCGGGCTGGAGCGCGGTGGGCGGGCAGACGCACAATCCATGGGCGCTCGATCGCAATCCGTGCGGAAGCTCGAGCGGCAGCGGAGCAGCCGTCGCCGCCGGGCTGGTTCGGCTGGCGATCGGCACCGAGACCGACGGGTCGGTCACCTGCCCGGCGGCGATCAACGGGATCGTCGGATTGAAGCCGACCGTCGGGCTGGTGAGCCGCACCCACGTCGTCCCGATCAGCCACAGCCAGGACACCCCTGGCCCGATGGCGGCGAGCGTGCGTGAGGCGGCCGAGCTGCTGACCGCAATCGCCGGCAACGACCCGGCCGATCCCGCGACGTCCGAAGCCGACCGTCACAAGAGTGATTACGCCGCCGGGCTCGACGCCAATTCGCTGAAGGGCAAGCGGATCGGCGTGATGCGCTTTGCCTCGGGCTTCCGCACCGAACCAGCCTTCGAGACGGCGCTTGCAGTGCTCCGCCAGGCCGGCGCAGTCCTGGTCGACATCCACAAGATCGGCGGCGGCTTCGATGACGACAAAGTCGGCGCCATGGAGCAGCACGTGTTGCTCACCGAGTTCAAAGCCGACCTGGCCAAATATCTCAAGAGCAGCCCGGCCCCGATTGCGGTGCGCACCCTCGCCCACCTGATCGCGTTCGACAAGGCGCACGCAGCCACCGAAATGCCTTTGTTCGGCCAGGAGACGTTCGAGCAGGCTCAGAAGACCAAGGGCTTGCAAGACCCCGGCTACAAGAAGGACCGCAAGGCGAGCTTCACGGCGACAGGCCCGAACGGGATCGACCGTCTGCTCAAGCAACATGGCGTCGTCGCGCTGGTTGGCCCAACCATGCCGCCGGCATGGAAGATCGACGCCGCCAACGGCGACCAGAGCTCGGGCGGAGGCGCTGGCTCACTGGCGGCAGTCGCCGGTTATCCCCATTTGACGGTGCCGATGGGCCTGGTGAAGGGGCTTCCCGTCGGCCTGAGCTTCATCGGCCCCAAGTGGAGCGAGGCGCGGCTGCTGTCGCTCGGTTACGCCTATGAGCAGGCGCGCGGGCCGTTTCCCGCTCCCAAATTCTACCGCTCGATCGAAGACAGCCCGGAGATCGCGCCGCTGCTGCAGCCGCAGCGCTAGGCCGTCAACCTCAGCGCTGCGATTGCGGCGACGATGGCAAGGATCAGCATCACCCTGACCATGCTCGACGGTTCGTGGAACCACAGGATGCCGACGACCACGGTCCCGACTGCCCCGATCCCGCCCCACACGGCATAGGCCGTCCCCATCGGAATCGAGCGCGAGGCGAGCTCGAGCAGCGCCATGCTGATCGCGGCGCAGGCCATGAACGCAATCGTCCACGGCGTGTTGCGGAACCCGTCGACGAAGCGCAGCGCGGTGGTGAACCCGACCTCGAACACGCCGCCGATAATCAGCCAGACCCAAGGCATGAAGAATCCTTCACTGGACGCGCCGCATCGGCGCTGTAACCTCCGCCGCCATGGCGAAGCCGCAGACCATCGGCAACATGATTGCCCCGCCGCGCTTTCTAGCCTTCCTTGCGACCCTGATCGTGACCTTCCCGATCGCGGCCCATTATTTCCAGCGCTGGGCGCTCGGTGCGATGACAGCATTCGACATGGCATCGATCCTGTTCCTGCTACTCTGCCTGTCGTTGCTTCAAACCCGCGAGGCGGCCGTGATCCGCAAGCATGCCGCGGCCAATGACGCCAACCGCCGGGTCCTGCTGGCGCTCACCGGTATAGTCATTGGCGTCCTGCTGGTGGCGATCGCGGCCGAAGTCATCGGTCGTAATCCGCAGCCGTTCACCCGCGCGCTGATCATCATCACGCTGGCGCTGGCGTGGCTGTTCAGCAACTCCGTCTACGCGCTGCACTATGCGCATCTTGCCTATCGCCACCCGGAAAGAGGCTGCGTCGGCCTCGAGTTTCCCGGCACCAAGGCGCCGGTCTATTGGGACTTCGTCTATT
The DNA here is from genome assembly GCA_040390085.1 of Pseudomonadota bacterium. Classification (GTDB taxonomy): domain Bacteria; phylum Pseudomonadota; class Alphaproteobacteria; order Sphingomonadales; family Sphingomonadaceae; genus Sphingomicrobium. The sequence goes on along the minus strand of JAZJZB010000025.1, from coordinate 35,278 downwards.
TCGCCTTTACCTGCGGAATGGCTTTCGCCACGTCCGACGTGGAGATCACCAGTCAGCACATTCGCAAGGTCGTGACCGTCCATTGCCTCGCCGCCTTCGCGTTCAACATCGGCGTGCTGGCATTCACCATCAACGTGCTTGGAAGCGGTTAGGCGGCGACGTCGATCTCGGGCGGTTCGGAGACCTTGCCGCGCGCCGCGAACAGGCAGCCGCCGACGATCAGCAGCGCTCCGGCGAGCGTGTAGGACGACAGCGGCTCATGGAAGATGATCCAGCCGAGCACTGCTGCCCACAGGAACCCACTATATTCGGTCGCCGCGAGATAGCTCGCCGGCCCGCGCGCATAGGCCCAGGCAAACAGCAAGGTTCCTGAAGTCGAAAGCAGGCAGGCGACCGCAATCCATCCCACCTGCCCGGCCGGCCACGGCGGCGCGCCGACAATCGGAATTGCGACCAGCCACAGCGCCATCACCGTCATCGACTGGAAGAAATTGATCTCGAGCGGCCGCGCGGCGAGCGCCTGGCGTCGCATCAGCACGATGTTGACTGTATAGCAGAGCGCCGAGCCGATGATCGCTGCGATGCCCAGCAACGCCTGGTTGCCGACATGCGCGCGCGCCTGGCCGAGCACGATGACGATCACTCCGGAGAAGGCCGCAAGTGAGCCCGCGATCGAGCTCCGACCGATCTGTTCGTCGAGGAAGACGGCCGCGAGCAGCATTGCGATCAATGGGGCGATGAAGGTCAGCGCGATCGCCTGGGCGAGCGGTACCCGGCCAATGCCCCAAAAGAACAATGCCGCCATTACGGTGACGACCAGGCCGCGCAGCACGTGCACCCGCAGGGTCCTTGCTGGTGGCCAACCGGACCGCGTCGGAAGGTACAGCGCGGTGCTGACCGACAGGTTCGCCGCCGAGCGCCAAACGCTGACCGCGACGATTCCGATGGCAAGGACGAGGTGCTTCATCACCGCGTCCATGATCGACAGGACGGCGACTGCGCCAAGCGCTGCGGCGAAGGCCTGGACTGGATGCTGGGCGACGCGATTCACGCGTCCGCTTAGCGGTGCTTAATTGCCGACGTCGAGAGCAACGGCTGGCGCTGCCGGCGCGGAATCGATCAGCAGCGGCGGCGGCGCGGGCGCAAGGGCCTCGGCGAGCGCGCCGCTCATAATCAGGATAAGCAACAGCTTGACCATCGGGCGACTCTGCGCCCGCGTTGGTTAAGGAAGGCTAACCTTATTCGGCCGCGTCGAGCGTTGCGGCGCGGTCCGCTTCGGCTTCGAGCTGGGCCGCCTTGGCTTCCACCAGCTTGACGATGTGGTCGATCATGTCGGCGTCCTGGACATGGTGGTCGGTGACGCCGGACAGATAGACCATGTGCTTGCCTTGGCCGCCGCCGGTGATGCCGATGTCGGTCTCGCGCGCTTCGCCTGGGCCGTTGACGACGCAGCCGAGCACGCTGAGCGACATTGGAGTCTTGATGTGCTGCAGCCGCTCCTCGAGCGCCTCGACCGTGCGGATCACGTCGAAGCCCTGGCGGGCGCAGCTCGGGCAGGAGACGACGCGGACTCCGCGGCTGCGGATTCCGAGCGACTTGAGGATTTCGTAGCCGACCCGCACCTCTTCCTCGGGCTCGGCGGAGAGCGAGACGCGGATCGTGTCGCCGATGCCCGCCCACAGCAGCGAGCCGATGCCGAGCGCCGACTTGACCGTGCCGCCGATCAGTCCGCCGGCCTCGGTTACGCCGAGATGAAGCGGGCAATCGACCTGCCCCGCGAGTTGCTGGTAGGCGGCGACGGCGAGGAACACGTCGCTCGCTTTCACCGCAACCTTGTACTCGCGAAAATCATGGTCCTCGAGGATCCGGATATGGTCGAGCGCGCTTTCGACGAGTGCCTCGGGACACGGCTCGCCATATTTTTCGAGCAGGTCCTTCTCCAGGCTTCCGGCATTGACCCCGATGCGGATCGCGCAGCCGTTGGCCTTGGCCGCGGAAATCACTTCGCGGACGCGCTCCTCTGAACCGATGTTGCCCGGATTGATCCGCAGGCACGCAGCGCCGGCGTCCGCCGCTTCGAGTGCCCGCTTATAGTGAAAGTGGATGTCGGCGACGATCGGCACGTTTGCCGCGCGGACGATCTCCTTCAGCGCCGCGGTGCTTTCAGCGGTCGGGCACGACACCCGGATGATGTCGGCGCCGGCCTCCTCGCAGCGCCGGATCTGGTCGATCGTTGCCCTGGCGTCCTCGGTCGGCGTGTTGGTCATGGTCTGGACGCTGATCGGTGCATCCCCGCCAACGGGGACGGAGCCGACCATGATCTGCCGCGACTTGCGCCGATCGATATCTCGCCAGGGACGGATGGAAGACATTCGGATTTCCGGATTCTCGCTTGGTTGCCCGCCATATAGGCGCTGCGCCCGGCACCCGCAAAGCTTTGGGCAAAGCTAGGCCAAACCTATCCTGCTGTGTTAACTTGCTTAGCGGGACTCAAGCTCGGGGGTGGCCAAATGGCCAAGCTTGCCCAACTGCCGGCCAATGACCGAGGAGCCGAAACGGCTGCCGCGGACCGTCCGCCCGTCGCCCGCATCAGCCAGCGTTATTACGCGTTCCTCAGCTACAGCCACAGGGACGACGCGCTGGCCGAATGGCTTCACTCGGAGCTCGAGGAGTTCCGCGTCCCAAGCGCCTTGATCGGCAAGCTCACCGCGAACGGGATCATTCCCAAGCGGCTGATGCCGGTGTTCCGCGACCAGCATGAGCTGGCAGCCGCCGACGATCTTGGCGAGGAGATCGAGACAGCGCTTGCCAATTCCCAATTCCTGATCGTGCTGTGCTCGCCCGAATCCGCGCGGTCGCGCTGGACCAACGCCGAGATCGAGGCGTTCAAGCGTTCGCGGCCCGACGGCTGCGTGCTTGCCGCGATCGCCGCCGGAGAGCCCTTCGCGAGCGAAATGGCGGGGCGCGAAGCGGAGGAATGCTTTCCGCCGGCGCTGCGCCAACGCTTCGACCGGCGCGGGCGGCCGACCGGCAAGCGGGCCGAACCGCTCGCGGCCGACCTGCGCGAGGAGGGCGAGGGACGCCGGCTCGGCTTCCTCAAGCTGGTTGCCGGGATGCTCGGAGTCGGGCTGGACGACCTGGTCCAGCGCGAAACGACTCGCCGTCATCGCCGGCTCGCGTGGCTGGCCGCTGCTTCAATCGCCGGCATGGCCATTACCAGCACGCTCGCCTTCACCGCCATCCAGGCCCGCGATTCGGCGCGCGACCAGCGGCGTGAGGCGGAGGGCCTGGTCGCCTTCATGCTCGGCGACCTCAAGGATAAGCTGGAGCCCATTGGCCGCCTCGATGCGCTCGACGGTGTCGCCAGCCGGGTGCTGGCATATTACAACAAGCAGGACACCAGCGAACTGTCGGATGCGGGGCTGCAGCAGCGGTCGCGCGCGCTCAGCCTGATGGCCGAAGTCGCCTACCTCCGAGGCGACCTCGACGGCGCCAAGCGACTGTATCGCGAGGCGATGGAGGGAACGGCGGAAACGATTCGCCGCGACCCGTCGGATCCGCAGCGACTGTTCGATCACGCGCAGAACGTGTTCTGGGCGGGAGACATCGCTCGCCAGCTGGGGCGCAACGCCGAAGCGGAAGCGGCGATGCGCGAATATAAGCGCCTGGCGGACCGAATGGTCGAGCTTGGCCCGGACAATATGAAATGGCGGATGGAGCAGCAGAATGCCGATGCGAACCTCGGCGTCCTCCTGTTCGAGCAGCGGCATTTCGGCGAGGCTGCCGCGCAATTCACGCGCGCGTTGCGCAACATCGAGGCGCTGGCGACCGCCGATCCGACAAACAGCGACTATCAAAAATCGCTCACCGAATCGCAGGCCTGGCTGGCCGACGCTGAAAAAGCTGAGGGTCGCCTTGATGAAGCGACCGCGCTTCGCGAACGGCACATCATAATCGTGAGCCAATTGCTGCGGCGCACCGGCGACGTCGAGTATCGCCAGAAGCTGGTGTCCGGGGAGCGATATCTGGCCGAGCTCTACCTCTTCCGGGGACAATTGCCGAACGCCCTCACCCATTATCGCGCCGCGGTCATGCAATCGGAGGCGCTGATCGCGCGCGAGCCAGACAACAGTCGATGGAAGTATTTCTCGGCGCGTGCGAGGATGGATTTGGCCCAGGCGTTGATTCTCGCGGGAAAGAGCGACGCGGCCGCTTCGGAAGCCGGTTCGGCGTGCGACGCCACCAGGCGGCTGATCGCTACTGATTCGAACGTTCATCGGTGGCGTGCCAACCTTCGCGATTGTCTCGACATCCGAGCCGAGCTTGCGCTGGCGCACGGGGACCTGGACGCCGCTTCGCGCCTTGCGACCAAGGCCATCGAAACTGGCAAGACAGTATCGTCGACCGACCCGGTCGAAGACCGCTACGCCGTCGCCCGTTCGTTCAGCCTTCTCGGAGACGTTCGCCGCAAAATGGGCGACCAGGCCGGTGCAAAAACGGCGTGGGAGGCCGGCTTGGCGATGATCGCCGCGAACGCCGCCGAGAAACCGAACGAAATGGCCGAGCATGCAATGTTGCTACATCGGCTCGGACGAAGCGATGAGGCTCGAGCCAACCGGCTCGCGGGCATGGGGTATAAAGCACAAACAGGGAGCGGGTAATGGCGGAGAAAGAAATGACCAGCATCAACGTGGCGGTGACGCCGACACGAAAGAGCGGAAACGAAGTCGAGTGTGACATCACGGGCAATGAAGTCGTCGACGACGCGCTCTTCCTTGCCCGCGACAGAACTTACGACATCACCTTCACGCTTGACGCAGCAGCAACCGAGACGTGGAACCAACCGAACCCATTTTGCGCGCGCAACGGCAAATGTCCCGCGGTGAATGCACCGCCGCACGGGCATTTCTCGATCAAGAGCGTCTCTCCGAAGAGTCTGACGGTGGAGGCCAGGGCGCCGAATGCACGCAGTGTCGTTCACTATCGTCTCAATTTTTCTGGCGGCGGGACGTTCGACCCGATCATCATCCGCGATTGAACTGAGCGCGGACAGTTGAACGTTCCCATCGCCGAGATCGCACAGTCCGGTGAGGCAGGAACGAGTTCGCGTGGACGCCGTCCGCCCTCCGTCCCGTTTGTCCTCAGCGTCGGGGTGACCGGCCACCGCGCCGAGGTGCTTCCCGACCGCAGCCTGCCGGCGCTTCGCGAGCGGATCCGCGACATCTTGCTGCTGGTCGCGGAGGCCGGGAACGCCCTCTACGAGCGTGAGCGCGCCTGCTTTTCCGACGAAAGGCCTCACCTCCGCTTCGTCTCGCCGATCGCCGACGGGGCCGACCAGATCGCGGCCGAGATTGCCCTCGAGCTCGGTTGGGAGCTGCAGGTGATCGTTCCGTTCGGGCGCCAAATCTACCGCAAGAGCCTCGCCAATCACGGCGCGCGCGAACGGTTCGACGCTTTGCTCGAGCGCGCCGCCTGCGTGCTCGAATTGCCCGGCGACCGCCGCCGCGAGCTGGACGCTTATGTGATGACCGGCCGCGCCACCGTCGCCCATTGCGACATGCTGATCGCGGTGTGGGATGGACTCCCGCCACGCGGCCGCGGCGGAACTGGCGAGGTGGTCCAAATCGCGATCACTCACGGCACCGCGGTGATCCACATCATGCCCGATTTGAAGGCGCCGACGCGCGTGCTGTGGAGCGCGTTCGACCCGACCGTGCTGACCGTCGCCGACGATCCCGGGGTCGAGCGGCCTTTCGAGCGGTCCGAGATCGACCTGATGCTGACCGGCCTGCTGCTGCCCCCGCCCGACGAGCAGGAACAGTCGTTCCTGGCCCGCTTCGCCCGGGAGAGGTTGCGGGCCATCCGCACCCGAATCGAATATCCGCTGCTCCTGACCGCCGCCGGAGTGCGGCGGATCAAGCCCGGCGATATCAACAACAAGCGCTGCGCCGAGGCTATTCGCGACGAGTGGGAGCGCCATCGCCGCGGCTGCGCCGAAGCGTTCAGCATCTCGGCTCCGATCGACCTGTTGCAGGACGCCTATAGCTGGGCCGACCGGCTCGCGACCCATTTCGCCCAGACCTACCGCAGCGGCCACATCTTCAACTTCCTGCTCGGAAGCGTCGCTGTGTGCCTCGGCCTCAGCGCCTTCATGGCGACGCACCTGAAGTTCGAGTTCGCGGCCGTGGAAATGCTGATCACCGTCGCGATCATCGTCAACGCCAAGCTCGGCACGAAGCTGGAGTGGCACCGCCGCTGGCTCGATTACCGGCAGCTGGCGGAACGGCTGCGCCCGATGCGCAGCCTGAAACTGCTCGGAATCGCGGCGCCCGACCCGCCAGGCACCGCGACCAACCCGGTGCCGAAACGGTGGATCGACTGGTATGCGAGCGGGATCTGGCGGGCGATGGGCTGTCCGTCGGGGACCATCGACCGGCCGCGCGCCAACGCGCTGGCGACGGCGATCGCCGAACATGAGGTGGCGCCGCAGGTCGACTATCACGAGCGCAACGCCGAACTGATCCAGCTGCTCGACAAGCGGCTGGAGGAAATCGGCACAATCCTGTTCGCGGCGACTCTCGTGGTATCGGTCGCAACCCTGGTCGGCCTCGGGCTGGGGCTCGATTTCGTGACCAAGTACGGCAATTGGTTCACCCTGGTGTCGGCCGGCTTCCCGGCGCTCGGCACGGCCGTGTTCGGAATCCGTTTTCAGGGGGATTTTGGCGGCGACGCGCTGCGTTCGCTGGCGACCGCCGACACGCTCGGCCAGATCGCCGACGAGCTTCGGCAGGAGGTGAGCCTGACGCGCGCTGCGGACCTTGCCGAGCAGGCCGCGCGGATCATGCTGTCCGACCTCGACGAATGGCGGCTCGTCAACCAGCAGCGCGACTTGTCGGTAAGTTAGTCCTTATCCCCCCAGCGCCAACGCCACCCGCCGCGCGTGGTCCGTGAGACGATCACCACGAACGTAACGGTGAGCGGAATGATTATGGCCGCCATGATCAGCTTGTTGTCCTGGAACGCGGTAGTGGCGGCGATCACTCCGGCCACGTAAGCGATGGTCACGACCCAGCCCTGCCACGCGATGGGATAGCTTGTGCCCAGGCCGTAGCGCTTGGGCGCGAACCATTCGGGACCGTCGGTCACTTGCTCTTCTCCCTCGGCGGCCGACCGCGCTTGCGCGTCGTCGGCGCTTTCAGCTTCACGCCGCGCGCGCCGAGCGCTTCGCGAAGCAGGCATTCGACCTGGGCGTTGACGCTGCGAAGCTCCGCCGCGGCGCAGCGCTCGACCGCCGCCCATAAGGCAGGATCGACCCTTAAGGGGTAAGCTTTGCGCTCGCCATCGGCCACCGCCGGGCTACTGGTACAGCGTGCCGGTGTTGACGACGGGCTGGGTGTCGCGCTCGCCGCACAGCACGACCATCAGGTTCGAGACCATCGCCGCGCGCCGCTCGTCGTCCAATTCGACCACTTTCTTTTCCGAAAGCATGGTGAGCGCCATCTCAACCATCCCGACCGCGCCTTCGACGAGGGTCTTGCGGGCGGCGACCACCGCCTGCGCCTGCTGGCGGCGGAGCATCGCGCCGGCAATCTCCTGCGCATAAGCAAGATGGGTAAAGCCGCATTCGTCGACGGTGATGCCAGCCACCGCCAGACGCGCCTGGAGCTCGGTGCGAAGCTCGCCGCCAACCTGGTCGTGGTTGCCGCGCAGAGTCACCTCCTGATGCTCGAAATCGTCATATGGGTAACGCGAACCGATGGTCCGGATCGCCGCTTCGACCTGGACGCTGACGAAGGCGCGGTAATCGTCGACGTCGAACAAGGCCTGGGCGGTGTCGACCACCCGCCACACGATCTGTGCGGCCATCTCGATCGGGTTGCCGCGCAGGTCGTTGACCTTGATCTTGTCGGAAATGAAATTGTTGGCGCGGACCGAGACCTTCTTCTTGGCCATCCACGGCCAGGTCCACCTGAGGCCGGTGACGCGGTCGGTGCCGCGATAGTCACCAAACAGGGTGATTGCCGCCGCCTGGTTGGGCTGCAGCATGTAGAAGCCGGGCAGGATCAACAGCAGCAGGATCGGGCCGATGAACACGGTCAAGACCGGCAGCCAGCCAGCATTATCGTTGCTGAGGTTCAAGATCCCGAACGCCTGGAATGCGATCACCACCAGCAATGCGACCAGCATCACGAAGCCGTTGAAGGTTTCAGCGGCGCGCTCGCTGGTCGCTGTGAGTGCAATGACTTTGTCGTTGGCCACATCTGCCTCCCTAAAAATATGATATCATAATAATATGACACGACGCCTGCCGTCAACTGGCATCGGTGCAGGGCCCTCGCTATGGCCGCGGACATGAGCGAGACACTATGGCGACTGATGATCCATGGCGGTGCGGGATCGATGCGCCCGGGGCAGCTCGATCCCGCCCAGGAGCAATGCGCACGTGCCGGCCTCGAAGCCGCGCTCGCGGCCGGCTCGACGATCCTCGACAGACGCGAAAGCGCGCTCGATGCAGTCGAAGTCGCGGTCCGAGTGCTCGAGGAAGATTCCTGCTTCAACGCCGGCCGCGGCAGCGTGCTGACTGCGACCGGCTGCATCGAGCTGGACGCGGCGATCATGGACGGGCGGACGCGGGCCGCCGGCGCGGTATCCGGACTGCGCACGACCCGCGCTCCGATCAGCCTCGCCCGCCGCTTGCTCGATGAGGGCCCCCACGTTTTCCTGTCCGGCCACGGCGCCGACGACTTCGCCCGCGATCATGGGTTCGAGCAGGTCGACAACAAATGGTTCGAGATTCCCGAGCGCCGACGCCAGCTCGACGAGATCGTGGCCGCGGGCGGTTTTGACGATGAGGTCAAATACGGCACCGTCGGCGCGGTCGCGGTCGACATCGAAGGCCATGTCGCGGTCGCGACTTCGACCGGCGGGCTGACCGCCAAGCGGTGGGGCCGGGTCGGCGATTCGCCGCTGATCGGCGCCGGCACCTATGCCGACGACCGGGCAGCAGCCGTGTCGGCGACCGGGTCGGGGGAATATTTCATTCGCAGCGTCGCCGCGCATCAGCTGGCAGAACGCGTCCGGATTGGCGGGCAGTCGCTTCAGGACGCGCTCGATTCGACCCTTACCGATATTGCCCAGCTGGGCGGCAAGGGCGGGCTGATTGCGGTCGCCCCCAATGGCGAGGCGGCCTGGGGCTTCACCACCCCCGCAATGTATCGCGGAATGGCCGACGCCAGTGGCCGAACGGTGCGCGTCTATTCCGAAGAGGATGAACGGTAGGGCAGATCGCGGCGAAGCCACTCGATCTCGCTGGCCACCGCAGCGCGCTCCTGCTCGACGAAGTCGGCAACCGCGGCGCGGAAGCTGCGGTTGGGAATGAAGTGCGCGCTTCGCGTCACCACTGGCTCATATCCGCGAGCGACCTTATGCTCGCCCTGCGCGCCGGCCTGGACCGACTGGAGGCCGTGCTCGATCGCCCAGTCGATCGCCTGGTAATAGCAAAGCTCGAAATGGAGGAAGGGCACTTCGTCGATCGTGCCCCAATAGCGGCCGTAGAGACTGTCCCGCCCGACGAAGTTGAGCGCTCCGGCGATCGGCCGGCCATCGCGGCACGCGAGGAACAGCAGAACCGAATCGCCCATCTTCTCGCCGACCAGGTCGAAGAATTCGCGCGCAAGATACGGATGGCCCCACTTTCGTGAGCCGGTGTCCTGGTAGAAGGCCCACATTGCGTCCCAGTCGTCTGTGCCGATCTCGGGGCCGCGCAGGATTCTGAACTCCAGTCCTTCGCGTGCCGCCGCCCGCTCCTTGCGGATCGCCTTGCGCTTGCGGCTGGTCAGCGCCGCCAGAAAATCCTCGAAGCTCGCGTAACCGCGGTTGAACCAGTGATATTGGAGTCCGTGCCGGATCAGCCAGCCGCGTTGCCCGGCTTCGCCGATTCCTGCCGCGTCGGCAAAGGTGATGTGCGCCGACGACATGCCGTTCTGCGTGGTGACGGCTTCGATCGCCGCGAGCAGCTGCTGCGGGCGGGTCCCGAGCAGCCGCGGCCCCGGCACCGGCGTGAACGGCACCGCGACCTGGATCTTTGGATAATAAGCGCCGCCGGCCTGCTGCCACGCCTCGGCCCAGCCGTGATCAAACACATATTCGCCCTGGCTGTGGGTCTTCAAATAGGCCGGCGCCGCCGCGATCAGGTGAGAAGCTTCGTCCTCGACCAGGATCGGCGCCGGGCTCCAGCCCGTCCCCGGGCCGACGCTGCCCGATTGCTCGAGAGAGGCGAGGAAGGCATGGCTAAGAAACGGATCGCCGCCGCTGAGGCGGTCCCAGGCGTCAGCGTTGAGCCCCGAAACGCCTGCGGCGATCTTCGCAAGGACCTGGGATTCCTGGTCGGCCATGGCGGCTACGTGGGTAGCCGGAGCGAGATGAACTAGGCCTTCACCGCAACGATTGCGTCGACTTCCACCGCGACTCCGAGGGGGAGCACTGCGACTCCGACCGCGCTGCGCGCGTGGCGTCCGGCCTCGCCGAACACTTCCTGCATCAGCTCCGAAGCGCCGTTGGCGATCTTGGGCTGATCGGTGAAGGAGGGCGCGCTGTTGACGAACACCCCGAGCTTCACGACCCGCTCGACCCGGTCGAGCGAGCCGAGCGCGGCTTTCATTTGCGCGAGCAGCATCACGCCGCAGCGCCGCGCCGCAGCGATTCCGCCATCGAGGTCGACGTCATCGCCGAGCCGGCCTTTGATCAGGCTGCCGTCCTCGGCAAAGCTGATCTGGCCGGAAATGTGGAGCAGCCCGCTTTGCTCGACGGCGGGGACGTAGGCCGCGACTGGGGCGGCCGGCTGGGGAAGGGTGATTCCGAGTTCGGAAAGGCGCTGGTCAATGCTCATGCGGCCGCCCCAAGCACTTGGACAGCATCCGGGTCAACCGTCATTGCGAGGAGCCGAAGGCGACGTGGCAATCCTGTTGCGGCATCTGGATTGCTTCGCTCCGCTCGCAATGACGGCTATGTATTTCGATCGATCGCGAAGCCCGCCCAGCTCTGGCTGACCGGCATCAGCTCGATGGCGTTGATGTTGAGGTGCGGCGGAAGATTGGCGAGCCACCAGAACAAGTCGGCGAGATCCTCGGCAGTCATCGGGTCCATGCCCGCGTAGAGCTTGTCGGACGCTTCGCGGTCGCCGCTGGTGCGGACGATCGTAAATTCCGTTTCGGCCATTCCCGGTTCGATCGAGGTGACCCGGACGCCGGTTCCGGCGAGGTCGCAACGAAGGTCGAGCGAGAATTGGCGGACGAACGCCTTGGTGCCCGCGTACACAGCGCCGCCCTTGTACGGATAAGTCGCCGCGACCGAGGACAGGTTGATGATCTGGCCCTTGCGCTCGACCAGCTTGGGCAGGAGCACGCGAGTCAGCGCGACCAGGCCGGTGACGTTGGTTTCGATCACCGTTTCGACCAGCTCCCAGTCGGTATCGGGCAGCGGATCGGTCGGCGGTGCGAGCCCGGCGTTGTTTAACAGCAGGTCGATCTCGCCCCACGGCGGCGCCAGCTTCGCCAGGCTCTCGACCGCCGCGCGGTCGCGCATGTCGATCTCGAGCGGGAGGAAGGCATCACCGAGCGCCTCCTGGAGCTTGCGCAGCCGATCGGCGCGCCGGCCGGTGCCGATGACGTTCCAGCCCCCGGCGACGAACTTGTGCGCCGCAGCTTCGCCAAATCCAGCGGTCGCGCCGGTAATCAGGATGGTTTTCATTGGCTCCCTTCGCCCTCGAGCTCGCGCCGGGCCTGTACGAGTTGTTCGGGCTTCACGCCAAGCCGCTCCGAAACCGACATCAAATCCGGCTCATGCGCTTCGAGAAAGCGTAACAGGCCAGCAAGCAGCGCCGGTTCGGCCGCTCTGCGCCTGAGCTCATCTGTCCCGATTCCGGTCAGGTCGAGGAACCGCTGCGCCCGACGTTCGTCGGCAAGCGTTGCCGCAAGTGCGGCGAGGGCCACAGCCAGGGGATCATTGCGTTCGTTTTGTATCTGGTTCGGCACGGCCTAGAAGTGCTGCAAGCTAGTGAAGGATACGCATGGCGAAGATCCTGATCGTCGAGGACAATGCGCTGAACATCAAGCTGTTCTGCGACCTCCTCGCCGCGCACGGTCATCAGCCCGAGGCGGTGACCGACAGCCGCACCGCGCTCGACGCCGCACGCAGCTTCGCGCCCGACCTGGTGATCACCGACATCCAGCTGCCGCACGTCAGCGGGCTCGACCTGATCCGACTGATCCGCAAGGATGACCAACTGGCGAAGGTGCCGATCATGGCGGTGACTGCTTATTCTGCGCAGGGCGATGAGGAGCGAATCCGCGCGGCCGGGGCGCAGGCTTATGTCTCCAAGCCGATTTCGGTGGCGCGATTCGCGCAAACCGTCGACGAACTGCTTGCTGCGGGAGCCGAAGTTCCGGCGGCCGGGGAACAGGCCTAGGCGCTCAGGCGCGCCTTACTTGATCTTGGCTTCTTTGAACTCGACGTGCTTGCGCACGCGCGGGTCGTACTTCTTGAAGCTCAGCTTCTCGGTCTGGGTGCGCGGGTTCTTCTTGGTCACATAGAAGAAGCCCGTATCCGCGGAGCTGACGAGCTTGATCTTGACGGTTGCCGGCTTGGCCATCGGATACGTCCCAAATTGCAGAAAAAAGAAAAGCGGCCTGTTGCCGCCTGGTGCGGCGCGTCCATGACGAACGCGGCCATTTTTGTCAACCGACACAAGATCGTAACGGCCCCTTAACCAAAGTGCGAGAGCTTGCTTCCAAGGAGGCAGGCTATGGCGACCGATCCGCTCTCGACCGTGAGGAATGAGGTCGACCTGCGCGTCGCCGAGATCCGCAAGCGCGGGTCACGCCTTTCCCCGCTCGACCTCCATGCCCGGATGGACTCGATCCGCCAGCTCGCCGCGGAGCACGGGCTCGCAGCGCTCGAGAGCCTGGCGCGCTGCTCGGCGCAGCTCGCGCTTCTGCCCGGCCACCGGATCGCCACGCAATCGTGCCTCGAGCATGTCGGCGAGGCCCTCGACAGCCATTCAGAGCGGGACTGCACGACCATCCTCGCAGCACTTGCGCTGCGCCTCCATTAGGCACCCGACGCCGCTTCGTGCATTCAAGGCGCGATGCGCGCTTTCTCGCAGCTGCTCGACGATCTCGTCTACACGCGCTCGCGCAACACCAAGCTCCGGCTGATCGGCGATTATCTCAAGCAGACGCCGGACCCCGACCGCGGCTACGGCCTTGCCGCGCTGACCGGCACGCTCGACATTCCGGCCGTGAAAGGCGCCGCGGTCCGCGCGATCGCCGAGGAGCGGGTCGACCCGGTGCTGCTCTACATGAGCCGCGACTATGTCGGCGACATGGCGGAAACGGTCGCCTTGCTGTGGCCCAAGCCCACCGGCGAGCCGCCCGAAGTCGATGATGCGACAATTTCAATTACCCAGGCGGTCGAGCGGTTGCGCTCGGCCTCCCGGCTCGATGCGCCCCACGTGCTTGCCGCTATGCTCGACCATCTCGACGCGTCTGGGCGATTCGCCTTGCTCAAGCTTGCGACCGGCGCGCTCCGCGTCGGGATCAGCGCGCGGCTTGCCAAACAGGGCCTCGCCGACGCTTTCGGTCTCGAGGTCGAAGCGGTCGAGGAAGTGTGGCACGGCCTGAGGCCGCCGTTCAGCGAGCTGTTCGACTGGGCGGAAGGGCGCGGCGATCAGCCGACCGCGCGCGACATTCCGGTGTTCCGTCCGTTCATGCTTGCCCACCCGCTCGAGGAGATCAGGGTCTCGCTCGACGATTATGCGGCCGAGTGGAAATGGGACGGGATCCGCGTCCAGGTCGTCCACGCGGGAGGCGAGACCCGGCTCTACAGCCGGACCGGCGACGACATCTCCCGCAGCTTCCCCGACATTGCCGAGACCTTCCGGGTCCGGGCGGTGCTCGACGGCGAGCTGTTGGTGCGCGGCGAAGCCCAGGGCTCGGGGCTTGAGGTGACCTCCGCCGCCAGCTTCAACGCGCTCCAGCAGCGCCTCGGCCGAAAGACGGTCAGCCAGAAAATGCTGAGCGCCTATCCGGCATTCGTCCGGCTCTACGATATCCTGTTCGACGGCGACGAAGACCTGCGCGAGCTGCCTTGGACTGAGCGGCGTCAACGGCTCGAAGCGTTTGCCGCTGGGCTCGATCCGGACCGATTCGACATCTCGCAATTGATTGCCGCCGACAGTTTCGCGGCCTTGGAGGAACTCCGCGCCAACGCCCGCGATGTCGCGATCGAGGGAATCATGCTCAAGCGCCGCGACAGCCCCTATGTCGGGGGCCGCCGCGCCGGCCTGTGGTACAAATGGAAGCGCGATCCGCTGACCGCCGACTGCGTGCTGATGTACGCCCAGCGCGGCTCCGGAAAGCGGTCGAGCTATTACAGCGACTATACGTTCGGGTGCTGGGCCGAGACCGGCGAATTGCTGCCGGTCGGCAAGGCTTATTTCGGGTTCACCGACGAGGAATTGCGCTGGCTAGACCGCTGGATCCGCGGGCACACGATTGAGCGGTTCGGCCCGGTCCGCGAGGTCGAGAAGAGCCTGGTGCTCGAAGTCGCGTTCGATTCGATCCACACCAGCACCCGCCACAAATCGGGGTTGGCGATGCGCTTCCCGCGCATCAGTCGCATACGGATCGACAAACCGGCGGCTGAGGCCGACCAGCTAACCACCCTCCTCGCAATGGTAACTTGAAGCGGGCGCTTGAACCGTTAAGCCTCTCCGACTCTTCCGGGAGAGGGACTTCATGCTCAAACATCTGCTCGCTGGCGCAGCGGCGCTGGCCGTCGCCTCGGCCGCCAATGCGGAAACCTACGCAATCCAGGCCGGCCGGCTGATCGTCGACGCGGCGCAGCCGGCGCGCGGCGCTTCGACAATCATCGTCGACAACGGCCGCATCAGCCGCATCGACAATGGCTTTACCGCGCCCGCCGGCGCGATCGTCGTCGACGAGCGCAGCAAAACGGTCATGCCGGGCATGACCGATGTCCACGTTCACCTCACCGGAAACAGCGGCGAGCCGTGGTACATCGGATTTACGCAGAAGCGGTCGGTCCCCTACGCGACCACGGTCGGGCTGACCCATGCGCTGGAGATGGCGCAAGGCGGATTCACGACGGTGCGCGATTTGGGCGGCGATACGAGCGGCGTGATCGCGGTTCGTGACGCGGTCGCCGAGGGCCGCTTCCCGGGCCCCCGAATCAAGGTGTCCGGCGATCCGTTGTCGATCGTCGGCGGCCATGCCGACGAAGCGACCGGGCTTCCGCCCGAGCTCGCCGCTGCAGTCAACGAAGCGCACCTCAACCCCGCGGTTTGCACGGGTGTCGACGAATGCCAGAAGGTGGTTCGAGAGCTCGCCGCAGCGGGTGTCGACGTCATCAAGATCATGGCGACCGGCGGCGTGCTCGACCCGGGCGCGATGGGCCTGGAACAGCATTTCACCGATGCCGAGATGAAGGGCATCGTCGACATGGCGCACGCCATGCATCTCAAGGCCGCGGCCCACGCGCATGGAGCCCGGGGGATTCTCGCAGCGACCAATGCCGGCGTGGATTCGATCGAGCATGGCACCTTCCTCGACGAGGCCGGCGCGCGGGCGATGAAAGCTCACGGGACGTATTACTCGGCCACGCTGATGGCGTTCAGCGGAGTCCAGCGGCTGCTCGGCAGCGGCAAGCTCGCCCCCGAATCCGAAGCCAAGGCGCAACAGACCTTCGCCGTCTGGGGCAAGGGCCTCAACCTCGCCTACCGGACCGGCGTCAAGATCGCGCTCGGCACCGACAGCGCGGTCGCACCGCATCGCGAGGCGAACAAGGAAGTCGAGCTGATGGTCACCAAGGGCGGCATGACCCCGCGCGACGCGCTGATCGCGGCGACCAAGGGCGGGCCCGACTTGATGGGCCTGTCGAACGAGACCGGCACCCTCGACCCGGGCAAATCGGCCGACCTGATCGCAGTCGAGGGAGACCCGTTGGTCGATCCGACGGCCGTCCAGCGCGTCGGCTATGTCATGGTCGAGGGCAAAGTCATGCCGATGAAAGGACAATGATGCGCTCCTCCCTGCTCGCACTCTCGCTCCTGCTGTCCAGCGCGGCCTTTGCCGCCGACAAGACGCCCGCCGGCGACGTTCCGCCCAAGGATTCGAAGGCCGAAGCCCCCAAGGACCAGGACACGATCAAGGCCAGCGTCCAGGAAGACGCGCAGCCGGTGAAACGTGCGATCCCGCTTCGCGGGCACACGCTCGCCTACACCGTCACTCCGGGCCATCTGACGATCCGCAATGATGACGGCGAGCCGACGGCGAGTATTTTTTACGTCGCTTACACGGCGCCCTCGGCGGGCCGGCCCCGTCCGGTGACCTTCCTTTTCAACGGCGGTCCTGGCTCATCGAGCATGTGGCTCCATCTCGGCTCGTTCGGGCCGATGAAGATCGACGCCTCGCTGCCCGAGATGCAACGTCCGGCACCTTTCCGCATGACGTCCAACCCGGACACTTTGCTGGATGTCAGCGACCTGGTGTTCATCGATGCGCCGACGACCGGGCTGTCGCGTGCGCTCGGCAAGTCCGAGACCAAGGATCTGGTCGGAGTGGACCACGACCTCGACGCGTTCACCCGGGCGATCCAGCGCTATCTGACGGTCTACGGCCGCTGGAACAGCCCCAAGTTCATCATCGGCGAAAGCTACGGGACGCTGCGCGCCGCCGGTCTTAGCAACATGCTCGCCGACAAGGGCGTGCAGTTGAACGGCATCACCTTGGTGTCGACGGTGCTCGATATCGGCTTGCTGTTCGGGACCTACGACCAGGCTTACGTCAATATCCTGCCGACCTATGCCGCGGCCGCCTGGTATCACAACAAGGTCGCGGGCAAGCCGCCACTCGACAGCTTCCTGACCGACGCCCGCAATTTCGCTCGCGGCCGCTACGCCGCGGCGCTCCAGCTCGGCAACAACCTTAGCCCCGACGAGCGCGCCGCGGTCGCCGCCGAAGCCGCGCGCTTCACGGGCCTGACGCGGGCCTACGTCCTGGCCAACAATTTGAGGGTCGATCCCAGCCGATTCCGCAAGGAGCTGCTCCGCAGCGAAGGCCGGATCATCGGCCGGCTCGATGCGCGCTTCACCGGCAGCAATCCCGACCAGGCGGGCGAAGCCGCCGATTACGATCCGATGGATGTGTCGGTGTCCGGCGCGTTCATCGGGCTGATCAACGACTATCTGTTCCGCGACCTCGGCTACAAGACGCCGCTCAACTACCGGCCGAACAATTACGGCGTGTTCCCGCTGTGGGACTGGAAACACCAGTCGGCGGCCGGGCAGCAGATGACCGCCGATACCAGCGCCGATCTTGCGGCGGCAATGCGCCAGAACCCGAACCTCAAGCTGCTTGCGGTCAACGGGCTGTTCGATCTCGCGACCCCGTTCGCGGGGGCTGAATATGACATCGGCCACATGGCGCTGGGCCCGATCGAGCGGCAGAACATCCGCTACACTTATTATCCGGCGGGCCACATGATGTATATCGACCCCAATTCGGCGCGGCAGCTCAAGGCCGACCTTGCTTCGTTCTACGCGAGCGCGATGTAAGCGAGCTTACCGAAGCTGCCGCGTTTGTTCGCGCTGCTCGAGCTGGGTGGCGACGTCTTGCAGCGCCTTGCCGCGGGTCGTCATGAACTCGCCGCACTGCTGCATCAGGCCTGCGAGCGGTTTAGCTTGGAGCGCTTTGGCCTCCTGCTCCATGCGGAGCATAAGCGCGTCCCCGGAGAGCACCGAATCGACGCGCCCGAAATAGAACATGGTCGCGAGCGTCAGGCCGGCCTTGGCGGCGCCGTCGGCTTGTTCCGACGCGGTCTGGGATGCGAGCATGCATCGGACATCGAACCCGAGTTGATCACTGGCGGCGGGTGAAGGACTAGCCGCCTGAGCCGCCAGGAAAAGCAGGGTCACAAGGCTCATTTCCATTTCCCTTTCGCTGCAAGAAAAGGGCCGGCGAACCTTTCGGTCCACCGGCCCCTGCCCCCTTTTTAAAGCTCTGGAGCTTTAGCTGATCGGCTGAAGATTGACCGCTGCAGTCTTGCCGCGGCGATCGACCTCGAGCTCGAACTCGAGCCGGTCGCCTTCGTTGAGCGTCGGGATCCCGGCCCGCTCAACCGCAGAAATGTGGACGAACGCATCGGGCTGGCCGTCGTCGCGCTGGATGAAGCCGAAGCCCTTCATCGAATTGAAGAACTTGACCGTGCCGCTGGCCTTTTCACCGGTCAGCTGACGCTGCGGGCCGCCCTGGCCGCCGGCGCTTGCGCCGCCGCCGCCGCGATCGACAACCATCGGCTCGCCTTCGATTCGCAAGTTGGTCGCCGAAATGCGCCCGCCGCGATCGACCAGCGTGAACTCCAGCGGCTGACCGTCGGCGAGGTCGGTGAGACCGGCCTGCTCGACCGCGGAGATATGGACGAACACGTCCTCTCCCCCGTCATCGCGAACGATGAAGCCGAAACCCTTTTGCGGATTGAAAAATTTGACGACGCCTTTGCCTTCGCCAACGACCTGCGGGGGCATGCCGCCACCAGCGCCGCCGCCGCGGAAGCCACCGCCCCCACCGCCGCCGCCGCCGCGGAAACCGCCGCCGCCGCCGCCGCCGAAGCCGCCGCGATCGCCGTAATTACCACCGCCGCCGCCGCCGTAACCGCCGCGACCGCCACCACCAGGAGCGCCGCCGCCGAAGCCGCCGCGTTCCTGATATGCAAATTCGCCGTGTTGCTGCTCGCCGCCGAAGAAATCGTCGCGCTTGTCACGACCGCGACCACCGCGGTCTCCCTTGCGCCCCTTATCGAAACCCATGAACCGTCCGAACTTCTTAGCCCGCCTATCCCACAAACCAACGCGCTCGGGCCACATGGCGCAACCGGTCATGGCGCGTAAATCCACTCACGCACCGTTCAGCGCCTTACAATAAAATTCGTGGCTTCTCTAGTGATTGAATCCGGCGCTCCGGAGCCAGGGCTGGCAAGGCGGCCCCAAGGCAGACTAAAGCGCCCTTGCACCGTTGCCCGAGGAACAAGAATGGCGATCCATTTTCACGAGGAAGACCTGCCTGCGGACGTGACGTTCGACGGCCCGATCGCGGTCGATACCGAAGCGATGGGGCTAGTTCCGGGCCGCGACCGGCTGTGCGTCGTGCAACTGTCCGACGGCAAGGGCGACGAGCATCTCGTCCGGTTCAAGCAGGGCAGCGATTATTCAGCGCCCAACCTCAAGGCCCTGCTGGGCGATTCGAATCGGCTCAAGCTCTACCATTTCGCGCGCTTCGATATCGGGATCATGCAGGCCTATCTCGGCATCATGGCGGCCCCGCTCTACTGTACGCGCACCGCCTCGCGGCTGGTCCGAACCTACACCGACCGCCACGGACTCAAGGATTTGGTCAAGGAGCTGCTCGGCCACGATTTGTCCAAACAGCAGCAGACCAGCGACTGGGGCGCCGATGAGCTCAGCGACGCGCAACGCGATTATGCTGCGAGCGACGTTCGCTACCTCCACCAACTCAAGGAAAAGCTCGACGAGCGACTCGAGCGCGAAGGCCGGAGCGCACTCGCCCGGGCCTGCTTCGACTTCCTTCCGACCCGAGCGCTGCTCGACCTCGCCGGCTGGCCGGAGCAGGACATTTTCGCCCATGACGGCTGAGCCGGATCATGTCTGAGGCCGCGACCCGCACGCGGGTGGTCAAGCAGCGCTGGGCGGAGCCCGGCAGCGCGCATGACAAGCTCGTCCGCTGGTCGAAGATCGTCCTTCCGGGCGCGGTCGGCGTGCTGATTGCGATCCTCACCCTGGCGCCGCTCGACAAGCGCGGCGACGTCAGCTTCATCCTCGACAAGAAGAAGGTGCAGAGCGCGCCCGAGCGGATGCGGGTCGAGGTCGCGCGCTACGCGGGCACCGACGACAAGGGCCAGACCTTCGTCATGACCGCCAACCGGGCGATCCAGCCGAGCTCCGAGAATCCCCTGGTCAACATCTGGGGGGTGTTTGCCCGGCTCGACCAGCCGCGCGGGCCGACGCTGATCGCGGCCAATCAGGGTCGTTACAATCTCGATACCCAGAAGGTGGCCGTGGACGGGCCGGTGCGGGTCGCCGGGACCGACGGGTTCCGGCTGAATACGCGCGACGTCACGGTCGATCTCAAGCAGCGGCAGCTTGCAAGCGCCGGCCCGGCAGCCGGCGAAATGCGACTCGGCCAGTTCCAGGCGGGCCACATCCGCGCCAATTTGCGCGACCGGACCGTGGTGCTCGATGGCGGAGTTCGCTTGAAAATCGTGCAAGGGGCGGTCAGATGAAGGGCGTGCGCTCCTTTGGCATCATCCTTGCAACATTGACCGCGCTCGGCGGCCTCGCCGCGGCTTCGCATGCGCAGACGCAGCAGAAGTCGGTCTCCGCGCTCAAGGGCCACAACAGCAATGCGCCGGTCGATGTCACCGCCGACCGCATCGAGGTCCAGGACCGGGCCGACCGCGCCCTGTTCGTCGGCAATGTTCGCGCGACTCAGGCGGAACTGTCGCTCGAAACGCCACGGCTGACGATTGCTTATTCGGGCGGACCGCAGGGGAGCGGCGGTCCCAAGATCCATCGTCTCGACGCGGCCGGCGGAGTCGTGGTCCGCAGCCCGTCGGAAACGGCCAGGGGCGACTTCGGGATTTACGACCTCGACAAGAAGCTCATCACGCTGATCGGCAACGTCCAGCTCAACCGCCAACAGAACCAGGTCAGCGGTGCCCGGCTGGTGATCGATCTCGAGTCCGGCCGCGCGGTGGTGGACGGTGGTCCCCCCGGCGTGAATTCGAGCGGCGGGCGAGTAACCGGCCACTTCACGGTGCCGCAAAAACAGCAGCAGAAGTAAGGCGGCGTGAACGAAGCCGCGATCATGGCGCGCCAGCCGAGCGGGGCGCAGCGGGTGGTCGGCGGCCTCGAAGTCCGCTCGATCGCCAAATCCTATGACCGCCGCGCCGTGCTCCATGACGTGTCGCTCGACGTCCACCGCGGCGAGGTGGTCGGCCTGCTCGGCCCGAACGGGGCCGGCAAGACCACCTGCTTCTATTCGGTCATGGGCCTGGTCAAACCGGACAGCGGCCGGATCTACCTCGATGAGCAGGACATCACCGAGCTTCCGATGTACCGCCGGGCGATCCTCGGCCTTGGCTATTTGCCGCAGGAAACGTCGATCTTTCGCGGCCTGTCGGTCGAAGAGAATATCATGGCCGTGCTTGAAGTGGCCGAACCGAATTCGGCGGCGCGCCATGCGCGTCTCGAGCAATTGCTCGGCGAATTCGGCCTGACCGCGCTGCGCGATTCGCCGGCGATGGCGCTGTCCGGAGGCGAACGGCGGCGCTGCGAAATCGCGCGTGCGCTGGCCGCCGAGCCATCGATCATGCTGCTCGACGAGCCGTTCGCGGGCATCGACCCGATCTCGATCGCCGATATTCGCGAGCTGGTGCGCGAGCTCAAGAGCCGCGACATCGGCGTGCTGATCACCGACCACAACGTCCGCGAGACGCTCGACATCGTCGACCGCGCCTGCATCATCTACGACGGACAGGTCCTGTTCCAGGGTACTCCCGAAGCATTGGTCGCCGACCAGGAAGTCAGGCGCCTGTACCTCGGCGAGAGCTTCGCGCTCTAGGGCGGCAGGCGGGCCATGGGACTTGGGCCCTCCTTAAATATTCGCCAGTCGCAGCAGCTGGTGCTGACGCCCCAGCTCGCGCAGGCGATCAAGCTGCTGCAGCTCAGCAACCTCGAGCTCGAAGCCTATATCGAGGAGGAGCTGTCGAAGAACCCGCTGCTGGAGGCCCCTGCTGGCGACGCCGAGGAGCGCACGGTCGGTGATTTCGCCACCGACGACGGTGACGGTGACGAAGCGCCCGAAGATCCGGGCGCCGATAATCTCATCCTTGGCCAGGCCGACGACGACCGCCCGCTCGACATGGACTGGACGACGGAGGCGCTCGAAACCGACAGCTTCACCGATATCGTTGGATCCGCGCCGAGCGACGAAGGCTTCGATTTCGACCGCATCGAATATGCGGCCGCCTCGCTTTCCCAGCATTTGCTCGACCAGCTCCACGGCCAGTCCGGCGACGCGGGCGACCTTGCCCGGATCATCGCCGAGACGCTCGACGAGACCGGATATCTGACCGTCGACCTCGAACAGATCGCGGACTTGACCGGCGCTCCCCTCGCACTGGTCGAGGACGCGCTGGCGATCGTGCAAGGGCTCGACCCTGCCGGCGTCGGCGCCCGCTCGCTCGCCGAATGCCTCGCGCTCCAGGCCAAAGCGGTGGACCGCTACGATCCGGCGATGGCCCGGCTGATCGACAATCTCGACCTGCTGTCGAAGGGCCGGACCGCCGACCTCAAGCGCATCTGCGCGGTCGACGACGAGGATCTCGCCGACATGATCCGCGAGCTGCGCGCTTACGACCCCAAGCCCGGCTGCAGGTTCTCCGCGTCAGCGGCGCAAGATGCCGCGCCCGACGTGTTCGTCCGTCGGACCCGCGCCGGCTTCGCGGTGGAACTGAACCAGGCGACCCTGCCGCGGGTGCTGGTCAACCGCCGCTACTATCAGGAGCTCAAGACCGGCTCGCAGGACAAGCAATCACGCGCCTGGCTCAGCGAATGCCTGGCCAGCGCCAACTGGCTGGTCAAAGCGCTCGACCAGCGCGCGCGGACGATCGTCAAGGTCGTGACGGAGATCGTCAAACGGCAGCAGGGCTTCTTCGAACGCGGCGTCTCGGCGATGAAGCCGATGACCCTGCGCGAAGTCGCGGAAGCGATCGGAATGCACGAATCGACCGTCAGCCGGGTGACCTCCAACAAATATCTGCTGTGCGACGGCGGCCTTTACGAGCTGAAATATTTCTTCGGCTCGGGTGTCGCCTCGGCGGAGGGCGACGGGGCGGCGGCGGAGGCGGTTAAGGCCGGGATCAAGCAGCTGATCGATGGCGAAGACGACATCCTCAGCGACGACGCGATCGCCGGCCTGCTCAAGGAAAAGGGCTTCGACGTCGCCCGCCGCACGGTAGTCAAATATCGCGAGGCGATGGGCATCGGCTCATCGATCCAGCGCCGGCGCCTGCGCAAGATCGCGGGCTAGGCCGAAACCCGCGCCCAGATCGGCAGGTGGTCCGACGCGCGGCGCGCGGCGGCGCTCGTGTGCACGCCGGCGGCTTCGATATTGAGGTCCTTGTGGACGATGATCCGGTCGAGCGCCGCAACCGGGTGGCGGGCGTGAAAGCTGAGCCCAGTCGGCGCCAGATGGAATTCCGGCTCGATCTCGCGCAGGCAGCCCGCTTCGGTGCGCCATTCGTTGGTGTCGCCCATCAGCACGGTCGGCATTTTGTGCGGCCGCCGGGCGATCGCATCAAGGATCGCGCGCATCTGCCGCTTCCGCCACAGGCCCGAAAGATCGAGGTGCATGCCGACCACGCGCAACGGTTTCTCGTTGATCAGCAGCTCGGCGATCACCGCGCCGCGCGGCTCCAGGGTCGGAAGCTCGATCGCCGCGCAGTCGAGCACGCCGACATGCGGCTTCACCAGGATCGCATTGCCGTGCCAGCCGATGTTGCGGGTGCTGATCTTGAACAAGCGGTCGGTGTGCTTGCGCGCTTTCTCGAACGAGCGCTTGTGGCGCACGCCGAGGTGAACCGGCTGGTAGTGGCTGTGGCTGTCGATCAGCTCGTGCGGCACTGCCGAGCCGCGCCCGCCGAAGCGCCTGTCGGCCTCCTGCAGCGCGACCACGTCCGCGTCGATCTCATGCAGGACATCGAGGACTCGCCTGGGGTCGCGGCGCCGGTCGAGACCGATCGCCTTGCGCATATTGTACGAGGCGAGGGTGATGATCGGGCCGCTGGTCACAACGGCGCCAACATAAGCCACGGCTGTTCAGTTCCTAGACGTCGAGATTGGCGACGCTCAGCGCATTGTCCTGGATGAATTCACGGCGCGGTTCGACCACGTCGCCCATCAGGCGCGTGAAGATCTCGTCGGCGACGTCGGCCTGCGCAATCTCGACCCGCAGCAGCGAGCGATTGGCGGGGTCGAGCGTCGTCTCCCACAATTGCTCGGCGTTCATTTCGCCAAGTCCCTTGTAGCGCTGGATCGACATGCCCTTGCGGCCGGCGGCAAGCACCGCGTCGAGCAGCTCGGACGGGCGCGTGACGGGTACCGGCTTGCCCTTGGTTTCGGCTTCGACCGGTTGGTCGTCGGAATCGGCGCCGTCGATCGGCTCGGGCTTCTGCTCCTCGGTTGCGGCGCCCTTTTTGAGGCTGCGCAGGATCATCGGCTTGGCGTAGGCCGTCGCTTGTTCCTTGGCGAGCGTGTCGAGCTTGCGCGCTTCGGCCGAGACCAGGAAGCTGGCTTCGATGACGTGCGCGTCGGTCACTCCGCGCCAAAGCCGCTTGAGCAGATAACCGCCTTCGGCTGCCACTTCGCCCGACCAGGCCGCTTCCAGATCGCCGGCGGCGAGCCACTGCGCGACTGCGGCGATTGCCTTGGTCTTGCCGTCCTTGTTGAGGTCGGGCCTGAGCGCGCCGTTGATCGCCAGCGCCTCGATCAGCGCCGGGTCGTACTTGCGCGGCGCGTAGCGCATCAGGGTCCGCATCCGCCGTGCATGGTCGACGAGCGACTTGAGGTCCTTGCCCGACCGCTGCCCCTCGGACGTGTCGAGCACCAGGCCTTCGAGCCCGGCTTCCTCGAGATAATCGTCGAGCGCGGCGTCGTCCTTGAGGTAGACCTCGGACCGGCCGCGGGCGACCTTGTAGAGCGGCGGCTGGGCGATGAAGAGGTGCCCGTTCTCGATCAGCTCGGGCATCTGCCGGTAGAAGAAAGTCAGCAGCAAGGTCCGGATATGGGCGCCGTCAACGTCGGCGTCGGTCATGATCACGATCTTGTGATAGCGCAGCTTTTCAATGTTAAACTCTTCGCGACCGATCGACGTGCCGAGCGCCTGAATCAGGGTTCCGATTTCCTTGGACCCGAGCATCCGGTCGAAGCGTGCGCGCTCGACGTTGAGGATCTTGCCCTTGAGCGGAAGGATCGCCTGGTTGTGGCGGTTGCGGCCCTGCTTGGCCGAGCCGCCGGCGCTGTCGCCCTCGACCAGGAACAGCTCGCTAAGCGCCGGGTCGCGCTCCTGGCAGTCGGCCAGCTTGCCCGGTAGCGAGGCGATTCCCATCACCGACTTGCGGCTGGCCTCGCGAGCCTTGCGCGCGGCTTCGCGCGCAGCCGCGGCATCGATCGTCTTCTGGATGATCGAGCGGGCGTCGCCCGGATGTTCCTCGAGCCACTCCGTCATCTTGTCGCTCATCAGGCTTTCGAGCGGCTGGCGGACTTCGGAGCTGACCAGCTTGTCCTTGGTCTGCGAGCTGAACTTGGGGTCGGGCAGCTTGACCGAGACGATCGCCGTCAGGCCCTCGCGCATGTCCTCGCCGGTCAGCGTGACCTTCTCGCGCTTCAGCATGCCGGACCTGTCGGCGTAATTGTTGATGGTGCGGGTCAGCGCCGCGCGGAAAGCGGCCATGTGCGTGCCGCCGTCGCGTTGGGGGATGTTGTTGGTGAACGGCAGGACGTTCTCGTAATAGCTGTCGTTCCATTCGAGCGCGACGTCGATTCCGATCCCGTCCCGCACCGCTGAAATTGCGATCGGCTCCGGGAACAGCGCGGTCTTGGCGCGGTCGAGATATTTGACAAACGCGGCGATTCCGCCCTCATAGTAGAGTTCATGCTCGACCCGCTCCTCGTGGCGCGCGTCGGCGAGGATCAGTCGCACCCCGGAGTTGAGGAAGGCGAGCTCGCGGAAGCGATGCTCGAGCTGCTCGAAGTCGAAATCGGTGATCTTGAAGGTCTCGGGGCTCGGCAGGAACGTGACCTTGGTGCCCTTCTTGCCTTCGGGCGCGGGCCCGACGACTTTCAGCGGCGCCTCGGCGTCGCCGTTGCGGAAGCGCATGAAATGCTCTTCGCCGTCGCGCCAGATGGTCAGATCCAGCCATTCGGACAGCGCATTGACGACCGACACGCCGACTCCGTGGAGCCCGCCCGACACCTTGTAGGCGTTATCGTCGCTGGTGTTCTCGAACTTACCGCCGGCGTGGAGCTGGGTCATGATGACCTCGGCCGCCGACACGCCTTCGCCCTCGTGGATCCCGGTCGGAATTCCGCGGCCGTTGTCCTCGACCGTGACCGACCCGTCGGGGTTCAGCTGGATGAGGATCCGGTCGCAGTGCCCCGCAAGCGCCTCGTCGATCGCATTGTCGGAAACCTCGAACACCATGTGGTGGAGGCCCGATCCGTCATCGGTATCGCCGATGTACATGCCGGGGCGCTTGCGGACCGCGTCGAGGCCCTTGAGGACCTTGATGCTTTCGGCGTCATAGCTGTTCTGGTTTGGGCTGTTCTGATCGGGGTCGGTTGCCATAGTCCAGATATAGGGATTTTGGCGCCGATGTCACGCGCGCGCACGTGTGCGCGCACGCGTGAGTCTTCGGTCATTTACCCCTGCGCGCGGCGAGCGCCGCCGAAGCGGCCGCGGCCGCGGAACTTGCGGCTCGGCTGGCCGCCCTCGGGGCGATGACCAGGATGACCCTCGGCCCGCTGCGGGTGGCGCTGTTGGCGCTCGTTGCGGTTCTGGCGCTGCTGGCCGTCGCTACGGCGATGCGCCTTCATCGGCGGCCGGTTCGAGCGTTCGGCCTTGACCGGCGCCGCCGGCTTGAGCCGCTTGAACGCTTCCGCGGTCGCAGTGAAATCGGCGGGCAGCGGAGCGACAGCGATCTTCTGGCGCGTGGTGCGCTCGATGTCGCGGAGGTTGCCGCGCTCCTCGTGGCTGCAGAAGGCGATCGCAATTCCGGTCGCGCCGGCGCGCGCGGTGCGGCCGATGCGGTGAACATATTGTTCGGGAACGTCGGGGAGGTCGAAGTTGACGACGTGGCTGACGCCCGGGATGTCGATCCCGCGCGCGGCGATGTCGGTCGCGACTAGGACCTTGGCCTCGCCCGACTTGAACAGCGCAATCGCGCGCTCGCGCTGGCCCTGCGACTTGTTGCCGTGGATCGCGCTCGCCGCGATGCCGGCGGCTTCGAGCTGGCGGACGATCTTGTCGGCACCGTGCTTGGTCCGGCTGAAAACCAGGGTGCGCTCGACCGATTGGGTCTTGAGGATCGTCGCCAGAAGCGCGGCCTTTTCAGCCTGGTTGACCATCGTCACGCTCTGGTTGATCCGGTCGACGGTCGTCGCCGTCGGCGTGACCGAGACTTCGGCCGGGTTGGTGAGATAGCGGTCGGCCAGTTCCTTGATCGCCTTCGGCATGGTCGCCGAGAAGAACAGGGTCTGGCGCTTGGCCGGGACCAGCGCGACGATGCGCTTTAGCGCGTGGATGAAGCCGAGGTCGAGCATCTGGTCGGCCTCGTCGAGGACCAGGATCTCAATCTCGCGCAAGCTGAGGGCCCGCTGGTCGATCAGGTCGAGCAGACGGCCCGGGGTCGCGACGAGCACGTCGAGTCCGCGCGCGACAGTGCGCAGGCTCTTGCTGTTGGGAACGCCGCCGAAGATGACTCCGACCGACAGGTGCATGAACTTGCCATATGCCTGGGCACTGGCGGCGATCTGCGCGGCGAGCTCGCGGGTGGGCGCGAGCACGAGCATGCGAACCTGACCGGGATGAGGGATGCGCTGCGCTGCAGCAAGCCGGTCTAACGAAGGCAGCATGAAGGCCGCCGTCTTGCCGGTGCCGGTCTGGGCAATGCCCAACAGGTCGCGTCCGGTCAGGACCGTAGGAATGGCCTGAAGCTGGATTGGCGTCGCCTGCGTATAATCTTTCGCGGCGAGCGCGTTGAGCAGGGGCTTCGAGAGCCCGAGAGTTTGAAACGACATTGAAAAAAATTCCACATGTATGGCCGCCAGGCACGCGCAGAGGCACGTCCCCGGCGAGCGGAGAACAAGAACCCCGCGTGATGTGGAGAACTTAAAATCGAGGCGCGGGCCGGTTACCGCCGAAGCGTTGAACCGATCACGCCGCTTATAAAAAGCGCCTCGTGTTGCAGTGCGATATAAGGTTGTTTCTTAAAAAGTCCACCTACCGCTCAGCGAGCGCGATTTCGCCAGGGCGGACATGGAAGCGCGAAGCCGTGCCGATGCTCTCGAACAACCCCGCTTCGGTCGCCGTCATCCAGACCTGTCCACGCCCCTCGAGCCGTGCGAACAGCGCCGAGCGGCGCTTGGGATCGAGGTGAGCGGCAACTTCGTCCAGCAGAAGGATAGGCGGCTCGCCGCGCCGGTCGGCGACAAGCTCCGCATGGGCGAGCACCAGGCCAAGCAACAGCGCCTTCTGCTCGCCGGTCGACGAATGCGCCGCGGGCATCTGCTTGGCGCGATTGGTGACCGCAAGATCCTGCCGGTGCGGCCCTTCGGTCGCCCGTCCCGCAGCCGCGTCGCGCGCGCGATTGGCCATTAGCGTCCGGGCAAGATCGCCCTCCGACCAGCCGTCGAGCGCGATTGCGGCGCGCGCGAACTGGTCGTCCGGCACTTCGGCAAGTCGTTCCTCGAGCGCCTGGACCGTTCGCCCGCGTGCCTCGGCGATTACAGCGCCATGCTCGGCCATCGCCAGCTCGAGCGAGGTCAGCCAGACCTCGTCCCAGCCGTCGTCGGCGAGCAGCTTGTTCCGCGCGCGCATCGCCGCGTCGTAGCGCGTCGAATGGTGCGCATGGGTCGGCTCCAGCGCGAGCACCAGCCGGTCGAGGAAGCGTCGGCGGTCGCCCGCGCTGGCGGTGAACAGCCGGTCCATCGCCGGGGTCAGCCACAACACTGACAGCCATTCGCCGAGCGAATTAACGGACGCAGAAGCGCCGTTGATCCGCACCTGGCGGCGCTCCGGCGCGGCTGCGGCGGTTCCGGTGCCGATGTCGACGTCGCCGAGCTTCGCCGCCACCGCCAGAGTGCCGCCGCCACCCTGCCGCGCCATCTCGCTCAGCGCGGCCCCGCGCAGCCCGCGCCCCGGAGTCAGCAGCGAAACGGCCTCGAGCAGGTTGGTCTTGCCAGCGCCATTCTCGCCGAACAGCAGGACGAAGCCCGGCCCCGGCTCAATCAGCGCCGAGGCGTAGGAGCGGAAGTCGGTGAGGGCGAGGCGAGTGACGGGCACATGTGCGGGCTAACCCATTCCGCTCGTCCTGAGGAGGGACTGAGTAAGCGAAGCGCATCGAAGGCCCGTCTCGAAGGATGGTCCTTCGAGACGCCGCTTCGACGAGCTCAGCGGCTCCTCAGGATGAGCGGTGATCTGGTTGCCTACTGCGGCCGCCGGTCGATGACTTCGTAATGGGCGGCGCGATCGTCGAAGCTGTTGAGCACGGCGCGAGCCTCCAGGGGCACGTGGCTGACCGTATAATCCTCCCCCATGAAGGCCTTGATCGCCTCGAGATTGTCGAACCACATCAGGGTCTGGAACTCGATTTCGCCGCCAATGTCGCGCTTCATCAGGTCGATGTGCCGAAAGCCGGGGAGTTGCCGGGCTTCGATGCCGGGGATCACTTCCCCACGGACGATTTGCTCATAGGCGTCGGCATTCTCGGGCGTGGTCCAGCCGCGCCAGAGACGGCAGATCATTAGACCCGCATGGGCATGAGAACGTACAAGGCGTTGGACTTGTCGTTCTCGCGCAACAGTGTCGGCGCAGCGGCGTCGGCGAGGTGGACCTCGACCGTGTCGCCGTCGATCTCACCGAGGATGTCGAGCAGATATTTGGCGTTGAAGCCGATCTCGATCCCGTCGGAACCGTAATCGGCCGCCAGCTCCTCGGTCGCGACGCCATTTTCCGGCGAGGTCACCGATAAGGTCACCTTGTCGCGATCGACGCTGATCTTGACCGCGCGGGTCTTCTCCGAAGCGATGGTCGAAACGCGGTCGACGCCGGCCGAGAAGCTCTTGGGATCGAGCTTGAGCAGCTTGTCGTTGCCGGTCGGAATGACCCGGTTG
The DNA here is from genome assembly GCA_040390085.1 of Pseudomonadota bacterium. GTDB lineage: Bacteria > Pseudomonadota > Alphaproteobacteria > Sphingomonadales > Sphingomonadaceae > Sphingomicrobium. The sequence continues at coordinate 5,235 of JAZJZB010000025.1, read as the reverse complement.
TAGTCGGGGAAGGTGCCGTCGATCAGCTTGCTGGTGAGGATCGCGCTGCCAAGGCCGAAGCGGATCTTGGTCGGCGACAGCGAGATTTCGACCGTCCCCTCGAGCTCTTCGAGCAGCCGGTACAGCTCGGCGACCGCTTTCCTCGGAATGATCACGTCCGGCATGCCCTCGGCGCCGTCGGGCCGCGGCACCGTGATCCGCGCCAGCCGGTGGCCATCGGTGGCCGCGGCGCGCATCTGGTCGTCGACGATGTGGAGGAAAATCCCCATCAGATAATAGCGCGTCTCTTCGCTCGAGATCGCGAAGCGGGTCTTTTCGATGATCTGGCGGAGGGTCGCTGCCGGAAGCTCGAACTTGGTCGGCAGGTCGCCCTCGGCAATCACCGGGAAATCGTCGCGCGGGAGGGTCGACAGGTTGAAGCGCGAGCGGCCGGCGAGGACCTGCATCTTGCCCTCGGCCGCGCTCAATTCGACCTGGCTGCCTTCCGGGAGCTTGCGGACGATGTCGAAGAAGGTGTGCGCCGACACGGTGATCGCGCCCGCCTGGCTGACATTGGCCGGCACGCTCTCGTCGACCTGGAGGTCGAGGTCGGTGGCCATCAGCCGCAGCGATCCGTCTTCGCGCGCTTCCATCAGCACGTTGGACAGGATCGGGATGGTGTTCCTGCGCTCCACGACCGACTGGACGTGGCCGAGGCTCTTCAAGAGTGTCGCCCGCTCAATCGTCGCTTTCATGTCGCTTTAAGCCCCATCATCCGCACGCTCGTCGGGTTCGTTATAGCGAGCCGTTCAGCGTGCGGAAGTGGGATGATTCAAGCGCGGGCTGTAAGTGCCTATTTCGCTTTCTGCCCGACTGCCGGGGCGGTTGACGGCTTGGCTGGCATCAGCACCGCATCGACATGGTGGACGACGCCGTTGCTGAACTGGTCGTCGCCCTTAGTGATGGTCGCCTTGTGGCCGGCGGAATCGGCAAGCACGGTCTTGCCGCCGTCCTTGGTCGCGGTCAGCGTCCCGCCGCCCATCGTCGCGAGCACCGCCTTGCCCTTGCCGGTGTCGATCGCCTTGTCGATGTCGGCGACCATCACCGTGCCGGGCAGGATGAGGTTGGTCAGCACGCCGGTCAGCTGGGCGCGATTCTGGGGGTTGGTGTCGAACGTGCCGGCCGGAGCGGCCGCAAACGCAGCATCGTCGGGAACGAAGACTGTATAGGGGCCGGGGCCGGCGAGCGTCTGGTCGAGGCCCGCGGCCTTGGCGGCGGTGACGAATTGGCTGTTCGCGGCAAGGCCCGCGGCAATCGTCTTGTCGCCGGCGGCCTTTTGCGCCTTCGGGGTCTGGACGTCCTTCGGTCCGTTCGCGCTGCCGTTATCGCTTTTGCTGCAGGCGCTGACCGCCACCAGGGCGGCCGTTGCCATGCCGAGCGCGAGTGCATGTTTCTTCATGCCATAGCCTCCTTATTGTTCTTGTTGCGAAATGGCCCGGCAACGCATGCCGGGCCATCCGCGATCCATTATTGAACAAAAATTCAACCGAGCCGGTCTAGGTCAGCAGCGAAGCGACGATCGCCGTCACCAGCTGCGTGGCCGGATTCACCTGGTAAATGTAGCCATTGTTGTAGCGGTACCAGGCGTTCGGCGTGTCATAATAGGTCTGCCGGTAGCCGTACGGCACGTTGTAGGTGCTGTAGCCCATCGGCAGCGGCTGACCGACACTGAAGCCCGGCGAGAGCAGAGCCGCGACTGACGTGATCATGCTCGAGCTTGGGTCATATTGGTAGATCGCGCCGGGCGCGTAATAATAGCCCGTGTTCGCCGTGTTATAGTACATGCTGCGATACTGGTACGGCACGTTGTAGGCGCTGTAGGCCGAAGGCAACATCTGCCCGACACCGTAGCCGCCGGCATACATCGGAATGACGTCGACGATCATGCCCGTCATGCAATCGACGCGGTAGATCACGCCGTTCGCATAGCGGTTGCACAGGTTGCTGTACGGCGAGCCATAGCCGTAGCCCGCGCTGTAACTCGACGGGTAGAAGCTGTTCAGCCCGTAATAGCTCGGCACGTAGCTGCTCATGTACGGCTGCGGCAAATACTGGCCGGGCATCAGCCCGCCCGCGAGCAGCGGGATCAGCGCCGAGATCAGGCTAGACGTGCGGTCGACCTGGTACAAATATCCGCCGCCATACTGGTAGGTATAATTGGGCGTGCTCGGATACAGATAGCTGAGCGACTGCGGTAACGGCGCCAGCGGAACCACGCCGGTCGCCTGCGCGAGCGGCATGCCGAGCAAGGAGGCAGCCGCCGCCGGAGCGAGCAAGCGCGTGCCGTAGGTCCGGTTCAGCCCGCCGAGCTGCGCCGCGCGCAACGCGGCGGCGTTATTGGCCGTGATCACAGGGGTCAGGCCGAGCTTGGCCGCCTGGCCCGGAGGTACGCAGGCGACTGCTTTTTTGGCGAGGCCCGGCGGGCACCCGCCCACGCCATAGCCTTGACCGTTCAGCTGCGCCGTGCCGACGCGGCCGGCGCGCAGTTGCTGGCGCTCAAGGATGCGGTTCTGGCCCTGGGCCACGCGGTCGACGCGCAGCTGTTGCTGGTTGGTAAGCCTGTTCTGGCGCTCAAGCGCGCGGTTCTGGACCTGCTGAGCGCGGTTAGCACGCACCTGCTGCCGGTCGGCGACGCGGGTCGACACCCGGTCGACGCGGGCGGGACGTTGCGCGCGCATCTGGACGCGCTCTAGGCGCGCCGGGCGCTGAGCCCGCATCTGGATGCGCTCGGCGCGCTGCGGCCGCGCGGATGTGGCGAAGCGCTGCTGGCGCGGGGCGGCCTGTATGCGCGGGGCCTGCATTCGAGGCGCCTGCATGCGCGCGGCGCCGCCGCCGCCGCGCTGCACAAAGGCGGCTCCGCCGCCCCTGCCACCGCCGCCACCGCCTCCGCCACCGCCGCCTGGCTTGGCGGCCAAGGGTGCTGCGATCGCCAGCGCGGCAACGCCCGCGGCGAGAAAGACCCTGGACATGACAAAATCTCCTTTCGAACGACACAACGGGTTGCCCGCCTCACCGTTCCAACGCTTAAACGGATGGAACCTGCGCTCTAGCGCGCTAGGGTGAACCTCAAATGTCGAAGCTATTCAGATAGTTATTATCTGTCGTCGACCCAGGCGGAGCGCAACGGCTTGACCGCGAGCAACATGAGCAGCGCTGCGAGAAGGTAAAAAGCGGTGCATCCGACCGCTGCATTGCGCAGCGAATCGACGCCGTATGTGCTTTTTAGGAGGTCGGACAGACGGCCGATCAGGATCGGCCCGACCCCCAGCCCGACGAGGTTGTTGATGAGAAGGAAGCTCGCCGAGGCGGTCGCGCGCATCTCGCGCGGGACGAGGTGCTGGACGGCGGTCGTCACCGGCCCGAGCCACAGAATGTTGAGCGCATTGCCGACAAGCAGCAGCGGCCAGGCGAACCACAAGCTCGGCGCCATCAGCCCGAGCGCCCAGGCGGGCGCGGTGATGATCCACGCGATCGCCGGCAGCCTCGCGTACCAGCCGCGGTCCAGTTTGCCGACGCGATCGGCGAACCAGCCGCCGGCGAACACGCCAATGCAGCCGCCGATCAGCACGACCGAGGCAAGGAAATTGGCGGTGGAGGTCAGATCAAGCCCGAAGCTTCGCATGATCACCGACGGGGTCCACAAGGCCAATCCGTAGCCGCACAGGGAGCTCGACGACGAGGCCAAAGCGAGAAGCCAGAAGGCCGGTTTGCGCGCGAGCATCGGAAAGACGCTGGCGAGGCTGGCCGCACCGGCCGCCGGCGCGGGCCGCGCGACATCGCGGATGACCAGGCGCAGGACGGGCGCGAGGACGATCCCGGCGACGCCCATGGTCAGGAACGCCGCCCGCCAGCTAACGGCGGCGGCGATGTAGGCGCCGATCATGGTGCCGGCGGCAAGGCCGATCGGGATCCCCAGGGAGAAGACCGCGAGCGCCCTGGCTCGCCGCTCGGGCGGATAATAATCGGCGATCAGCGCGTAGGATGGCGCGACTCCGCCGGCCTCGCCGACGCCGACGCCGAGGCGATAGAGGAACAGCTGCGCGAAGCCCGACGCCGTGCCGCACAAGGCAGTGAAGGCGCTCCACACCGCGAGCGCGGCGGCGATGACCGAGCTGCGACTGGTCTTGTCCGCCAGGTAGGCGAGCGGAACGCCGAGGACCGAGTAAAGAAGCGCGAAGGCGAGCCCGCCGATGGCCCCGAATTCCGTATCGGAAAGCTTGAGGTCGGCCTTGATCGGCTGGGCGAGGATGCCGAGGATCTGGCGGTCGAGGAAATTGAAGATGTAGGCGAGCAGCAGCAGCGCGAGGACGAGCGGCGCGGCGCGGCGCGGCGCGGCCGAAGGATTCGCTTTCACAGATCTTCCCCGAGCAGCTGGAGCAGGCGGCGGACGTCGTCCCCGTCCTGGTAGATACCAAAGCCGATGCGCAGCACGTCGCCGCGGACATCGGTGATGCAATTGCGCGCCATGAGCTGCTTGTACCAGGACTGAGCCTTGGGGCTGCGCAAGGCGAGGAAACGCGCGTGGGGCTTGGCGTCGATCGGGTTGAGCAATTCCGCCTCGCCAAGCGGCGTCGACGCGCGGCCTTCCAGGAACTGCGTCTGCAGCTCTTCGACATGGGCCGAGATTCGCGCAGTCGTCAGGCCGTTTTCCGCGAGCATCCGGCGCACGGCGGTGAAGCGATAGAGCGCCGACGGATCGAAGGTCGCGCCGAGGAAGCGCGTCGCATCCTTGGCATAGCCGACGCTGCCCGGCGGCAGGCTCAGATCCTCGAACTCGGCGAACCAGCCAGTGATCGGCGGCCGCGGCCCGAAAGCGGCCGGGGCGTGCATGAAGGCGCAGCCTTCGCCCGACATTGCATATTTATAACCGCCGCCGAGGTAGAAAGCGCTGTTTGCGGCGGTTTCGCCGAACGGCCGCTCGATGGCCATGAAGGCGTGGTAGCCGTCGATCACCGCCCACGGGCCCTCGGGCCGGCCGAGCGCTGCCAGCTCGTCGACTCCACCGAAATTCCGGCCGCTGCCGAACAGCACCTGGCTGACGAGGATGAGGTCGTGCCCACCCTGTCGGGCGGCGGACCAGAAGCGCTCGGGGAAAGTATCGAACGGCTCCGTCGCCACCCGGTCGACGCCGATCCAACGCTCTTCTTCCCACCGCGCGAACTGGCGGCGGGCGCTGTGGAATTCGCCGTCCGTAGT